>NZ_BCRB01000023.1 GCF_001552375.1 Cellulomonas iranensis NBRC 101100 = JCM 18110 | reverse complement strand
GGGGATGCGCGGGGGGTGGGCGGGGGGTGGATGCCGCGGGGGTGGACGTGCTCGGGGGCGTAGGTTCGGCTACGACCCTGCCGCGCCGACCGTGAGGTGACGCATGGACCTGGTGGCCGCCGGTGTGCTCGCCGTGCTCGTGATCGTGCTGGTGACGACGTTCGCCCCCCGGGTGGGCGTCGCCGCTCCCCTGCTGCTCGTGCTGGTGGGCGTGGCGGTGAGCTTCCTGCCGTTCGTGCCCGAGATCGAGATCCAGCCCGAGTGGGTGCTCGGGGTCGTGCTGCCACCGCTGCTGTACTCGTCGGCCACCAACGTGCCGACCATGGACTTCCGGCGCGACCTGCGCACGATCTCCGCGTTCTCGGTCGTGCTGGTGCTGGTCTCGACCGTCGCGGTCGGGTTCACGCTCGACGCGCTGCTGCCCGACCTCGGGCTCGCGACGGCCATCGCGGTGGGTGCGATCGTCAGCCCCACCGACGCGGTGGCCACGTCGATCGTCCGCAAGGCGGGGGTGTCGCCGCGCATCGTCACGGTCCTCGAGGGCGAGTCGCTCCTCAACGACGCGTCCGCCCTGGTGCTGCTGCGCTCGGCGATCGTCGCGACCGCGGGCACGGTGTCGCTGTGGGGCGTCGCGGGCGACTTCGTGTTCGCGGTCGTCGTGGCCGTCGTCGTCGGGTACGTCGTGGGGCGCCTGCACGTGTGGGCGCGCGGGCACGTCACGCAGACCACGTCGAACGTCGCGATCTCGTTCGTCGTGCCGTTCGTCGCGTACCTGCCCGCCGAGCACCTGGGCGCGTCCGGCCTGGTCGCGGCCGTGACCGCGGGGCTCGTCACGGGGCACGCCGCGCCCCGCGCGCTGCGGGCGCGCGACCGCGTCACCGAGAACGCGGTGTGGCGCACGATCGAGCTGCTGCTCGAGGGCGCGGTGTTCCTCGTCATGGGGCTCGAGGTGTTCGGGCTCGTGCTCGACGTCCGCCAGGCGCACGGCAGCCTGTGGACGGCGCTGCTGCTCGGCGTCCTCACCGCGACCATCGTCATCGCGGTGCGCTCGCTGTTCGTCGCGTGGTCGGTGTGGGAGCTCGCGCGCCGCGCCCGGCGGACGCCCGCGCTGCGGGACTGGCTCGAGTCCGCCCAGGAACGTCTCGACGAGGGCCGCATGCCGCAGGCGCCCCGCTCGACCGGCCGTCGTCGCCGACGGTTCCGCGCCGGCTTCCGCGCGGGCGGACGCGTCGCGGCGGCCGCCCTGCCCGACCCGGCCGACCGCGCCGAGGCCGTGGGACGGCGCGTGCGCCGCAAGATCGCCGACATCGACTACCTCACGGCCGAGCGGTTCGGCCCGCGCGAGGGCGTCGTGCTCGTGTGGGCCGGCATGCGCGGCGCCGTGACGCTGGCGGCCGCGCAGTCGCTGCCGTCCGACACGCCGCAGCGCTCGCTGCTCGTGCTCGTCGCGTTCGTCGTGGCCGCCGGGACGCTGCTGGTCCAGGGCGGCACCCTGCCGTGGCTCACGCGACGCCTCGGCCTCACGGCCCGGGACGACGACGACGCCGAGCAGCTCACCGCGCTGCGCACCGAGCTGCGGCGGGCCGCCGTGCAGCGGCTCGACGACCCGGGGCTCGCGCAGCCCGACGGCACGCCGTACCCGAGCGCGACCGTCGAGCGCGCGCGCCGCAGGCTCGCGGCCATCGACGCGGCCGTCGAGGCGGACGACGAGCAGCACGCCGCGCAGCGCGCGTCCGACCAGCGGCTCATGGTCACGCTGCTGGGTGCGCAGCGCGCCGAGCTGCTGCACCTGCGCGACCTCGGCACGTACCCGTCCTCGACGCTCGACCGCGCGCTCGCCGAGCTCGACGCCGTGCAGATCGGCGTCGAGCTGCGCGGCTGAGCCCAGGCCGACCTCGCCGCGAAGGCCGACGCCGTCGCCGAGCCGCGGCGTGCCGCGCGCCGCGCCGTTCAGCCCCCGACGACCGTGACCGGCTCGCGTGGGGGCACCGGCCCGGGCGCGGGTGCCGGCCAGGCCCGCCCGCGCGGCACGACCAGCGGCCCGCCCGACACCGGGTCCTCGACGACCACGCAGTCGAGCCCGAACACGTCGCGCACGAGGTCCGCCGTGACGACGTCGCCGGGAGCGCCCTGCGCGACGACCTCGCCACCGCGCATCGCCACCAGGTGGGTCGCGTAGCGCGCGGCCTGGTTGAGGTCGTGCAGCACCGCGACCACCGTGCGCCCGGCGGCGTGCAGCGCCGCGAACAGGTCCATGAGATCGACCTGGTGCGCGACGTCGAGGAACGTCGTCGGCTCGTCGAGCAGCAGCAGGTCGGTCTGCTGCGCGAGCACCATCGCCACCCAGACCCGCTGCCGCTGACCGCCGGACAGCTCGTCGACCAGGCGCCCCGACAGGTCGGTGGTGCCGGTCGCCGCGAGCGCGGCGCGCACCGCGCGCTCGTCGTCCGCGGACCACTGCGACAGCAGCCCCTGGTGCGGGAACCGGCCACGGCCCACGAGGTCGGCGACCGTGATCCCGTCGGGCGCCTGCGACGTCTGCGGCAGCAGCCCGACGCGACGCGCGACCTCCTTGGTGCGGTACCGCGCGATGTCGCGCCCGTCGAGCAGGACCTGCCCCGCGGCGGGTGCCAGGAGGCGGGACAGCGCGCGCAGCAGCGTGGACTTGCCGCACGCGTTGGGCCCGACCACCACCGTGAACGACCCGGGACCCACGTCCACGGACAGGTCGGTCGCGACCGTGCGACGGTCGTACGCGAGCGTCAGCCCGCGCGCGCTGAGGGGTGCCGGGGGGTGCTGCGTCATCGTGACCTCGCTTCGTGGACAAGGAGCCACACCAGGTAGGCCCCGCCGAGGCTGACCGTGACGACCCCCACGGGCAGCTGCTGCGGCGCGAACGCGCGCTGCGCGACCAGGTCGCACGCGACCAGCAGGAACGCGCCCATGGCGGCCGACCCGACGAGCGTCGTGCCGGGGGCGCGCAGCACGCGGCGCGCGAGCTGGGGCGCCGCGAGCGCGACGAACGCGATCGGGCCGGTCAGCGCCGTCGCGACCGCGGTGAGCGCGACGCCGACGACGACGACCGCGAGCCGCGTGCGTTCGACGCCGACGCCCAGCGCGGCGCCCGCGTCGTCGCCGAGCTCGAGCGCGTGCATGCCGCGGGACACGGCGACGACGCCGAGCAGCAGGACGGCACCGAGGCCCGCGGCGGGCCGGACCTGGTCCCACCCGACGCCGTTGAGCGTGCCGGCGCCCCACACGGTCGCCGCGACCGCGAGCCGCACCTCGGCCTGCAGCACGAGCCACGTCGTGACGGACGAGATGACGGCGCTGACCCCGATGCCCACGACGATGAGACGGAAGCCCTGCACGCCGCGCCGCCACGCGAGCAGGTACACGACGAGCGCCGTGACGAGGCCGCCGCCGACCGCGCCCGCGGCGACCGTCAGGTAGCCGGTGCCCCCGGAGAGCAGCACGAGGACCGCACCGGCGTAGGCGCCGTTGCTGAAGCCGATGATGTCGGGGCTGCCGAGCGGGTTGCGGCTGAGCGACTGGAACATGGCGCCGGCGACGCCGAGCGCCGCACCGAGCACGACCCCGAGGACCACGCGGGGCAGGCGCCACCCGAGCACGACCGTCGCGGTCCTGCCCTCGGCCCGCCCGGTCAGGGCGCGCAGCACGTCGGCCGGGGCGACGGGGAAGTCACCCGTGGCCAGCGTGAGCACCGCGACCACCAGCGTGAGGACGACCAGCACGGTGACGGCGACGACGCTGCGGCGCGCGACGACGACGCTCACGCGGCCGCGGCGCAGCACCAGCTCGCGCCGCCCGCGGTCGAGCGGGGCCGCGACGTCGGCCCGTCCGGCGGCGCCGGGCACGGCGGGCGGCACTGCCCGGACGTGCGCCGCGCTCACAGCCCGCTCGCCCGGTGGCGGCGCACGAGCGCCACGAGCACGGGCGCCCCGACGAACGCCGTGACGATGCCGACCGGCAGCTCCGCGGGTCGCATGACGAGCCGCCCGGTCACGTCGGACACGAGCACGAGGACGGGCGCGAGCAGCATCGTCAGCGTCAGCACCCAGCGCTGGTCGGGCCCGGTGAGCCACCGCGCGACGTGCGGCACCATGAGCCCGACGAAGCCGACGGGCCCGGCGGCGGCGGTCGCGGCGCCCGCGAGCAGCGTGACGGCGACGACCACGGCGACGCGGGTCGCCCCGAGCCGCGCGCCGAGCGTCGCGGCGGTGTCGTCGCCGAGCGCGACCGCGTTGAGCGAGCGGGCCACGGCGAGCGCGACGAGCACGCCGACGGCCACGAACGGCGCGATGGTCGCGGCCACCCCCAGGTCGCGTGCGGCGAGCGACCCGACGCCCCACACGCGCATCGTGTCGTAGGTCCGCTCGGACACCAGCGTGAGCCCGGACGTGACGCCGCCCAGCGCGGCGCCCAGCGCGACGCCCGCGAGCGTGAGGCGCAACGGGCTGGGGCGGCCACGGCCCGCCGCGCCGATCGCGTACACCGCGAGGGTCGCGGCCGCGGCGCCGGCGAACGCGAGCCACAGCTGCCCGCGCAGCGTCACGACCCCCGCGGTGGCGCCGAGCACGACGGCGAGCTGGGCGCCGGCGTTGACGCCGAGGATGCCCGGGTCGGCGAGCGGGTTGCGGGTCAGCGCCTGGATCAGCGCGCCGGACAGGCCGAGGCTCACGCCGACGAGCAGCCCGAGGACGGTGCGCGGCAGCCGCAGGTCGAGCACGACCGACTGCGCGTCGGACCCGTCGGGCCGCACGAACGCGTCGACGACCGTGCCCAGGGCGACCGGCCGGGCGCCGAGCGCGAGGCTCGCCCCGACCGCAGCCACGAGCAGGACGACGGCCGCGACCAGCCACCGGCCGCGGTGCGCGCCGGGCGGCCGCGCCTCGGCCTGGTCGGGTCCCGGTGCGGCGCCCGGGGTGCCCGGCGGGGCGTCGGCCGCGTCGACGGTCGTGCTCACAGGCCGAGCCGTTCCAGCTGGTCGTCGTACTCGTCCTCGATCTCCTCGGGGTCGCGCCCGGCGTCGTCCCACAGGGAGGCGAGGCGGCTGCGCACGGGCGCGGGCAGCGCGTCGTACCGCTCGCGCCACAGCTCGGCCTGCGCGGTCCAGTAGCCGACGATCTTGTAGTCGGTGCCGGGCAGCGCCCGCTCGTGCCGCAGGTGCCGGCGCACCGCACGCAGCACGCGGGTCTCGCCGGCCACCCACACGTAGCCGGGGCCGTCGGGCAGGGTCACGTCCGGCAGCAGGTCGGCCAGGGCGCTCGGCCCGTGGCCGTTGCCGCCGTGCACCCACGTGACGTCGGCGTGCGCACCGGGCGCGACGTCCTGGTGGTGCGTGGCGTCCGGCACCTCGAGCACCGCGCGCGTGCGGACCCCCGGCGGGGCCTGCTCGAGCAGCCGCAGCGCGGCGGGCAGCCCGGTGGCGTCGGCGAGCAGCAGCTGCCACGTCGTGCCGTCCGGGGGGTCGTACAGGCCGATCGGCGTGGTGAGCCCGACAACGTCGCCGGGCCGCGCGCGCAGCGCCCACGCGGCCGCGACGCCGCCGTCGTGCACGACGAAGTCGACGTCGACCTCGCCGGGCCGCCACGCGCGCACGGTGTACGTGCGCATGGGCGCGGCCGTGTCGGGGTCGTCGAACTCCCAGGATCGTCCCGCCACCCGCGGCATCACGGGTTCGTCCTGCCCGGCGTGCGGGAAGAACACCCGGACGTACTCGTCCCCCACCCCCGTGGTGCCGTACTCCGTCATGCCCGGACCGCCGAGCGTCACGCGCACCATGCCCGGCGTGAGCCGGCGCACGTGCGTCACCTCGGCCCGCCAGATGCGGGGCGTCAGACCGCCGTCGAGCGCCATCGTCGTCCTCGTCCCGGGTGCCGGCGTCAGCCGAGCAGGCTGTCGGCGAGGAACTCGAGGAACGCCGCGTGGCCGCTGGGCGACCCGTAGTCCATCTCGAGGTCGTAGCGGAAGTAGCGGTCCTCGGCGACGAACGGCAGCGACGACCAGACCTGGCTGGTCGCGAGCATCTGCAGCGTCTCGGCGTCGGCGGCCTCGCCGGCGGGGCCGGGCTCGTAGCTGCGGACGGCGACGTCGACGTCGGCGAGCTGGTCGACCTGCTCGAGGCTGAGCGCGGCGTCCTCCTGCAGCGCCAGCGGCGCGACGTCGAGCCCGAGGTCGGCGAACACGAGGCACGGCACGCCGTAGCAGGAGAGCTGCAGCTGGTCGTTCCACCAGCCGATGGCCGCGACGCGCGGGTGGATGCCGCGCGCGTCGAGCTGGTCGCGGACCTCGGCGACGCGCGCGTCGTAGCGCGCGAACCACGCGTCGGCCTGCTCGGTGCGCCCGAGCGCGGCGGCGGTGGTCCGGAACTTGTCGCGCCAGTCGGCGCCGTCGAACGCGTTGACGGAGTAGGTGGGTGCGATCTCGGCGAGGCGCTGCACGGCCTCCTCGTCGTAGCCCAGCCCGTTGAGGATCAGGTCGGGTGCGGCGGCCATGACGGCCTCGTAGCTGTACTCGGGGAAGTTGACGAACGTGTCGACGTCCGCGAGCGCGTCCTGCGGGAAGAAGGCCGGGAAGCCGGTGTAGCCGTCACGCACGGGCTGCGACGACGCGAGCGGGATGCCGAGCGTCGCCAGGATGTCGACGTCCGTGGTGTAGAAGCCGAGGGCGGCCTGCGGGTCGGTGGGCAGCTCGACCTCGCCGAACTCGGAGTCGACGGTGCGCGTGGCGGCGTGGGCGCCGCCGGTCGCGCCGTCGGCGGTGGCCGAGCAGGCCGCGAGCGCGAGGCCGGCGACGAGGGCGAGGGCGAGCGCCGCGGGGCGGCGTCGGGACGTGGTGGTCATGAGGTCTCCTCGGGTGCGGCGCGGGGCGCCGCGCGTGCCCCGGGGCCACTGCCGCGGGGTCGAAGTCAGGTGAGGCTCACCTTAGTTCGACGTCGATGCCCGTCAGCGGCCGCCGCTGTCGCCGATCACCCGTTCCGTGTCGGCGATCGGCCACGCCTCGTCGTCATCCGCCCACGGGGACACCGCGACCGGCCGCACGGTCACGGCCCGCAGGTAGGCACCGGGCGTGCACCCCGTCACCTCCCCGAACGCGTGCACGAACGCGCTCGGCGAGCGGTAGCCCACCCGGCGGGCGACCGCCGCGACCGGCAGCCCCTGCGGCAGCAGCGTGGTCGCCGCCCGCACGCGCGCGTGCACGCGCCACCGGGCGAACGTCATCCCCGTCTCGCGGCGGAACACCCGCGACATGTGCCGCACGCTCGACCCGACCTGCCCGCACCACTGCGCGAGCGTGCGGTCGTCGGCCGGGTCGGCCACGAGCGCCCGCGCGATGCGCCGCGCGCGCGGGTCGTCCGGCACCGGCAGCAGCACGGGCGGCACCTCCGCCTCGTCGAGCAGCGCGAGCGCGAGCGTCTCGGCCTGCTCGCGCACGTCCTGCGGCATGAGGCGGTTGTGCAGGTAGAGCAGCACCTCGCGCAGCAGCGGCGTGACCGCCACCGCACGCGCACCTCCCCGCAGGCCGGGCGCGACCGGCCGGGCCACGTGCGTCGTCCAGAAGCGCGCCCCCGCCGTGGCCGCCACCTCGTGGGCCACGCCCGCCGGGATCCACAGGCCCGCGCTCGGCGGCACGGTCCGGTGCTCGTCGCCCGTGCGCACCGTGACGACGCCCCGCACGCCCCAGATCAGCTCGTGGTCCTCGTGGTCGTGCGCCGCCCACGCGCGCGGCGACGCCGACGCGTGCAGCGCCGTGAGCAGCCGCGCCCGCGTCCCGGCCACCAGCTCGGTCAGGTCGACGTCCGCGACGTCCTGGCCGATCGTCGACATGGTCGGTCACCCTCCAGGTTCGAGCTGCGATGAGGTTCGCCTTACCTTAGGGCCGTGCCCTCCCCCGTCTCCGCCCCGCCGAGGCGCACGCGCGACTCGTCAGCACCCGCCACCGCGTCCGCGACGCCCTGGACCGTCCGCCGCGTCGCCGGTCACGCGCTGCTCGCGGCCGGTCGGCGCACGCGGCTCGCCGTGTCGACCACCGGCCTCGTGCTGCACGAGGTCGCCGAGGCCCTCGTGCCCGTGCTCGTCGGCGCCGTCATCGACCACGCCGTGCTGCCCCGCGACGGCCGCGCGCTCGGCCTGCTGCTCGGCGCGCTGGTCGCGTTGTTCGTCGTGCTGTCGTGGTCGTGGCGGTTCGGCGCGCTCGCCGCGACGCACGTCACGACGCTCGGCGAGCACGACCTGCGCCTCCTCGGCGTCCGCCGTGTCCTCGCGCACCGCGGCACCGCGCGACCCCGCGCCGCGGGCGAGGTCGACGCGGTCCTCACCTCCGACACCGGACAGGTCGCCGGCACCTCCTGGGCGGTCGGCGAGCTCGTCGCCGCGCTCGCCGCGCTCGCGGTCGCGGCCGTCGCCATGATCCACGCGTCGCCCGCGCTCGGCGTCGGCGTGCTCGTCGTGACGCCCGCGCTGCTCGTCGCGCTGCACCACCTGTCGCGGCCGCTCGACGCCCGCACCGGCGCCGCGCAGCAGTCCGCCGCACGCACCGTCGGCGCGGCCGCCGACATGCTCACGGGCCTGCGCGTGCTCACCGGCGTCGGCGCCCGACCCGCCGCCGCCGCGCGCTACCGCGCGCTCTCGCGCGACGCGCTCGCCGCCGCGCTGCACGCCGCCCGCGCGCGCGTCGCGTTCACGGGCGTCTCGTCGCTGCTGTCCGGGCTCGTGCTCGCGGGCGTCGCGCTCGCCGCGGGGCTCGTCGCGCTCGACGGCGGCATGACGCTCGGCCAGATGGTCACGGTCGTGGGGCTCGCGCAGTACGTGCAGCGCCCCATGGACGCGGTCGGCTGGGTGCTCGTGGACCTCGCGGCCCGGCGCGCGTCGGCCCGGCGGGTCGCGGCGCTGCTCGAGGACGCCCCGCTGCACCCCGCACCCGGCGCGGCAGCGGGAGCGGCACCGGACCCGTCGCACCCGGTCGCGATCGAGGTCACGCCGGGCGCCACGACCGCCGACGGCACGCCGCTGCCCCCGCTGCGGGTCGCACGGCGCGAGGTCGTCGGCGTCGCCGGCGACGCGGTCCGCACGCGCGCGCTCGTCGAGGCGCTCGCGGGCCGCACCCGCGTCGCGCCCGGCGTGCGCGTGCTCGCCGCCGACGTCACCACGCTCGACCCGCGGACGCTGCGCGACACCGTGCACGCACCCCCGCATGACGTCGCGCTGGTCACCGCGCCGCTCGCCGACGTGCTCACCGCCGGCGCCCCCGGCACGACCCCCGACCCCGACGTGCTGCACGCGACCACGGTCGGCGAGGTCCTCGAGCACCTCCCGGACGGCCTCGCGACCGTGCTCGACGGCGCCGGGGCACGGCTCTCGGGCGGGCAGCGGCAGCGCGTCGCGCTCGCACGCGCCTGGGCGACCCCGCACGCCGTCCTCGTGCTGCACGAGCCGACGACCGCGCTCGACGCGGTCACCGAGCAGCACGTCGCGCGCGAGCTCGTCGCGCTGCACGCGCGCCGCGGCGACGACCGAGCGGTCCTGCTCGTGACGTCGTCGGCGACGCTGCTCGCGGCGTGCGACCGCGTCGTCGTGGTGCACGCGCACGGCACCGACAGCGGCGCCCACGTCGACCTGCTGGCGCGCGTGCCCGCCTACCGGGAGGTGGTCGCGTGAGCACCCCCGCCCCCGGCACCGTCCCCACCGCCGCAACCGCACCGCCCGCCGCCGCGCTGCCCGTCGCCGACCCCGCCGCCACGCGCCGCTACGCGTGGCAGGTGCTGCGCACGCACCGCGGTGGCGTCGCCGCCGCGGCGGTCGTCCTGCTCGTCGGCGCGTTCGCGGGGCTCGTGCCGGTGTGGCTCATCGGACGCATGGTCGACGCCGTCGCGGCGGACGCCGCCCCGTCGCGCCTGTGGTGGTCCGCGGCGGCACTCGTGGCCGCGCTCGTCGGGGCGACCGCGCTCGCCGCCGTGGCCCGGCTGCTCGTCGCCCGGACGTTCGAGCACGCGCTCGCCGACCTGCGCGAGCGCACCGTGCACGCGGCCCTGCACGTGCCGCCCGCGCAGGTCGAGCGCGCCGGGACGGGCGACCTCGTGGCACGCGTGTCGGGCGACGTCGACGTGCTGCGCACCGCCGTCTCCCAGGTGCTGCCCGCGGTGTGCGGCGCGGGCGCCACGATCCTCCTGACGGTCGGCGGCCTCGCGGGTCTGGACTGGCGGTTCGCCGTCGCGGTTCTCACCGCCGTGCCGCTGCAGGTCTGGGGCGTGCGCGCGTTCGGGCGCCGCGCGGGCCCGGTGTTCCGCGCCGAGCGCGCGGCGGCGGCCGACCGCACGCACCAGGTGCTCGAGGCGGTCACGGCGGCCGACACGATCCGCGCCCTCGGCACGTCCGACGCGCACGAGCGGCGGGTCGAGCGCGCGTCGCTCCGCGCGGTCGACCGCACCGTCGAGGGGCTGCGCGTGCAGCTCGCGTTCGCGCACCGGCTGCACGCCGGTGAGCTCGTCGGCCTCGGTGCGGTGCTCGTCGTGGGGTACTGGCTCGTGGGTGCCGGCGCGGCGACCGTCGGCGCCGCGACGACGGCCGCGCTGCTCGTCCACCGGCTGTTCGACCCCGTCGGGATCCTGCTGTCGCAGGTCGACGACCTGCAGCGTGCGCAGGCGGCGCTCGCGCGCGTCGTCGGGGTGCTGCCGGCGGACGGCCCGGCCGGGGACACGCCCGACGCCGCCCCGGGGACGACCGACGCGCGGGCGGCGGTCGCGGGGACGACGGTCGCAGGGACGACGGTCGCGGGGACGCACGCGCCGACGACGGACGCGGGCACGATCGACGTGCGCGGCGTGACGTTCGCGTACGACCCCGACCGGCCCGTGCTGCACGCCGTGGACCTGCACGTCGCGGCGGGCGAGGTCGTCGCGCTGGTCGGTGCGTCGGGTGCGGGCAAGTCGACGCTCGCGCGCCTCGTGACCGGCGCGGTGGCGCCCACCGCGGGCACGGTCCTGGTCGACGGCGCCCCGGCGGGCTCGCCGCGGGCCGCCACCGCGGTCGCGGCCGTGACGCAGGAGGTCCACGTGTTCGCGGGGACGCTCGCCGACGACCTGCGACTGGCACGCCCGGACGCGGACGACGCACGGCTGCGCGACGCGCTGACCCTGGTCGGCGCCGACTGGGTCGACGACCTGCCCGAGGGCCTGCGGACGGCCGTGGGCGCCGGCGGGCTGCCGCTCTCCCCGGACCGCGCGCAGCAGGTCGCGCTCGCGCGGCTCGCGCTGACCGACGCACGCGTGGTCGTGCTCGACGAGGCGACGGCCGAGGCGGGCTCGGGCGCGGCACGCACGCTCGACGTGGCCGCGCGCCGGGTGCTGGCCGGGCGCACCGCCCTGGTGGTCGTGCACCGGCTCGACCAGGCGGCGCGGGCCGACCGGATCGCGCTGCTCGACGCGGGGCGCGTGGTGGCCACCGGGACGCACGACGAGCTGCTCGCGGGCTGCGAGCCGTACGCGCGGCTGTGGTCCGCGTGGCACCGGGGCCGCGCCTCGTGACGCCGACGGTCCGGCACGGGGGTGGGTGGACCCCTCGCGCGCAGCGGTCCCGCCCGTCGCCGTGGGACGGGGACGCCGCGAGGCCCGCGCAGGGGTTATGGTCCGGCACATGGATCCCATGAGCAGCTTCGGGTGCGCCGCGCGTCGCGGCCCCTGCGCCCGGTAGCGGGCCCTCCCCCGGCGGACGCCCTGCGTCCGCGGCTCGACGGCCCGCGCTGATCGACACCACCCCCGCCGGCGACGTCCGGCTCGATCACCCGGGACCTCTCATGACCTTCCTGTCCTCCTTCCGTGCTGCCCACCCGCGCTCGGGCCCGCTGCTCGCGCTGGGCCTCGTGCTCGTCGGCTCGTCGAGCATCCAGGTGTCGGCGGCGTTGTCGTCGTCGCTGTTCGCGACCGTCGGGACGCTCGGCGTCAGCGGTCTGCGCATGGCGGTCGCGGCCGTCGTGCTGCTCGCGCTGACGCGGCCGTCGCTGCGGGGCCGCTCGCCGCGCGCGTGGCGCGGCGTCGTGCTGTACGGCGTCGCGATGGCCGCGATGAACGTGCTGTTCTACGCCGCTGTGCAGCGGCTGCCGCTAGGCCTGGCGGTGACGCTCGAGTTCCTGGGGCCGCTCACGGTGGCCGCGGCGGGCGTCGCGCGGCGGCGTGAGCTCGCGCTGCCGGCCGGGGCGCTCGTGGGCGTGCTGCTGGTCGCCGGCCCGGTGGGTGGCGTCGACGCGCTCGGCGTCGGGTTCGGCCTGGGCGCGGCCGTCGCGTTCGGCGCGTACACGTTCCTCGCGGGCCGCGTCGGCGACGACACCGCGGGCCTCGACGGGCTCGCGCTGTCGGTCGCCGTGGGGGCGCTCGCGCTGCTGCCGTTCTCGGTGCCGGCCGTGCCGCGCGTCGCGGCCGGCGGGTGGGGCGTGCTCGTCGTGTCGGGCCTGCTGGGCGTCGCTCTCGCGTTCTCGCTGGACTTCCTCGCGGTGCGCGTGAGCTCGACGCGCGTCGTCGGCACGCTGTTCGCGATGGACCCGGTGACGGGCGCGCTCGTGGGGGCCGCGCTGCTGGGCGACCCGCTGGGCGTGCGAGCCGTCGCCGGGATCCTGCTGGTGTCGGCGGCGGGCGCCGCGACGATCTGGGTCGCGGGACGCGCGTCGGCCGCAGCTCCGGCGGACGCACCCGCGCCCGAGGTCGCGCCGGTGCCGTCGGCCTGAGCCGCGTCGGGTCAGCGGCCCGCGAGCAGGTCGTCGACGCCGGCGCGCAGGGCCGCGCGCGCGTCGTCGACGTCACCGAGGTACGCGCCGACCATCGCGCCGTCGCGCAGCGCCATCCAGCGGCTGCCGGCGGCGCGGGGGTCGGGGTGGCCCGTGCGCGCGAGCGCGCGCGTGGCGGCGTCCTGCAGCCACTCCCGGTGGCGCCGGACGGCGACGCGGACGGGGCTCGCGGCGTCGGGGTACTCGGCGGCGGCGTTGATGAAGGCGCAGCCGCGGAACCCGGGGCGGCACAGCTCGTCGCCGATCTCCGCGGTGAGCCGCCGCAGCCACGCGGCGACGTCGTCCGGGGCGTCGGGCAGCTCGCCGGCGCGCTCACGGACGCCCGCGTCGACCGCGTCGAGGTAGGCGACGACCAGGGCCTCCTTGCCGGTGAAGTGCCGGTAGAAGGTCGCGCGGGTCACGGCCGCCTCGGTGACGACGCGGTCGACGCCGACGGCGCGCACGCCCTCGGCGTAGAACAGCGCGGACGCGGTGCCGAGCAGCCGCTCGCGGGCGGCCGAGCGGGTGCCGGGCCGCGCGGACGGGCGGGCGGCGTCGGCGGTCATGGTCGAACCGTAGGCGGCGTCGTGCGTGCTTGACATCCCGACCTCCTCAGGGTGGAGTGTACGCCATAGGTAGAACGACCGTTCTTTCTCTCGCTGTTCCCCAGGAGGTCCCGCCATGTCCGTCGTCTACACCGCCGTCGCCACCGCCACCGGTGAGGGGCGCGAGGGCCACACCCGCTCGTCGGACGGCCTCCTCGACCTCGACCTCGCCGTCCCGCGCGAGATGGGCGGCGCGGGCGGCGCGACCAACCCCGAGCAGCTCTTCGCCGCCGGCTACTCGGCGTGCTTCCACAGCGCGCTCAAGAGCGTCGCGCGCCGCGACAAGGTCACCTTCACCGACTCGGCCGTCACGGCCGAGGTCGGCATCGGCCCCAACGGCGAGGGCGGGTTCGGCCTCGAGGTGACCCTGCACGTCGAGCTCGGCGGGATCGACCAGGCCGTTGCCGAGCGCCTCGTCGAGGCCGCGCACCAGGTCTGCCCCTACTCGAACGCGACGCGCGGCAACGTCCCCGTCACGCTCGAGGTCGTCACGGCCTGACACCCCCGTGCCGTGAGAGGTCGATCCAGCCGCGTGCTGGATCGACCTCTCACGCACCAGGCGGGGCCCCGCGGCCCGGACGCCCGCGGGCGCGGAGCAGGGCGCCCGACCTACACTGGTCACCGGTGTGCCGGGAAGTCTGGTCGGCTGGCGCTGCGACGCGCCATCGACGTCCGGACGACCCGAGGAGCGCCGTGCGCCCCACCTCCCCTGCCCGCACGCTCACGCCCACCGCCCGGCCGGGCGGGTGAGCGCCATGACGGAGAGCATCTACCGGACGCTGCACGACCCGCACGCCCGGCGGCGGATCGACGACTGGTGCGACGCGCGGCTCTCCGCGTGGGCCGTGCCGCACGTCCGCGATCACCGGGACACCGTCGCCGGCCCGACCCACGTGCTCACGGCGGGCGACCCCGACGTGCCGGTCGCGGTCGTGCTCGTGCCCGGGGCCAACGCGTGCGCCGCGGCGCACCTGCCCGCGCTGACGGCCCTCGCCGCGCGGGGGCACGTCGTCGCGCCCGACGTGCCGGGCGAGCCCGGGCTCAGCTCGGGGCGCCGCGTCGAGAGGGCCCGCGTGCACCAGCTCGGTGCGTGGCTCGACGAGGTCGTCACGCGGCTGGACCGGCCCGTCGTGCTCGTCGGGCACGCGCTCGGTGCCGCCGCCGCGCTCGCGGCGTCGTCACCGCTCGTCGTCGGCCGCGTGCTCGTGAGCCCCGGCGGCCTGCGCCGCCCCCGGCTCCCGCTACGGCTGCTCGCCGCCGCGGCGCGCTGGCGTGCCGCGCCCCGGCCCGCGACCAGCTACCGGCTGCTCGAGCACCTGGCGGCGCCCGCGGAGCGGGTCGACCCGGCGCTGGTCGAGTGGCTCACGCTGGTGGGGCGCCACGTGCGGCCCGGGTTCGTCCCCGGGCGGCAGGCCGACCGGTTCACGGACGTCCTGCGGTCGCGGCCGCCCGTGGTCATGGCCGGCGTGCACGACCGGCTGCTGCCCCCCGCCCACGTCGCACCCGCCGCGCGGCGCCTGCTGGGGACGGACGTCGTCCCGCTCGAGTGCGGGCACCTGCCCGACCCCGCAGCGTGGGGCCACGTCGCCGGGACGGTCGACGCGCTCGTCGCGCGACGATCCTGACCGCGCGGTACGGCCCCGCCCGCCCGGGGCGGGGCCGTACCGCGGTCAGCCGAGCGGCGGCACCACGGCGACCAGGTGCTCGACCACGCCGACCCCGGCCGCGTCGTCCTCGTCGTCGTCACCGAGGTGCAGCGTGCGCCGTGCCAGCCACGCCAGCGCGGCCGTCACGGCGCACGCGGCGAGCAGCACGACGCCGCCTCCCCGGTGACCCCACTCCCGGTGATCCTCACGTGACGGCATGAGCACGTCTCACTCCTCCCCGTCAGGTGAGTCGGGCGCGTCGAGCGCGCGCGTGTCGGTGCCCGGCGCGAACCGGTGGCCCGACCCCACCGCGGCGCGGGCGATCGCGATGCCGCCGACCGCCGAGGTCAGCAGCTGCAGCACCACCGCGACCGCGACCTTGGCCGCGCTCGCCACCGAGGGGTCGAGCAGGACCGCCCCCACGGTGACGCACGCGACGCCGAGGCCGCCAGCCGTCGCGACGGCCGAGATCCGCATGTAGGGGTCCCGGAAGCGGCGCAGGCCGAGCGCCGCGACCACGAAGACCGCGGCGCCGAGCAGCACCAGCACCTGACCGGCCAGCTCCGCGGCGTTCACCGGTGGCCTCCCGTCAGCGCACGGGCCAGCGAGACGGCCGCGAGGAACGCCACGAGGGTCGCGACGATCACGAGGTCGAACGTGCCCGCGCGGGCCAGGCGCGTGCCGACGAGCGCGACGAGCCCGATGAGGCTGAACGTCAGCAGGTCGGCCGCGACGACGCGGTCGGCGGGCGTCGGGCCGGCGACGACGCGCCACGCGGCCACGAGGAACGCCACGGCGAGCCCCGCGACGGCGATGTCGATGACGATCACGGTCGTCCTCCCAGGGTCAGGCCGCGCACGAGCCGGTCGTCGAGGTCGCGCAGGTCGGCGACGGCGGTGGTCTCGTCGCGGTGGTACATCGAGTGCACGAGCACGGAGCGCGTGCCGCCGGGCTGCTCGACGACGCCGAGCACGAGCGTGCCGGGGGTGAGCGTCACGAGGACGCCGAGCGCCGTGACGTGGTGGTCGCCGGCGTCGGCCAGGTCGAGCCGGACCACGCGGGGCGTGCTGCGCCGGCCGGAGACCAGGACGTCGGCGAGGACGGCCGCGGACGAGAGGACGACCTGCCCGGCGAACCACAGCAGGAACACGACGGCGCGGATCGGGAGGGTGAGGGCGCGGAGGATCACGGCAGCACCGCCTCGACGTAGCCGGACGTGTCGAGCAGGCCGTCGGCCGCGGTCGCCGTGAGGCCGAGCAGCCCTTGGGCACCGAGGCCCAGCACGACCGTGACGCCGGCGAGCGCGACGGCGGGCGCCGCCAGGGCGGTGCGCGCACGACGCGTGCTCGTCGCGGTCAGCGTCGCGACACCTCCGCCCCCGTCGCCGTCGGCCGTCGCCGGCCCGCCGGGGTCGTCGGCGCGGCCCACGGCACCGGTGAGGGTCGGGGCGAAGACCTTGCCCCAGATCTTCAGCATCGACAGCAGCGTCACGAGGCTGACGACGAGCGCGAGCGCGACGACGACGAGCTGGTCGGCCCGCACCGCGGCCAGGATCAGCGTGAGCTTGGCGACGAAGCCGGAGAACGGCGGCAGCCCGGCCAAGGACAACGCCGCGACGCCGAACGCCGCGGCGAGCACGGGCTCGCGGCGCACCCGGCCCGCGAGGTCGTCGAGCGCGTCGGTGCCGTACCGCTCCTCGACCGCGCCGGCGGACAGGAACAGCGACGCCTTCACGACCATGTGGTGCAGCAGGTAGAAGATCCCGGCGGTGAGGCCGGCGTGCGTGAACAGCGCGACGCCCAGCAGGATGTAGCCGATCTGGCTGACCATGTGGAACGCGAGGATCGCGCGCATGCGCCCCTCGCCGGCTGCGCCCAGGACGCCGACGACCATGGTCGCCGTGAACAGCACGAGGCCGATCCACAGCCACCGCTGGTCGCCGTCGAACACGACGGCGTAGACGCGGTAGATCGCGTACACCGCGACCTTGGTGTGCAGGCCGGAGAACAGGGCGGTCACCGCGGGGGACGTCGTCGGGTAGGTGCGTGCGAGCCACCCGTGCACGGGGACGACCGCGGCCTTCATCGACAGCGCCGCGAGGCACAGCCCGGCGGCCGCCGCGACGGTCGATGACTCCGCGGCGGCCCCGGCCAGCTCCGCGAGGTTGACGGTGCCGGCCGTGCCGTAGACGAGCGCGACGCCCGCGAGGAACACGGTCGAGACGAACAGGTTGAACGCGACGTACAGCCGCGACCCGACGACGGACCGCTCGGTGCCGCGGCGACGCCGTGCGAGCACGAGCAGCCCGTACGACGGCAGCAGCATGACCTCGACGAACACGAACAGGTTGAACAGGTCGCCCGTGACCAGCGCGCCGTTGACGCCCGCGAGCAGCACCAGGACCAGGGGGCCGAACAGCGGCAGCCGACCCGTGCCGGACGCGACCGCGAACGCGGTGCACGCGAGCGTCAGCACACCCGCGACGGTGAGCATGAGCGCGGCGAACGCGTCGACCACCACGGGGATCGCGATGCCGCCGGGCCAGCCGCCGACCTGGTGGGCCAGCACGTCGCCGCCGCGCGTTGCCGCGACGAGCGCGACGCCCGCGGCCACGTCGGCGACCAGGAGCGCGAGCGTCGTGGCCACGACCCACGCCGGGCGGGCACGCAGCAGCAGGACGACGCCCGCGCCGAGCAGCGGGACGGCGACCAGTAGGGGCAGGAGGTGGTCGCTCACGTCGGGCTCCCGTCGTCGTCCGGCCCGGCCACGTCGCGCGCGGTGCCCGTGACGGCCAGGACGAGCAGGTAGATGGTGATGGCGAACGCGATGACGATCGCGGTCAGCACGAACGCCTGCGGCAGGGGGTCGGCCGTCACGGCGGGGTCAGGCCCCTGCCCGAGCGGCTCGCCGCGGCGTCCGACGCCGCCGGCGGAGAAGAGCAGCAGGTTGACGCCGTGGCCGAGCAGCACGAAGCCGAGCACGACGCGCAGCGCGTCGCGCTGCAGCAGCAGGTGGACGGCTCCCGCGACGAGGAGCCCGACGGTCAGGGCGAGGATCATCGGGGGGCTCCGCTCTGCTCGGCCGGGGTGCGGGTGGCGGGTGCGGCGGCGTCTCGCGCCGTGCGGGCCCGGCGGGCGTCGGCGCGGCGGTCGGACGCGGGCGACAGCCCGAGCCGGACGACCGCGGCCAGCAGCACGCCGAGCACCGCGAGGTACACACCGACGTCGAAGACGAGCGCGGTGGTCACCTTGAGGCCGAGCACGTCGAGGTGCAGCGGGCGCAGGAACGAGCCCTCGGCGAGCCCGAGCAGCCCCGTGCCGACCGCGACGACGACGCCCCAGCCCGCGATCGACAGGTACGGACGTTCGACGCGCGGCACCTCGTCGGTCGCGGCCGACAGGTACGCGAGCACGAGGGCAGCGGCACCGAGCAGCGCGGCGATGAACCCGCCGCCGGGGGCGTCGTGCCCGCGCAGCAGCAGGAGCACCGACCCGACGATCATGAGCGGGACGAGGTACCGGTCGAGCACGCCGAGGAACACGGCGTTGGGCGCGGCCGGCACGAGCGGCGTGCGGGCGAGCGGCACCGACCGCCGGTCGACCGCGCGACGCGCGTCGAGCAGCGCGGTGATCGCGACGGCTCCGACGGCGAGCACGACGAGCTCGCCGAGCGTGTCCAGCGCGCGGAAGTCGACCAGGATCGTGTTGACGACGTTGGTGCCGCCCGTGAGGTCCTCGGCCCGGCGCAGGTAGAACTCCCCCGCACCCGACAGGGGCCGGTGCCCGGTGAGCGTGACCGTCGCGACCGTGGCGGCGGCGCCCGCGGCGAGCGCGACGACGGCCGTCACGACCTGACGCCGCGCGCGCACGGGTCGGAACGTGCCGGACATGCGGCGCAGCACCAGCACCATGACGACGACCGTGAGGATCTCGACGAGCAGCTGGGTCATCGCGACGTCGGACGCGCCGAGCACGACGAACCACAGCACGACCCCGAAGCCGGCGACGCCCGTGGCGATGACGGCCGTCAGCCGCTGCCGCGCGCGCACGACGCCGACGACGCCGGCCGCGACGCCGACGAGCAGCGCGATCTCGCCCACGGTGACGGGGCCGACGTCGGGCAGCCCGGACCACAGGCGGGTCAGGCCCAGGGTGCTCGCGCCGACGAGGAGCACCGGCACGGCCAGGTGCGTCGCCGGGACGTCGGACCGCGTGAGGTCGCCGACGCGACGACCACCGGCGATGATCCCGTCGACCACGCGCTGCACCACGGCGGTGCCGTCGGCGGGGAACAGCCGACGCCCGACGAGCAGCGCGTCGACGCGGCGGCGCACGAGCGTGAGCCCGACGCCGCCGAGCACCGCGGCGACCGACAGCAGCAGCGCGGGGGTGACGCCGTGCCAGAGCGTGAGGTACGGGACCTGGTCGACGTCGATGCCGCCGACCACCGCGGCCGCCGGCGCGACGAGCGCGTCGAGCGTCCCCGGGACGAGGCCGACGGCGAGCCCGCCGAGCGCGGTGACGGTGATCGCCGCCGTCATCGCGGGGTCGGCGCGGCGCACCGGCGGCGTGGGCGCGAGGCCGGGCAGGGTCGTGACGACCATGCGCAGGCTGTACGCGACGGTGAGCGCGGCGCCGACGGTGACGACGGCGACGGCCCCCCAGCCGAGCACGGCGCCCTGCTCGGCCGTGACGAACGCGTCGAGCACGAGCTCCTTGCTGACGAACCCGAGCGCGGGCGCGACGCCGGCCATGCTCACGACCGCGAGGACGAGCATCGCGGCGGTCCACGGCATGGCGCGCGCGAGGCCGTGCAGCTCGCGCAGGTCGCGCGTGCCCGTGCGCTTCTCGACCACGCCGACGGTCATGAACGCGGCCGACTTGAACAGCGCGTGCGCGACGACGTGCACGCAGGCCGCGAGCAGCGCCCCCGGCGTGCCGACGCCGATCACCGCCACGAGCAGCCCGAGCTGGCTGACGGTCGAGTACGCGAGCAGCTCCTTGAGGTCGGTGCGCTGGAGCGCGAAGACGGCGCCCATGACCGCTGTCGTCACGCCCACCACCACGAGGGTCCCCGACCACAGGGGCGACGCCGACGCCGCGGGCGCGAGCACGAGCAGCAGGTAGATGCCCGCCTTCACCATGGCCGCCGCGTGCAGGTACGCGCTGACGGGTGCGGGCGCGACCATCGCGTCGGGCAACCACGCGTGGAACGGCAGCTGCGCCGACTTGGTCATGGCCGCGAGCACGACGAGCACGGCGACCGCACCGGCGAAGGCCGGGTCGTCGCCCCACACGGGGGACGCGAGCGCGGCGGTCAGCTCGGTGGTGCCGGTGCGGACGACGACGAGCGCGACGGCGCCGAGCAGCGCGAGCCCACCGAGGGCCGTGACGAGCAGCGTGCGCGTCGCGGGCGGCCCGGCGGTGGGCCCGGACACGAGGATCAGCAGGTAGGAGCACAGCGTCGTGAGCTCCCAGGCGACGAACAGCACGACGAGGTCGTCGGCGAGCACGAGCGTGAGCATCGCGGCCGCGAACGCGGTCATGAGCACGAAGAAGCCCACGGGCCGCGGCGACCGCACGTACCCGGTGCTGTAGACCATGACGACGGCCCCGACGAGCAGCACGAGCATTGCGAACAGGAACCCGAGGCCGTCGAGCCGCAGGCGCAGCGCGACGTCGACCGCGGGGATCCACGCGACGGACTCGGTGACGTCACCCGCGGACGTGCGGAGCTGCACGAGCGCGACCGCGAGCGCGGTGAGCCCGGCGGCGACGACCCACCCGGCGCGCGGGCCGATCAGTCGGGCGAGGGCAGGGGTGACCGCGACCAGCGCCCAGGCGCCGGCCACGAGGGCCACGAGGCTCACGGCGTCGTGCGGTGCAGGAACGGCTCGTGGAGGGCGGCCGCAGGCATGGCGGCAGGGAGGTCAGGGTTCACGGCAGGCTCCGGGCGGGTCGACGACGGGACTCGCCGACCAGACTTCCCGGCACACCGCCGTCCACGGTACGTGACGTCGGGCCGGTGCGCGCGGCCGGGGAGGTGGCCCCTTGGGCCGAGCACCGAGCCGGCAAGCGGGACCGGGCAGACGTCCGGGACCGGCACCCCGTGAGGTCGTCCTGCCTCCACCGGCACACGCGCCCGGTACGTTGACGGTTACTTCGACATCCATCAATATCGACGGGAGTCGAAGCCCAGCGACCCGTGGCGACGTCGGAGCGCGCACGCACGCGTCCGACCGCCACCACCGAACGACCCGAGGGAGAACGACCGATGGCCGAGACCCCTGCCGACGCCGCCCGCCCGAGGGTCCTGTTCGTCTGCGTGCACAACGCGGGCCGCTCGCAGATGGCCGCGGGCTGGCTACGGCACCTGTCCGGCGGTGCCGTGGAGGTCCGCTCCGCCGGGTCGATGCCGGCCGAGCAGATCAACCCCGTCGCGGTCGACGCGATGCTCGAGGTCGGGATCGACATCCGCGCCGAGCAGCCCAAGGTCCTCACGCCCGAGGCGGTGCAGGCCTCGGACGTCGTGGTCACGATGGGCTGCGGCGACGCGTGCCCGTTCTACCCGGGCAAGCGCTACGAGGACTGGACGCTGGAGGACCCCGCCGGTCAGGGCATCGCGGCGGTCCGGCCGATCCGTGACGAGATCCGCGCGCGGGTCCGGGCGCTGCTCGCGGAGCTCGGCGTGGAGCCGGTGGGCGCCTGACACCGAGCGCCCCGACGCCGGCTGCGCGCGTCGCGGCCCTGCCCGCACGTCTGCCCCACGCCCGTCCGGCCACCGTGGCGACCGCGTTGACCCGTTGATGTAAGTGACTTACATTTGTCGCCGTGAGCCGGTGGAACCGCACGCACGAGACGCTGCAACGCGCAGCACTGCACCTCTTCCAGCACCACGGCTACGACGCGACGAGCACGGCGCAGGTCGCCGCCGCCGCGGGGGTCAGCGAGGTCACGCTGTTCCGCCACTTCCCGACCAAGGCCTCGCTGCTGCTCGACGACCCGTTCGACCCCCTGATCGCCGACGCCGTCCGCCACCGTCCGGCGTCCGAGACACCGCTCCGGGCGACCGTCGAGGGCGTCCGCGCGGCCTGGCGCACGCTCGACCCGGAGCTGACCGACGCGCTGCGCACGCGACTGCGGCTGGTGGCCACGACGCCGTCGCTGCACGGCGCGCTGCAGACGAGCGGGGCACCCACCATCGCCGCGCTGGCCGACGCGCTCCACGCACGCGGTGCCACCCCGGCTCAGGCCCAGGTCGTGTCCGCGGCGGTCGTCGCCGGCCTCGGCGCCGCGCTGCTCGAGTGGGCGCGCTCCGGCACGGAGCCGCTCGACACGGCCGTCGGCCACGCGCTCGACGCGATGGCAGGGCGATGACGTCGCTCCGGCTCGACCGGGTGAGCCTCGGGTTCGGGCACGGTGACGGCGTCCACGACGTCACGATGTCCGTCGCCGCGGGCGAGATCGTGGCGCTCGTCGGACTGAACGGAGCGGGCAAGAGCACCCTCATGCGCCTCGCGCTCGGGATGCTGCGCCCGGCCCGCGGGACCGTGCACGTGCTGGGCGCACCGCTCGCCACCGCCCCCGCGAGGTCGTGGGCACGCGTGGGCGCCCTCGTGGAGGTCCCGCTGGCCTACCCCGAGCTGACGACGCGGGAGAACCTGCACCTCGCGGCGCTGCTCCACCACGCCGACCCGGGCTGCGTCGACGAGGCGCTCGACCAGTGGCAGCTCCGGCCGGTCGCCGACCGCCGCTTCCGACGGCTGTCGCTCGGCACGCGGCAGCGCGTCGGGCTGGCCGCGGCCCTGCAGCACCGACCCGACCTCGTCGTGCTCGACGAGCCGAGCAACGCGCTCGACCCGGCCTCGGTGATCCTGCTGCGCGAGCACCTCACGCGCCGCGCCGCCGACGGTGCGGCCGTCCTGGTGAGCAGCCACCACCTCGACGAGGTCGCGCGGACGGCGGGGCGCACGCTGCTGATGAACCGCGGCCGGCTCATCGGCGAGCTCGCCACCGACGGCCCCGACGTCGAGCGCGCCTTCTTCGACCGCATCCACGACGACGACCGTCGCGCGGGCGTCGGGACGGCGGCACGGTGAACGCCGCGCTGCGCGCCGAGGCCACCAAGCTCCGGCGCTCACCCGTCGGCCTGATCGCCACGGTGGCGCTCGTCGGCGGGACGATCGCCGTGCTCGGCGGGATCACCGCGGCCGTGGCCGGCGGCGACCCGGCGATGATCGCGAAGGCGGGCCCCGCGGCGGCGCTCGACTGGACGGGGCTGCTGTCGGGCGCCGGCCAGGTCACGGCGGCCGCCGGCATGCTCGGCTGCGGCACCGTGCTGGCGTGGCTGTTCGCGCGCGAGTTCACGGACGGCACGATCGTGGGCCTGTTCGCGCTCCCCGTGACGCGCGGGCGCATCGCGCTCGCGAAGCTGGCGGTCTACGCATGCTGGGTCGCGCTGGTGGGCGTCGCCCTGACGTCGGGGCTGCTCGCGCTCGGCCTCGCGCTCGGCTACGGCGCGCCGGACCGCGCGGTGTGGGCAGGCCTGGCGAGGCTGTGCGTGCTCGTCCTGCTGACCGGGGCGGTGACGACGCCCGTGGCGCTCGCCGCGACCGCGGCACGCTCGCTGCTCGCCGGGGTCGGGTGCACCGTCGGCCTCGTCGTGGTCGCGCAGGTCGGCGCGCTCGCCGGCGCCGGGGGCTGGATGCCGCTCGCGGCGCCGGCGCTGTGGGCCGCGAGCGGCGGCACCGCCGTGACGACACCGCAGCTCGCGCTCGCCGTCGCCGTGGGCGCCGCCGCGGCGGCGGCGGCGTGGTGGACGTGGTCGCGCCTCACCTGCCGGCGCTGACCACCTCGCGCCCTGCACGCACCCGCGGGCACGGCAGGATCACCCGACGGGCTTGCGCGCCCACACGATCGCCCCGTGCATCCCGTCGGCGACGCGGTGCGTGAACCGCACCTCGGCGTCGACGAACCCCGCAGCGGCCAGGCCCGCGAGGTACTCGCCGCGCGAGAGCGCACCGGCGATGCAGCCGACGTACGAGCCGCGCTCGGCGCGCTGCTCGGGCGTGACGTGGTCCTCCGCGACGACGTCGGAGATGCCGAGCCGGCCGCCCGGCACGAGCACGCGGAACGCCTCGGCGAGGACGGCGGGCTTGTCGGGCGAGAGGTTGACGACGCAGTTGGAGATGACGACGTCGACCGCGCCGTCGGGCAGCGGCAGGTCCTCGATGGTGCCGCGCAGGAACTCGACGTTGGCCGCGCCGGCGCGCACGGCGTTGGCGCGCGCGAGGTCGAGCATCTCGTCGGTCATGTCGACGCCGTACGCGAAGCCCGTGGGACCCACGCGCCGCGCCGACAGCAGCACGTCGATGCCGCCGCCCGACCCGAGGTCGAGCACGCGCTCGCCCGCGCGCAGCTCGGCGACCGCGAGCGGGTTGCCGCAGCCGAGCGACGCCGCGAGCGCCTCCGGCGGGACCGCGACGGCGTCCTGCGCGTCGTAGAGCGCCGACCCGAACCGCTCGTCGACCACCACGCCCGCCGGGCCGCAGCCCCCGACCGCGTCGCCGCCGCAGCAGCCGGCGTCGCCGCCGCCCTGCAGCGCCGCCACCGCGTACCGCGCCCTGACCTGCTCCCGGATGTCGTCCACCGGCCACCACTCCCTCGTATCGATATCGGTCGATGCCTCAGAGCGTGGCCCGCCCGCGCCGCACTGTCAACATCGACATCCGTCGATGTCCGCGGCATGATGACCCCGTGCCCCTCGACCTGATCCCGGTGACCGCGACCGCCGCCGACGCGTGCTGCAGCCCCGCGCCCGGCCCGACCATGGACGCCGCCGACGCCGAGCGCACCGCCCGCACGCTCAAGGCGCTCGCGGACCCGGCGCGGCTGCGGCTGCTGTCGATCATCGCCGCGCACGACGGCGGCGAGGCCTGCGTGTGCGACCTCACCGAGCCCGTCGGGCTCACGCAGCCCACGGTGTCGCACCACCTCAAGGTGCTCGCCGAGGCCGGGTTCGTCACGCGCGAGAAGCGCGGCGTCTGGGCGTACTACACGCTCGTGCCCGACGCCGTCCGCGCGCTCACCGCGCACCTCGGCGCGCACCTGCTGGACGGGCCCGACGCGTGACCGCGGGGACCACCGGTGCGCGCACGACGGGGCCGACCTCGGCCGGCGTCACCGTGGCCGCGATGCGGGAGGAGCACGCGCCGGGGGTCCTGGACGCGTACGCGGCCGGCATCGCGACGGGCGTCGCGACGTTCCAGGCGCAGCCCCCGACGTGGCAGGAGTTCGACGCCGGGCACCTGGCCGACCACCGGTACGTCGCGCTCGACGGCGACGACGTCCTGGGCTGGGTCGCGGTCTCCCCGGTCTCCGGGCGGTGCGTCTACGCGGGCGTCGTCGAGCACTCGGTGTACGTCGCCCCCGCCGCACGCGGTCGGGGCGTCGGGCGGCTGCTGCTCGACCGGCTGCTCGACTCGGCGCGAGACGGCGGCCTGTGGACCGTGCAGGCGGGCGTGTTCCCGCAGAACGCCGCGAGCCTCGCGCTGCACGCCGCCGCGGGCTTCCGCACGGTCGGCACGCGCGAACGCCTCGGGCTCATGACGCACGGCCCGCACGCGGGCCGCTGGCTCGACGTCGTGCTGCTCGAGAAGCGGCTCTGACGGCCGTCAGGCCGGCGCCCCCACGTACTCCGCGAGGTGCTGCCCCGTGAGGGTCGAGCGTGCCGTGACGAGGTCGGCCGGCGTGCCCTCGAACACGACGCGGCCGCCGTCGTGCCCCGCGCCGGGCCCGAGGTCGATGATCCAGTCGGCGTGCGCCATGACGGCCTGGTGGTGCTCGATCACGATGACCGAGCGGCCCGCGTCGACCAGCCGGTCGAGCAGCCCCAGCAGGTTCGCGACGTCGGCCAGGTGCAGGCCGGTGGTGGGCTCGTCGAGCACGTAGACGCCGCCCTTCTCGCCGAGGTGCGTCGCGAGGCGCAGGCGCTGCCGCTCGCCGCCCGAGAGCGTCGTGAGCGGCTGCCCGAGCGTCACGTACCCGAGGCCCACGTCGACCAGCCGCTGCGCGATCGCGAGGGCCGCCGGTACCCGTGACTCGCCCTCGGCGAAGTACGTGGCCGCGTCCGCCGCGGGCATCGCGAGCACCTCGGCGACGTCCTTGCCGCCCAGGTGGTACTCCAGCACCGACGCCTGGAAGCGGCGCCCCTCGCACACCTCGCACGTGGTCGCGACGCCCGCCATCATCGCGAGGTCGGTGTAGATGACACCCGCGCCGTTGCACACCGGGCACGCGCCCTCGGAGTTCGCGCTGAACAGCGCGGGCTTGACGCCGTTGGCCTTGGCGAACGCCTTGCGCACGGGCTCGAGCAGACCCGTGTACGTCGCCGGGTTGGAGCGCCGCGAGCCGCGGATCGCGGTCTGGTCGATCGTGACGACGCCCTCCCGCTTCGCCAGGGCGCCGTGGATGAGCGAGCTCTTGCCCGACCCGGCGACCCCGGTGACGACCACGAGCACACCCGTGGGCACGTCGACGTCGACGTCCCGCAGGTTGTGCGTCGACGCGTCGCGGATCTCCAGCGCACCCGTGGGCGTGCGCACCTCCGGCTTGAGCGTCGCGCGGTAGCCCAGGTGCCGGCCGGTGAGCGTGTCCGCCGTGCGCAACCCCTCGACCGTGCCCTCGTAGACCACGTGACCGCCCGCCGTGCCGGCACCGGGGCCGAGGTCGACGACGTGGTCGGCGATCGCGATCGCCTCGGGCTTGTGCTCGACGACGAGCACGGTGTTGCCCTTGTCCCGCAGGCGCAGCAGCAGGTCGTTCATGCGGGCGACGTCGTGCGGGTGCAGCCCGACCGTGGGCTCGTCGAACACGTACGTGACGTCGGTGAGCGCCGAGCCCAGGTGCCGCACCATCTTGGTGCGCTGCGCCTCGCCGCCCGACAGCGTGCCCGAGGGCCGGTCGAGCGACAGGTAGCCCAGGCCGATCTCGACGAACGCGTCGAGGGCGTCCCGCAGCGCCGTGAGCAGCGGCGCGACCGCCGGCTCGTCGAGCCCGCGGACCCACTGCGCGAGGTCGGTGATCTGCATCGCGCACACGTCGGCGATGTTCCTGCCCGCGATCCGCGACGACCGCGCGCCCTCGTTGAGGCGCGTGCCGTCGCAGTCCGGGCAGGTCGTGAACGTGACCGCCCGCTCGACGAACGCGCGCACGTGCGGCTGCATCGCGTCGACGTCCTTGGCCAGGAACGACTTCTGGATCTTGGGGATGAGGCCCTCGTAGGTGACGTTGATGCCGTCGACCTTGATGCGCACGGGCTCGTGGTGCAGCAACGCGTGCAGCTGCGTGGCGGTGAAGTCCCGGATCGGCCTGTCGGCCGGGAAGAACCCCGCGCCGCGGAAGATCCGCCCGTACCAGCCGTCCATCGTGTAGCCGGGGACCGTCAGCGCGCCCTCCTCGAGCGACTTGCTGTCGTCGTAGAGCGCCGTGAGGTCGAAGTCCGTGACCGACCCCATGCCCTCGCACCGCGGGCACATGCCGCCGATCTGCTCGAACGACACCTTCTCGGCGCGCTTCGCGCCGCGTTCGACCGCGATCGCGCCGCTCGCGCGCACCGTCGGGGTGTTGAACGAGAACGCCTGCGCCGACCCGACGTGCGGCTGCCCGAGCCGGCTGAACAGGATGCGCAGCATCGCGTGCACGTCGGTCACCGTGCCGAGCGTCGACCGCGGGTTCGCGCCGATGCGCTCCTGGTCGACGATGATCGCGGTGGTCAGGCCGTCGAGCAGGTCGACGTCGGGCCGCGCGAGCGTCGGCATGAACCCCTGCACGAACGCGCTGTACGTCTCGTTGATGAGGCGCTGCGACTCGGCGGCGACCGTGCCGAACACGAGCGAGCTCTTGCCCGAGCCCGAGACGCCCGTGAACACCGTGAGCCGTCGCTTGGGCAGCTCGACGCTCACGTCCTGCAGGTTGTTCTCGCGCGCGCCGTGCACGCGGATGACGTCGTGGCTGTCGGCGCGCGCGGGCACCGCGGGCTCAGTGCTGGAGGCGGAGGCGGGGGCTGCGGACGGCGTGCTCATCGGTCCTCCGGGGGCGTGCGCGGGCGCGAGCAGGACGGGCGGGCGGCTCAGCGTAGGGCCGGGCACCGACACCGGGCCCCGGACCGATCGTGCCGTGCGCGGCCGCTCCCGCGCGAGGTCCGCGTCGTGTCGACGCGGCGCCCCGGGCGTGGCACGCTCCACCGAGGGCATGCGTCGGCGGCGGGGAGAGCACGTGCGGGGATCGGCGCAGGGCGCTGGCGGGGCGGACGGCCCCGTCGACGCGCACGCGGCACGGCTCGCCCTGCTCGACTCCGCGGCGCGGGCTGCGGGCCTCGGCACGTTCGAGTGGGACCTGACGACCGGCCGCCTGGTGTGGGACGCCACGCTGCTCGAGGTCTTCGGGTACGACGAGCGCACGTTCGGCGGCACCATCGAGGCGTTCGACGCACGCCTGCACCCCGACGACCTGCCGCCGGTGACCGCGGCGCTCGACCGCGCGATCGCGACGCGCGGCGTCTACGAGGCCGAGTTCCGCGTGCGGCGTCCCGACGGCACGACCCGCTGGCTCACGGCGCGCGGCCGCGCGCTGGCCGGCCCCGACGGCGCGGCGACGCACGTGGTGGGCGTCGCGACCGACACGACGGCCCTGCGCGAGGGCGAGCTGCGGGTCACCGAGGTGCTCGAGCAGATGTCGGTCGGGTACTACTGGCTCGACGCGGACTGGCGCTTCGGGTACGTCAACGCCGAGGCCGAGCTCATCCTCGGCACGACGCGCGACACGCTGCTGGGCGGCGACGTGTGGGAGCTGTTCCCCGCGGCCGTCGGCAGCGACTTCGAGGACGCCTACCGGTCCGTCGCGCGCACGGGCGAGCCCCGCACGTTCGACGCCTACTACCCGGCGCCGCTCGACGGCTGGTACGAGGTCCGCGCGGTGGCCGAGCGCGGCGGCGTCGCGGCGTACTTCACCGAGATCACCGAGCGGCGGCGCGCGCTCGCGCTCGCCGAGGAGGGCCGCGCGCGCTCCGACCTGCTCGCTGCGGTCGCGGCCGAGCTCGCCGAGGCGGCCGACCCCGTGCGGGCCCTCGAGGCCGTGCTGCCGCACCTCGTGCCCGGCCTCGCGGACTTCGCGATCGCGAGCCTGCTGGACGAGGGCGGCGGGTCGTGGCGCACGCGCCTGCACGACGTCGCCGCGCTGCACGCCGACCCCGACCTGCAGCCGGTGCTGGACGCCTACCGCGCGCTGCGCGTGCCCGCGCTGACCGGCACGTCCGTGATCGCCGAGGTGCTCGCGACGTCGCGCCCCGTGCTGCGCGTGGGCTCCCCCGCCCCCGAGGTGATCGTCCGCCCGGGCCAGGCGCAGGACCTGCTGCGGCGGCTCGCCCCGCAGACGCTCGTCGTGCTGCCGCTGCGCGGGCGCGGCCACACGCGCGGGGTCATCACGCTCGCGCGGTGCGCCGAGCGCGGCGAGTTCGTCGACGCCGACGTCACGACGCTGCGCGACGTCACGGCGCAGATCGGCCTCGCGCTCGACAACGCGCACCTGCAGGCCGTGCGCCGCGACCTCGCCGAGGAGCTGCAGCGCAGCCTGCTCACCGCGCTGCCGCAGCCCGACCACCTGCAGCTCGTGGCGCGCTACGTGCCGGCGACCACGGGCACGCAGATCGGCGGCGACTGGTACGACGCGTTCCTCGTGCGCGACGGCAGCACGTGCCTCGTCATCGGCGACGTCACAGGGCACGACCTGCACGCCGCGGTGTCGATGGCGCAGACCCGCAACGTGCTGCGCGGCGGCGCGCACGCCATCGCGCGGCCGCCGGCGGGCGTGCTCGCGGCGCTCGACTGGGCGATGCACGACCTGGGGATCACGACCATGAGCACCGCGGTCGTCGCGCGCGTCGAGCAGACCCCCGAGCAGGCGGAGCGCGGCGTGCGCACGCTGCGCTGGTCGAACGCGGGCCACCTGCCGCCGCTGCTCCTGCACCCCGACGGCCGGGCCGAGCTGCTGCGTCGGCGCAACGACGTGCTGCTGGGCCTGCGTCCGCACAACGCCCGCCACGACCACACCGTGGCGCTCGCGCCCGGGTCGACCGTGCTGCTGTACACCGACGGTCTGGTCGAGCGGCGCACCGAGCGCCTCGAGGTGGGGCTCGAGCGGCTGCGCGCGCTGGCCGAGGAGCTGGCGGACCTGCCGCTCGACGAGTTCTGCGACCGGCTCGTCGCGACGCTCGCGGCGTCGAGCGGCGACGACGTCGCGCTGCTCGCGGTCCGCGCGTTCCCGCAGGACCGCCCGCGCCCGCCCGAGGCGGGCCCCGAGCTCGTGCCGGGCCGCCGCGCCTGATCTCGCCGTGCGGCGGCGCGCACGCCCGGCATACTGAGGCCGTGACTGCGCACGACGAGACCCTGGACGACTCCCCGGGCGGCCAGCTGCTCGTCGACGACGCCGACCCGACGACGCTCGTCGCGACGGGCGAGATCGACGTGTTCGTGGTCGAGGGCCTCGCCGAGCACGTCGGCGCTCCCCGCACCGAGACGGGCCGGCGGCTCGCCGCCGAGGGCGTCCGCACGGTCGACGTCGCGGGCGCCGAGTACATCGACTCGGGCTTCATCGGCCTGGTCGCGTCGCTCGCCGCCGCGGCGGCGCCCGACCGCGTGCGGGTGCGCGGCGCGAGCGGTCAGGTGAGCGACGTGCTCACGCTCACGGGCCTGGACTCGCTGGTCGAGCTGGTCTGACCGGCCGCCTCGCGGGCGTCGCCGTCGCGCGTCAGCCCTCGAGCGGCACCGTGAACCACACGGTCTTGCCGCCGCCGCGCTCGGGGCGCACGCCCCAGCGCGCCGCGAGCCGCTCGACCAGACGCATGCCGTGCCCGCCCGGCACGTGCGGCCCGCTCGACCGGACCACGGGCAGCGCGTCGCCCGCGTCCGTCACCGCGACCGTGCACGTCGTGCGCGTCGACTCGACCCGCACCGTGATCGCCTCGGCCGACCCGTGCCGCACCGCGTTGGTCACCAGCTCGCTCGTCAGCAGCTCGACGGTCGCGACGGTGCCGGGCGACATCCCGAGGTCGCGGGTCCGCTCGTTGACCCAGTGACGGGCCTTCGGGATCGACCCGCGCCGGGACTCGATCCGCAGCAGCACCGACCCATTGCACCAGACCTGCCCCGCGCGCGCGTCCCGCGACCGCGATCCGGTGCGGCGAGCGCCGCGCGGACGCTCACGCCCCGACGGTGACCAGCACCTCGTCGACCGCCACCTGCACGTCCAGGTCGGGGTGGAAGAGCAACCAGTCGAGGCTCGCGACGGCGAGCGCGCCCAGCAGCGCGGCCCCCGAGATCCCGGTGACCGTCGCGGGGTCGGCACCCTGCTCGGCGCGGACCTCGCGCAGCACGTCGCGGAAGTGCACCGCGACGTCCGACCGGATCGGTGCGAGCGCGTCGCCCCACGTGCGGTCGGTGCGGAACAGCTCGGCGGCCATGAGCTTGGCGAGCTCGGGGTTGGTCTGCAGCAGGGTCATGGTCGCGACGGCCACGGACCGCAGCGCGGCCCGGCCGGTGAGGCCGGTCCGCGCCGCGGACACCGTGTCGACGAGCCGCGTGAACCCGGTGCGCAGCACCTCGGAGAACAGCGCGTCCTTGGAGTCGAAGTTGTAGTAGAGGCTGCCCTTGGCGACCTGCGCCTCCTCCGCGACCTCGTCCATCGACGCGCCGGTGATGCCGCGGCGGGCCGCCACGGTGATCGCCGCGTCCAGGATCGCCTGCCGGGTGGGTCGGCGTGCCACGGTGCCTCCTCGTCTCCGTCGGTCCGTCGTCCGCTACACGCTCAGCTCGGGGTGGAGCCGGGCGATCGTCCACACCTTCTGCCGGCGCGCGGACCACGCGCTCACCGCGAGCGAGCCGATCAGCAATGCTGACATGACCAGCACCGCCGCCCACAGCCGCTGGTCGACGCCGCCGCCGACGAGCTCGCGCAGGCCGTCGACCACGTAGGTGGCCGGCATGTACGGGTGCAGCGCCTGGAAGAACCGGGGCGTGGTCTCGACGGGGTACGTGCCGCCCGACGACGACAGCTGCAGCATGAGCAGCACGAGGGCCACGACGCGGCCCGCGGCCGTGCCGAGCAGCACCACGAACATCTGCTGCAGCGCGAGGAACGCGAGCGTGGTGAGCAGGATGAACGCCGCCATGCCGATCAGGTGCACGGGCTGCATGCCGATGCCGAGCACCAGCACGAACATCATGACGACGACCTGCACCACGCCGACCGCGGCGGCCGGCAGGTAGCCGGTCAGCACGGTGCGCAGGCCCGAGACGCCGGACGCGAGCGGGCGGCGCGGCAGCGGCCGCAGGATCAGCCACGTGATGAGCGCGCCGACGAACGTCGCGAGGGCGATGAAGAACGGCGCGAAGCCCTCGCCGAAGCCCTGCACCTCGTGGTGCGTGGTCTCGTCGAGCGTGACGGGCGTCGCGACGGCGTCGGCCGTGCGCTCGACCCGGTCGGGCGTGAACGACGGGGCCTTCGCCGCCCCGTCATGCAGGGTCGAGGCGAACGTGCCGGCACCCTCGGCGAGGGTCCGCGTGCCGTCGGCGAGCGTCGTGGAGCCGGCCGCCGCCGTGGAGGCGCCCGTGCGGAGCGTCGCGGCGCCGTCGGCGACCTGCGCGGCGCCGTCGGCGAGCTGACCGGCCTTGCCCGCGGCGGTGCCGAGGCCCGACGCGAGGGTCTGCGTGCCGTCGGCGAGCGTGTGCGCACCGGTGTCGAGCTGCGCGACGCCCGTCGCGAGGCTCTGCGCCCCGGTCGCGAGGTCGCGCGCTCCGGAGGCCGCCGAGGCGGCGCCCTGGTCGAGCCGGGCGAGACCGGTGTGCAGCGTGGTCGCGCCGGTGGCCGCGTCGCCGAGGCCCGACGCGAGCCGGTCGGCCCCCGCGTGCAGCTGGGAGACGCCGCTCGCGAGCGGGGTCGCGGACGCCGAGAGCTGGCCCGCGCCGGTGCTGACGGCACCGGCACCGGCCGCGAGCGCGTCGATGCTCGAGCCCTTGGACTGCAGGACCGCGTCGAGCTGCGCGAGCGTCATGTCGGGATTCGCGGTGCGCAGCTGCTGCAGCGCGGTGACGCCGCCGGCGACGCGCGTCGCGCCGTCGGCGAGCGCCGTCGCGGACGCGGGCAGCGCCTTCGCCTTCTCGTCGAGGGACGCGAGGCCGTCGCGCAGGGTCGTCGCGCCGGGCGCGAGCCGCTGGAGGCCGCCGTCGAGGGTCGCGGCACCGGTCGCGGCGTCGTGCGCACCGGTCGCGAGGTCGCCCAGGCCGGTGGACAGCGTGCCGGCGCCGCCGCTGAGCTTCTGCGCACCCGCGTCGGCGGACGCGAGGCCGTCGGCGAGGGCACCGCTGCCGTCGACGAGGCGCCCGGCGCCGTCGTGCGCGGTCTGCAGGCCGGACGCGAGCTGGGCCGTGCCGCTGCTGACCTGCGCGGTGCCGTCGCCGAGGCGTGCGGAGCCGTCGGCGAGCTGACCGAGGCCGACCACGAGGGCGCCCGCGCCGCCGTTGAGCTGCTGCGCGCCGTCGTCGAGGCGCGTCGCGGCGTCGGCGGCGTCGCGCACGCCGTCCGCGAGCGTCGAGACGCCCACGAGCATGGTGTCGGCGGCGTCGCGCGTGACGGACTCGGCGACCGCGTCGCGCACCCGGACCATCGCGGTCTTGCCGAGCGTGTCGGCGAGGAAGCTGTTCGCGTCGTCGTAGACGACGTCGATCGTGCCGGGCTGCGGGTCGTCCTCGGACAGGGTCGCGAGGCTCGCGGAGAAGCCCGCGGGGATCGTCACGGAGAAGTAGTAGCTGCCGTCGGCGACGCCGTCGGCGGCGGTCTTCGCGTCGACGAGCCGCCAGCCGAGGTCACCGCCGTCGAGCAGGCGCTGCGTGACGTCGGCACCGGCGTGCAGCTCGGTGCCGTCGGTCCGGGTGACGGCGACGTCCTCGTCCACGAGCGCGACGGGCAGCTGGTCGAGGTGGTCGGTGGGCGCCCAGAACGCCCAGAGGTACAGCGCGCCGTAGATGAGGGGGATGACGAAGAGCACGGCGAGCGCGATCTTCGGCAGGACGCCGCGGCGGAAGCGCCGCAGCTCGGTGCCGGTGGACAGGACGGACATGGGTCTCTCGTTCTCGCGGGTCGTCGCTCAGCGGGTGAGCGTGACGACGGCGGTGCGGTCGGGGGTGAGCAGGTCGGTGTCGCGCGGGTCGGCGCTGCCGAGGACGACGGCGCGCACGTGCTGCGGGTGGGCCGGATGGGTGAGAGCCTCGAGGCAGCGCGCGACGACGGCGCGCTCGTGCGGGTTCTTGACGGCGTCGAGGTCGTCGACGACGAGCACCTCGGGGCGGGCGAGCAGCGCGAGCGCGACGCGCACGAGCAGGTCCTGCGCCTCGGAGAGGTCGCGCACGAGGAGGCCGGGCTCCGGCACGGGCACGTCGCCGAGCACGGGGCCGAGCAGCGCGGTGAGGCGTGCGGCCGTGACGCGCGGCGTGCGGCGGTACCAGGGGCTCTCCCAGGACAGCCGCTCGCGCACGACGGCGCCGACGGGGACGACGGGCTCGAGGTCGTCGATGCCGTCGAAGCCCGCGATGCCGGCGCGCCGGCGCACGGCCGCGGCGGCCCGGGAGGTGTCGCGACCCAGGACGGTGAGGCGGCCGGAGGTCAGGCGCATGCGCCCGGCCGTCGCGAGCAGGAAGGACGTGCGGCCCGAGCCGCGGTCGCCGAGCACGACGGTGACGGGCTGGGCGGAGGTCGCGTCGAGCGGGCCGAAGACGGCGCCGCGGGCGCCGCGGACGTGCGCGGCGCGCGCGTCGAGGACGGCGGGCGGCGGGGGTGCCCCGGGGGCGGTGCCGGCATCCTCGCGGGGCGCGTCGGCGGGTGCCGCGACGTCCGGCGCACCGGTGGTGGCGGGGTCGGCGGCGTGGCGGGGGGCGTCGGACGCGGCGTCCGGTGCGGTGAGGCTGGTGGTGGTCACGGGTGCACCCTCGGATCTTTTGAACTGACTAGTCAGTCTAAACACGATGCGCAGCGATCCGCCCTCACAGGAAGCCGTGACGCTCGCCACTTGAAGCATCAACCTTCTCGGCGTACTCTCTACTTGTATCAACAACTATTCGGAGGTCACCGTGAGCACCACGACGTCCGCCGGACCCGCCGACGAGCGCGTCCTGGCCGCCACCACCTCGATGGACGCCGTGACGCTGCACGTCGGCGACCTCGAGGCCATGACCACCTACTACGCCGACGCGATCGCGATGGAGCCGCTCGAGGAGCGCGTGCGCGGGCAGCAGGTGCACCGCGTGCTGGGCCGCGGCACGACGCCGATGGTCCGGCTCGTGCACACCCCGGGCCTGCCCGCCGTCGACCCGCACCAGGCCGGGCTGTTCCACACCGCGTTCCTGTTCGACGACGCCGCGAGCCTCGCCGCGACCGTCTACCGCGCCGCGCAGGACCCGCGCAGCCGGTTCGTCGGCTCGTCAGACCACCTCGTCTCCGAGGCGTTCTACTTCACCGACCCCGAGGGCAACGGCATCGAGCTGTACACCGACCGCGACCGCAGCCTGTGGCTGCACCGCGACGGCGAGCTCGTCATGTCCACCGAGTTCCTCGACCCCAACGGCTACCTGCGCGAGCACCTCACGCAGGAGGCGCTCGACGCCGGGCCCGAGCTGGCCGGCAAGGTCGGCCACGTGCACCTGCAGGTCGGCGACATCGCGACCGCCGAGGCCTTCTACCTCGACGCCCTGGGCTTCGAGGCCACCACGCGCGGCTACCCGGGCGCGCTGTTCGCGTCCGCCGGCGGGTACCACCACCACGTCGCGATGAACACGTGGAACAGCCGCGGCGCCGGGCCGCGCGCCTCGACGCTCGGCCTGGGCGACGTCGCCGTGACGGTGCCCGGTCGCGCGGACCTCGACGCGCTCGTCGGGCGTCTGCGCGCGGCGGGCCTGGCGTTCGCCGACGACGGCCGCGCGGTGCAGCTGCGCGACCCGTGGGGCACGCAGGTCACGGTGTCCGTCCCGGGCACGACGACCGACGAGCTGCTGGCCCGGTGAGCACGCTGCGCGCCGTCCGCTCCCCCGCGCCGGGCGCGGACCCGGCCGCCCCGACCGTGCTGCTGCTGCACGGGTTCGGCTCGCACGAGCACGACCTCGCGGGCCTCGCGCCGCACCTGCCGTCGGGCCTGCCGTGGGCGGCGCTGCGCGCACCGCTCGACCTGCCGCACGGCGGCGCCGCGTGGTTCCCGATCACGACGCCCGGCTCCCCCGACCCGGCACCGGTCGCGGCGGCCGCCGACGCGATCTGGGCGTGGGTCGACGCCGAGCTCGGACCGGACGCGACGGTCGCGCCGCTCGGGTTCTCGCAGGGCGGGCTCATGGCCACCGAGCTGCTGCGCACGCGACCCGCGCGCGTCGCCGCGACCGTCGTGCTCGGCGGCTTCGTCGCGGGCGGCGAGCGACCCGGCGACGCCACGCTGGCCGGCACGCGCCCCCCGGTCTTCTGGGGCCGCGGCGAGCTCGACACCGTCATCGCGCCGCACGCGATCGAGCGCACCGCCGCGTGGCTGCCCGCGCACAGCACCCTGACGGCCCGCACCTACCCGGGCCTCGCGCACGGCATCGACGCGGCCGAGCTGGCCGACGTCCGCACGTTTCTCACGGCGCACGTGGCGGGCTGAGCGGGCGCGGCGCCGTCAGGCCATCCGCTTCTCGAAGCGGAACATCAGGTCGTCGTCGTGGCCCTGCCCCGACCCCGCGCCCGGCGCGTGCGGATCGGGGTGACCCGGGTGGAAGAACTCGACGGCGTGGAAGCCGCACACGTTGACGTAGAAGTGGATGTTGCGCACCTCGAAGTGCGGCGTCATGGTCTCCCACACGCGCGTGCGCGGGTAGCGACACTCGATCGCGCGCCAGGCGGCACGCCCGACCCCCCGCCCGTGGTGCTCGGGGTCGACGAAGAAGAAGTCGAGGCTGCCGCGCCCCGCCTCCCGGTCGACGCTCACCACCGCACCGCCCACACGCTCCCCGCCGACGACGACGTGCAGCACCTCGGCGCCGGGCGCGGCGAACGACTCCCGCAGGTCCTCGTCCGACGGGATCGGCTCGGCCATGCCGGGCGCCGCTCCCGCCGGGACCGCGAGCGCGAACGCCGCCTGCACGCGGCGCGCGAACGCGTCGAGGTCCGCCGGCTGCGCCTCGACGAGCTCGACCGCGATCCCTGCTCCTGCCGTCATGCTCCCCGTCCTCCTCGTCCTCCCCGCCGGTCGGCTCACGACCGTCGCCGGGTCCCGACCGGTCCTCACCGATCGTCGCGCAGCCACCTGTGCGCCGCCCCACGCGCGCAGCGGCGACCGGCCCTGGGCCAGGCCTGCGACGATGGGCCGCATGGACGCTCCAGCCCTCATCGACCTGGACACCTGGCCCCGGCGGCAGCACTTCGCCCACTACCTGCGCGCCGTGCCGTGCACGTACGCGATGACGGTCGAGGTCGACGTCACCGCGTTCGTCGCCGCGGTCCGCGCGGCGGGGCGCCGCACGTACCTCACGCAGGTGTGGGCGATCGCGTCGGTGGTGAACCGGCACGACGAGTTCCGCATGACGCTCACGTCCGACGGCGCGCCGGCCGTGTGGCCCGTGGTGCACCCGTCGTTCACGGTGATGCACCCCGGCAGCGAGACGTTCGCGAGCCTGTGGGTGCCGTTCGACCCGGACTACGCCGCGTTCCACGACGCGGCCGCCGCCGTGGTGGCCGAGCACGCGGGGTCGGGCGAGCTGTTCCCGCAGGGCCCGCGGCCGGCCGCCACGTTCGACGTGTCGAGCATCCCGTGGACGTCGTTCACGGGGTTCACGATCACGGCGACGCCGGGCACGCACCTCGCGCCGATCGTCACGCTCGGCCGGTACGTCGAGCGCGACGGGCGCGTGCTGCTGCCGCTCGCGGTGCAGGTGCACCACGCGGCGGCGGACGGCTTCCACACGGCGCGGCTCGTGGAGGAGCTGCGGGCGCTGCTCGCCGACCCGTCGTGGGTGGCCGGCTGACGGCACGCCCGCCCGGCGCGACCTGCGCCTCCCGCCGCTCGCGGTGGCCGCGCTGTCCGCGGTCGCCCAGGCGCTGCTCACGCGCCGTGGGCGTCGGCCCTCGCCGGGCTCGCTCGTCGTCGCGACGAGTCGCGACGACGAGCGACCCACGCCAGCAGCAGGTCGACGAGCAGGAACGCAGCCAGGGTGACCCCGAGCAGCGGCAGGAACAGCCCGACGGCCGCGGCGACCGCGATCACGGCCACGGCGCCCCACCACGGGACCTGCCGCAGGACGCCGCGCGCGGGAGGCGCGCCGGGCCGGTGCTGCGTGCGGGTGGGTCGGCGCTGCCACCACATCGTGTAGCCCCAGACGACCATCGAGACGATGCCGGAGGCCAGCACGAACAGCACGATCTGGTGGGGCAGACCGAACATCGACCCCATGTGCAGGTCGATGCCCCACCGTGCGAGCTTGGCGATCAGGCCGAACTCGGCGAAGTCGACCCGGTCGGTGACCTGCATGGTCGTGCCGTCGATCGCGACGGCGTCGACCTCGGTGGGGTAGCTCCGCTGGATCTCCTGCACGACCCATGCCGTGCCGGGTTCGGCCGGTGGCCGGATCTCCACCAGGCCGGTGTTGACGTTGACCTCCTGCGCCACGGAGAGGACCGAGTCGAACGCGCCGGGTGCGTACGTCCCGCTGCTGACGCTCGGGGTGCCCGCTGTGGTGTGACCTGCGTGCTCGTCACCTGCGCCGTCGCCGCCTCCGTCCAGCGCCGTGCTGACGGCCGGGGTCGACCATCCGAGCGCGCCACGCAGGTCGGTGACGTTGGCGCCGCCGTACTGGGACCACGTGATGCCGGTCGCGGACAGGAACAGCGCCCCGGCCATGACCCAGATGCCGACGGCGAGGTGGCGGCTGCGGCTGCGGGCGTAGGGCGTCCTGCCCGTCCCGGGGCGCAGCATGTCCCGGCGGCGTCGGGTGCGGCGGAACTGCACCACCCACATCGCCAGACCGGACAGGGCGATGATCCCCAGCCAGGACGCTGCCAGCTCGCTGTAGAGCCGGCCGGGGTCACCCAGGTGCAGGCTGCGGTGCAGCTGGTCGATCCAGGTACGCAGCGGGAGCGCCCCGCTCGTGCCGTAGGTCGTCAGCTCGCCGCGGACCTCGGCGGTGCCGGGGTCGACGAACACCGCACGGGTCTCGCTGGGCCCGAGGTCGGTGCCGGCGAACATGACCCTGGTCGTGGCGCCCGGCTCGGGAGCGGGTCGCACCGCGACGAGCGTCTCGCCCTGGCCGACGTGCTCGCGGGCCGCGACGACCTGGTCGGCCAGCGGCAGCGCGGCGGCGTCGGGTGACGCTGCGGTGAGCTCGTGGGCGTAGACGACCCGTTCGATCTGCGGGGTCAGGGCGTACAGCCCGCCGCTGATCGCCGCGACGACGATGAACGGCCCGACGAACACCCCGGCGTAGAAGTGCAGGCGCAGCAGGAGCGGGCCGAGCCAGCGCCTGCGGGCACGCGGTGGGCTCGTCGTGGTGGCCGCGGGCAGCGTGCGGCCCGGTGCGGTGGGCGTGGTCATGTCAGCAAGGTCTCTCCGATGAAGCCGCCTTCGGCGCAGCCGGGCGGGATCGCGAAGACGGCGGAGCCGATCGGCGTGGTCCACTCGTTCAGCAGGTCGAGCTCGTCGAGCCGTTGCTGCAGCGGGACGAACTGGGCGTCGACGTCGGCCTGGTAGGAGACGAACAGCAGCCCGGAGCTCGAGATCTGCTCGCCGACGGGTGCGTCGTCGTAGTTGTACGCGCGGCGGAAGATCCGCTGCCGGGTGTCCTCGGAGCGTGCACGGCGCACGTGCGAGAACTCCGGGATGACGGGGAAGCCGATCGCGGTGGTCGCCTCGAAGTCGGGTTCGTCGTGCTCCTGCGCACCGGTCAGCGGCGCCCCGTTGGACAGGTAGCGCCCCACGGACTGCTCGCGGCCGCTGCGGTCGAGCTCGTCCCACTTGTCGAGGTTCATCGCGATCCGACGCACGACGACCCCGGTGCCGCCGGCCAGCCAGCCGTCGCGGATCCACACCAGCTCGTCGAAGTCGGCGGTCCCCGGTGCGGGGTTGACGGTGCCGTCGACCTGTCCGAACAGGTTCCGCATCGTGGTGCCGGAGGCCTGCGACCCGCGAGCTCGGCGAAACCCGGGCTGGGTCCAGCGCAGCCGGGCGAAGCTGCGGGTGTCCTTGAGCAGCATCCGCACGGTGTGCGCGACGGTCATCCGGTCGTCGGCGGCGACCTGGATCAGCAGGTCGCCGTCGCTCCACGCGTCCTGCAGCCGGTCGATCCCGAAGGCGGGCAGCGGGCGCAGCCACGACGGGGCGTCGACCGTCGCGGCGCGGCGCACCAGCTCGGGGCCGAACCCGAACGTCACGGTCAACCGGGAGGGCACCAGAGCGAGCTCCGGCTCCGAGTCGGCCAGGGCGGCGACCCCCTGGGTGAGGCGGGCCGCGTCGTCGGTGAGCAGCTGCATCATCCGCCGCAGACCGTCCCGGTCGGTCTGCGTGTGCAGGTCCAGGGCCACCAGCGTGGCGTAGGCCTGCGGCGGCGCCGTGGCGATCCCGGCCTGGTACGTGCCGTGGAAGTCGACGGTCTCGGTGCCGTGCAGCGCCTCGCCCACCTCCGGCGGGCTCGTCGTCGCGTCGTCGGACCTCGCCGACCGCCGGGTCAGTGCATCGGCACCGACCGCGACGACCGCGCCGGCGCCGGCGACAGCCCCTCCCAGGAGGAACTGCCGCCGGCTGGGTCCGCTGCGACCGGCCTCAGGCGTCCGGTCGCGGGCCATCACTCGTCGCCCATGTCCATGTGCTCGCCCATGTCCGCGTGCTCGCCCATGTCCATGTGCTCGCCGCCCTCGTACGTCTCGTTGGCTCCGGAGTAGTCCTTGGCCGGGACGGTGAACTCGTAGGTGGAGCCGTCGGAGAACGTCAGGGTGAACGCGACTTCGTCGCCGGCGTGCAGCGGCTCGACGAGGTCCATCAGCATCAGGTGGTTCCCGCCGGGCTCCAGGCTCAGCGACGTCCCGCCGGGGATGGTGAACCCGTCGGCCTTCTCGCGCATCACCATCTGCCCGGACTCGTTCTCGACGGTCTCGTGCAGCTCCATCGCGGTCGAGGCCGGGCTGGTCACCGACACGACGGTCACGTCGGAGTCGCCGGTGTTCTCCAGCTCGCCGAACGCCGCGGACATGCCGGAGTCGGCGGACTTGACCCAGCCGTCCTCGAGGACGACCGACTCACCGGCGCTGCTCGCACCGGTGGCGGTCGGGCTCGTGTCGGCGCTCTGGGCGTCGGTCCCGCACGCGGCCAGGGCGAGCACCGCGGCGGCCGCGGCAAGGGTGGACAGGGTGTGTCGAACAGACATCACGATCTCAGCTCTCATTCGTTCGGAAGGAAGACAGGTGGTGGGGCGCGCTCAGCGCGCCCGGGTGAGTGCCCGACGGCGGACGACGAGGACCACCGCGTAGACCCCTGCCGCGATCCCGGCGCCGGCCGCCGCGACCAGCACGGTCCGCAACGGCCCGTCACCGGACGCGGCCGTGGACCCCTCGGCCCCCGCTTGGGGGCCCTGGGGGTCGGCGGTGGTCGACGACGTCGCGCTCGGTGCTGCCGGCGACGCCGACGGCGGGTCGTCCCGCACACCGAAGGGGATCGATCCGGCGATGGGGTGCCCGTCGGAGGACACCACGCGCCACCGCACCGTGTAGCCGCCGTCCGGCAGGTCCGGCTCCAGCGGGACCGTCACGACCCGGCCGTCGATGACGGGGGCCCCGGCCGCCCGGTCCTCGCCCGCGGCGTCGGCCACGACCACCGCAGCCCCGACGTCCATCACCTCGGCCGAGAACTCGAGACGGATCTCGACCGGCGTCTGCTCGAGGCGTTGGTCACCATCGGGGTCGCTGTCGATCAGCTGGTCGTGCGCGGACGCCACGGTGGACGAGCCGAGGAGCATGAGCCCGGCGAACGAGCTCACGGCCACGGCCCGCCCCAGGGCGCGCCTGAAGGACGAAGTCACGTCGAAACACCTCACGCGGTGCCGGGCACACGCCACGGGACTCCGGGGCGCGGCAGTCGCGCACCGGGCAGGTGTCCCCGACAGGTCGTCGGACCAGCGCGTCAGCCGCGCCGGCTAGGTCAGGGCAGGACGACCGGCGAGCGGCGGGCCACGACGGGTGACGCCTCCCAGCGCGAGCAGGAGCACACGACGGACGGGACCGTCGGCGACGACGATCGCCGCGGCCGCAGGGCGCGCGACCACGGACGTGGGCCGCGGGAGCAGCACGAGCAGCCGACGCGCGAACCGCAGCAGCACGGCCGCGATGCGCGCCGCCACGACCTCGCCGTGGCGCAGCGCCAGCACCGTCACCACGCCCGCCAGGGCGTGCGCGACCCACATCCCCGCCGACGCGTGGGCGAGGTGCGCGACCGGCTCGGCGGTGCCGGCCAGCAGGCCCGCCGCGTCTGCGCCGTGGTGGCCGGCATGGCCGACGGCGGACGACGACGTCGTCCCGGGGGTGGTCGCACCGAGGACGAACAGGACGTGGAACATCAGCTGGCTCACGGCGACGGACACGGACAACCGCATCCAGCGCATCCGTACGCCGGCCAGCACCGAGCACACGGTGAACGAGAAGACCAGGGGGACCACGACGCCGAGGGGGCCCGGCAGCGCGCCTCCCGCCGTCACGTGCGACACCAGCGCGACGAGCGTCGAGGCGATCGCCGCACCCAGCCCACGGGTCAGTCGACGGGCGCCATCAGGTGGCGCCGCGACGTCACCCGGCCCGGACACGGCGGTCATGCTACGCGGGAGCCGGGACCGAGGTCCTACCCGGCGCGGCGGCCAGGGCTCCCACCCTCCGTCGGAGGACGAACCCGCGCTGCTCGCCGATCCGACGTGGGTCACGGCTGACGCTCTTCGTGTTTCACTCGTCGCTATTCGTTGCGATGATCGCAACCCGTTGCGTACGGTGAACGCATGGAGAAGCGCGACGCGATCGACGACATCATCGACATCGTCCTGCCCGTGCCCGCCCCGGCGCCCGCGGACGCCGACGAGCTGACGCGGGCACCGCTGGAGGCCGTGCGCGAGGAGGTGGTGCGCCAGCGCGAGGTCTTCGAGCGGTACCTGCGCGTCGCCGACGGCGACCGGTCACCCACGCGCCAGGACGTGCTGCTTGCCGAGATCGAGCGGGCCCGCACCGAGATGCGCGAGGCCGAGGACCGGCTGCGGATGCTCGTCGCGTACGGCCGCGAGTTCGTGGCGCCGCAGCCCTACCCGCTCAAGACCCTCGCGGCGGCCGCCGGCATGTCGATCTCGGGCACGCGCAGCGCGTACACGTCCGACGAGGTCGCCGCCGTCGCCGAGCGCACGGGCCGCCGGCCCGTCAGGAGCACGGCGCTCGACGCGTAGCCGGGCCGGACGATCGGAGAGCGACGCGGGCCTCGGCCGCGGCGCCGCCGAGAGCACGACGCGGCGGCACGGCAGGATGACGACGTGACCGCCGCACCCGACCACGTCGAGCTCAGCACCGACGACCTGCGGGCCGTGGCCCGGTACGCGGCGGACTGCGCGTCGCAGGTGCTGCCCGCGTTCGAGGCCGCCGTCCCCGACGACCCGCGGCCCCGCGAGGCGCTCGCCGCCGCCCGCGCGTTCACCGACGGCGCCGCGCGCAGCAACCGGCAGCGCACGGCCGCGGTCGCCGCGCACCGGGCCGCCGCCGCGGTCGACGACGAGGTCGCCCGGCTCGGCGCGCTCGCGTGCGGCGACGCGGCGGCGGCCGCCTACCTGCACCCGATCGCGCGCGCGACGCAGGTCGGCCACATCCTGCGTGCGGCGGCGTGCGTGGCGCGCGTCGCGGAGCTCCGTGCCGTCGCCGCCGGTGACGACGCCGGTCGCGCGGCCGACGAGGCCGTCGCGACGCTCGCGGGGCTCGCGGCACCGCCCGTGCCCGCGGTCCTGCGCCGCTACCCGCCCGCACCCGCCGGGCGGCACCGCCTGGCCGAGCTCACGAGCGCGCTCGACGCGGCCGTCCGCGCGCGCAACTGACCCCGCGCCGCGAGGCTCAGGCGAGCACCTTCTCGACGACCGCGGCCACGCGCCGCGCGCGGGTCTCGGCCGCCTTGGCCCCCTCGACGGCCGTGACGTGCGCCTTGCGGGCGCTCGGGGAGAGCGCGTCGAACGCGGCGCGCGCCCCGGGGGCCGCGTCGAGCGCCGCGGCGAGATCGGCCGGCACCTCGACGACCCGCGGTGCCGTGTCGAGCTCGAGCGTGACCTCGATCGGGTCGCCGCCCGCGAGGCCGGTCTCTCGGCGGTGCGCCGCCGAGAACGGGATCAGGTGACGCCCGCCCATGACGGCGAGCGTCGAGCGGTACGTGTGCCCGTTCACGGTGACGACGACCGGGGCGCGCTTGCCCGCACTGAGGGCCTCGACGACCGCGGGCGGCACCTCGACGCCGGTGTTGTTGCCGTCGAGGAGCAGGGTCGTGGTGAACGTCTGCGTGGCCATGCCCGCATCGTCCCGCCCGGCACGGCCGGGCACCACCGGGACAGGACGGCGCTCCACCTGCCGGGGCACCGCGTCACCGTGGCTCTCGGCACACCGTGCCAGCTCACGCCCACCCCGACCTACTCGGTGCGCTGCCGCCCGATGTAGTCAGACATGCCGGGGACGGTGAAGGCGATCCGGCCGTGCTCGGGCGCGTACACCAGACCCTTCGCGATGAGCTGCGCCCGGGTGGGCCCGAGGCTCCCGATCTGCTTGCCGAGTCGACGGGCGACCTCGCCGCTCCGAGATCCCCCGTCACCGTCCTCGGCCATCGCCCGCAGATACGCGCGCTCGGCGGGTGTCGCTCGATCCCACCGCGCCGGGAAGAAGCCCTGGTCGAGCTGCGCGCGCCCGAGCTCGAGCGCGCGCTCGGCGTCCGCCTCGGTGAACACCTTCGCCGGAGCGACGTCCCAGATGGCCTTGCCGTACTCCTGGAGGAAGTAGGGGTAGCCCGCGGCCGCCTCGACGAGGAGGTCGAGCGCCTGCGCACCGTATCTCGCCCCGACCTTCTCCGCTGGCGTGGCCAGCGCAGCACCGGCGGCGTCGCGGCTCAGGGGCCCGATCTCGTGGTAGTCGAACAAGCGCTCGGCATAGGAACGCGACTCGCTGAGTGTGGACGGGAGGCTCGGGAGACCGGCGCCGATGACGTAGAAGGGCCACTGTCGCTGCCCTGCGGCGTGCTGCACGGCGAGCAGCGCCGTCAGGAGCTCGTCGTCGACGTCCTGCATCTCGTCGATGAAGATGGCGAAGCCCTTGCCCTCCGGCCGCAGCGCCGTCGCGACGTCGTCGACCATCTCCTCGAGGTCGAGGTCGACCTGGCCGGTATCGGCACGCCCCTCGGTGGTCTCGATCCCCAGGGACACGCCTGCGACCCCGATGGTCGCCGAGAACGACCCGATGCTGCCGAGTACGCCCTTCAGCCGCTCACGCGCGCCCGGACGGTTGTAGCGGCGAGCCGCCACCAGGAGCTCGCGCGCGAGCTTTCCTCGCACCGCACGCGCCCCGGCGTCGCCGGGAACGGCCTCGATCGCCACGGTGAACCAGCCGTGGGAGTCGGCGTGGGCGCGGAGCTCGTTGAGGAGGACCGTCTTGCCCACGCCGCGCAGCCCCGAGAGCACCATGCCTCGGTTGTGCAGGTGGTTGCCGGTGCGTGCCACCACCGTGTCGAACGCCTCCACCTGCGCTTCCCGCCCGACCATCGCGGGCGGCCTCAGGCCCGACCCGGGCGCGTAGGGGTTGAGCGCGCGATCCATGAAGGGGATCATACAGCCGTATAGCGAATTGCTCTATACATCCACCTCAGGTGGTACACCTCTCGCGGCGAACAGGCCATGTCGACAGCCCACCCGCATACCCTGACCCGCATGGCCACCATCCGGGACGTCGCGGCCGACGCGGGCGTCGCGCCGAGCACGGTGTCGAACGTGCTGTCGGGCCGCAAGCGGTTCCCGGACGCGACGGTGGCGCGCGTGCTCGCGAGCGTCGAGCGGCTGGGCTACCGACCGTCCCCCGCGGCGCGCGCGCTGGCGCTGGGGCGGACCAACGTGCTGGGGCTCCTCGCGTCGTACCGGCCGGGCTCGCGCGAGGCCGACGTCGACGTGTTCATGCGGTTCGTGCGCGCGGCGATGTACACGGCGCAGCCGCGCGGGTACGACGTGCTGCTCATGGGCCGGGGCGACGACGAGCTCGCGGGCGACGTGCTGGCCGACGCGCTCGTCGTCATGGACGTGCGGCTGCACGACGCGCGGCTGCCGGTGCTCGCGGCGCTGCCGCAGCCGGTCGTGCTCGTCGGCTGGCCGGCGCAGACGCACGGCCTGAGCGCGGTCGACCTGGACTTCGCCGACGCCGCGCGCACGATGCTCGGGCACGTCGCGGACCTGGGGCACCGCGAGGTGGCCGTGCTCGCGGGCCCGGAGGACCCCGCCGACCCGGACGCCGACGAGCTGTCGTTCCGGCACCGGTTCCGCACCGGGTTCGCCCGCGCGTGCGACGACCGGGGCGTGCGCGGCCGGTTCGGCGCGTGCGCGCGGGGCGACGTCGCCGCGTGGCTGGACGCGACGCTCGCGGACCTGCACGGGCTGACGGCGGTGCTCGTGCTCGACGTCGCGGCGGTCGACGAGCTCGTGACCGAGCTGCACCGGCGCGGCCGCTCGGTGCCGGGCGACGTCTCCCTGGTCGCGCTCTCCCCCGTCGAGCAGCCCGTGGCCGGGCACCCGGACCTCACGCTCGTCGACCTGCCCGGGCGGGCGATGGTCGCGCGGGCGGTCGAGCGCGCGCTCGACGAGCTCGCGGGCGCCGCCGCGGGTGCGGTCGACCTGCTGCCCGCCGTCCTGCACCCGGGCGCCACGACGGCCGCGCCCGGGCGGGGTCTGCGCGACTGACCACCGCGACCGGGCGGCGGGGCGCGCGACGTGCGGCCGACCACCCCGCCCGCCCCCGCCGCCCCGCGCGCGACCATCCGTGACCGGCCCCTCGATCGACCCGTTGCCTCCCCACCCGCGAGCGGGTTAGCGTGCTCGGCGTGGTGAACCGGTTCTCCACAGGAGCGGGACCGGACCCACCGACCGCGGGAGACCCACGTGCAGCACTTCCGGACCGACGGCCGTCGGCTCACCTGGACCGGCGACGGCGAGACGCTCGTCGTCGACCCCTGGGGCGCCGACGCCGTGCGCGTGCGCGCGTCCGTCACGGGCGACGTGCTCGACACCGACTGGGCGCTGCTGCCCGCACCCGACGGCCCGCCGCCCGCGATCGAGGTCGACGGCACCACCGCCCGCCTCGTGCAGGGCCGGTTGATCGTCGAGCTCACCGCCGGGCAGCACCTCGACTGGCAGGTCGGCTACCAGGTCGCGTGGTGCCGCGTGCGGTTCCTCGACGCGGACGGCCGCGTGCTGCTCGAGGAGCACGGCACCGGCGGCGCGCTCAAGCTGCGCGCGCGGGACTTCCGCGCGCACGTCGGCGGCGACCACCGGCTCGTCGCGAGCTTCACGTCCGACCCCGACGAGCACCTGGCCGGCATGGGGCTCTACCAGCAGGACCTCATCGACCTCAAGGGCAGCACGTTCGAGCTCGTCCACCGCAACTCGCAGGCGTCCGTGCCGTTCGTCGTCTCCAGCGCGGGGTACGGAATGCTCTGGCACAACCCGGCCGTGGGGCGCGCGACGTTCGGGCGCAACCGCACCGAGTGGGTCGCCGAGAGCACGCGCCAGCTCGACTACTGGGTCACCGCGGGCGGCACCCCCGCGCAGATCGCGTCCGCGTACGCCGACGCGACCGGCCACGCGCCGATGATGCCCGAGCACGCGCTCGGCCTGTGGCAGAGCAAGCTGCGCTACGCGTCGCAGGACGAGCTGCTCGAGGTCGCGCGCGAGCACCACCGCCGCGACCTGCCCGTCGACGTGGTCGTGGCCGACTTCTTCCACTGGCCGCACATGGGCGACGAGCGGTTCGAGGAGGAGTTCTGGCCGGACCCGGCCGCGATGACCGCCGAGCTGCGCGACCTCGGCATGGAGCTCATGGTCTCGGTGTGGCCGCAGGTGTCGGTCGACTCCGAGAACTTCGCCGACCTGTCGCGCGCCAACCACCTGGTGCGCGCCGACCGCGGGCTCGAGGTCCAGATGGCGTTCGGCGGGCCCAGCATGTTCGTCGACGTCACCCACCCGGGCGCCCGCGCGGCGCTGTGGGAGCTGTGCCGGCGCAGCTACCACGAGCACGGCGTGCGGATCTTCTGGCTCGACGAGGCCGAGCCCGAGTACGGGCGCTACGACCTCGACAACTACCGGTTCCACGCGGGCCCGGGCGCGCAGGTGAGCAACGTGTACCCGCAGCTGTTCTCGCGCACGTTCCACGACGGGCTGCGCGCCGCGGGCGAGACCGAGGTCGTCAACCTCGTGCGGTGCGCGTGGGCGGGCAGCCAGCGGTACGGCGCGCTCGTGTGGTCGGGCGACATCGCGTGCTCGTGGGAGGCGCTGCGCCGCCAGGTCGTCGCGGGCGTGCACATGGGCGTCGCGGGCATCCCGTGGTTCACCACCGACATCGGCGGGTTCCACGGCGGCGACGTGCGCGACCCCGCGTTCCACGAGCTGCTGGTGCGCTGGTTCCAGATGAGCACGTTCAGCCCCGTGCTGCGCATGCACGGCGACCGGCAGCCCAGCCGTCCCGTCACCGCGGCCGACGGGTCGTCGCGCATGGCGTCCGGCGGCCCCAACGAGCTGTGGAGCTACGGGCCCGACGTCGAGCGCGTGCTCACCGGCTACCTGCGCGTGCGCGAGGCGCTGCGCCCGTACGTGCGCCGCCTCATGCGCGCCGCGCACGAGGACGGGCAGCCGCTGCTGCGCGGCCTGTTCCACGAGTTCCCCGACGACCCGCACGCGTGGCAGGTCACCGACCAGTACCTGTTCGGCCCCGACCTGCTCGTCGCACCCGTCGTGCACCCCGGCGCGACGTCCCGCACCGTGCACCTGCCCGCGGGTGCGTCGTGGACCGACGTCCGCACGGGCGAGGTGCACGCGGGCGGCACGCGGGTGGACGTCGAGGCGCCGCTGGCCGTGCTGCCGCTGTTCGGCCGCGACGGCGCGGGCGCCGAGCTGCGCGACGCGCTGCGCGCGGCCTCCTGACCCCGGGCCCGGGCCGCCGCCGCGCCGGACGCCGACCGACCCCTCGGCCGTCGTCCGGCGCGGGCGCCCCGGCGTGGGGGCGCGGCCCGGGTCCGGGACCGGGTACGAGTACGGGCGCACGTACGGGCCCGGTCAGCGGGCGTCAGGGAACCGTCAGGACGCGGTCCCGGCACACCCGCCGCGGAGCACGCTCGTCGCGGTGACCACGGCGGTCGCCCCGCCCCCGCGGCGGTGACCACGAGGAGCACCCGTGGCCGACCTCGTCCTGCTCGTCCTCACCGGCGGCCTGTTCGGGCTGCTCGCCGCGCTCGTGCGCGGGCTCGCGCACCGGGTGGACCGGCCGTGAGCGGCGAGACCGTCGCCGCCCTCGTCGTGGCCGTGGGCCTCGCGGCGTACCTGCTGCGCGCGCTGCTGCACCCGGAGCGACGGTGAGCGCCGCGGTCGCGGCCTGGCTCCAGGTCGGCCTGCTGGTCGCGCTGCTCGCGGCCGTGCACGTGCCGCTCGGCGAGCACCTGGCGCGCACGTTCACCTCGCCCCGGCACCTGCGCGTCGAGCGCGCGCTGTACCGGCTGGGCGGCATCGACCCCGACGCCGACCAGCGGTGGTCGGTGTACGCGCGGTCGGTGCTCGCGTTCTCGCTCGTGTCCGTGGTGCTGCTGTACGCGCTGCTGCGCCTGCAGGCGTGGCTGCCGCTCTCGCTGGGCCGCGCCGGGCTCGCCCCGACGACCGCGTGGGACACCGCGGTCTCGTTCGTCACCAACACGAACTGGCAGTCGTACTCGGGCGAGCAGGCCCTCGGGCACCTCGCGCAGGCCGCCGGGCTCACGGTGCAGAACTTCGTGTCCGCGGCCGTCGGCATGGCCGTCGCGGTCGCGCTCGTGCGGGGGTTCGCGCGGTCGGGCACCGACCGGCTCGGGTCGTTCTGGGTGGACCTCGTGCGCGGCACCGTGCGCGTGCTGCTGCCGCTGGCCGCGGTCGCGGCCGTCGCGCTGCTGCTGGGCGGCGTCGTGCAGACGTTCACGGGCCCGCAGACCGTCACGACGCTCGACGGCGGCACGCAGACCCTCCTCACGGGGCCGGTCGCGTCGCAGGAGGCGATCAAGCTGCTGGGCACCAACGGCGGCGGCTTCTTCAACGCCAACAGCGCGCACCCGTTCGAGAACCCCGCGCCGTGGACCAACCTGCTCGAGGTGTTCCTGCTGCTCGCGGTCCCGTTCAGCCTGCCGCGCGCGTTCGGCCGCATGGTCGGCGACCTGCGCCAGGGCTGGGCGGTGCTCGCGACGACCGGCGGCCTGTGGGCCGCGACCACGGCCGTGCTGACGTGGGCCGAGACCCGCGGGTACGGCGCCGTGCCCGCGCTGGCCGGGGCCGCGCTGGAGGGCAAGGAGGTGCGGTTCGGGCCCGCGGCGTCCGCGCTGTTCGCGGCCTCGACGACCGCGACGTCCACGGGCGCGGTCAACGCGTCGCACGACTCGCTCACCGCGCTGGGCGGCGGGACCGCGCTGCTCAACATGGTGCTGGGCGAGGTCGCCCCGGGCGGCGTCGGGTCGGGGCTCTACGGCATCCTCGTGCTCGCCGTCCTCACGGTGTTCCTCGCGGGGCTCATGGTGGGCCGCACGCCCGAGTACCTCGGCAAGAAGATCGGGCAGCGCGAGGTCACGCTCGTCGCGCTGTCGGTGCTGACCATGCCCGCGCTCGTGCTGGTGGGCGCCGCGCTCACGGCGGGCGTGCCCGCGCGCGTCGCCGCGTCGGTGCAGGACCCGGGTGCGCACGGCCTCACCGAGATCCTCTACGCGTACGCGTCGGCCGCCAACAACAACGGGTCCGCGTTCGCCGGGTTCGGCGCCGCGACCCCCTACCAGGACGTCACGCTCGGGGTCGTCATGCTGCTCGGCCGGTTCGTGCCGGTCGTGCTCGTGCTCGCGCTCGCCGGCACGCTCGCGCGGCAGCGCCGCGTGCCCGTCACCGCGGGCACGCTGCCCACCCACGGCCCGCTGTTCGCGGGCCTGCTCGCGGTCGTGACCGTCGTCGTCACGGCCCTCACGTTCGTCCCGGCGCTCGCGCTGGGCCCCGTCGCGGAGGCACTCCTGTGACCGCCACCCCCGTCAGCACCGACCCCGCCGCGAGCGCCGCACCCGCGGCCGCCCGCACGTCCGCCG
>NZ_BCRB01000022.1 GCF_001552375.1 Cellulomonas iranensis NBRC 101100 = JCM 18110 | reverse complement strand
GGTCCGCGGGCCGCTGCTGCTGCGCGTCCGCGGTCGTCTGGCCGCCGCGACCGCGGCGCACGTGCGCGGCGACGACGCGCGGGCGCTGCGCGAGGCGCGGGCGGGCCTGCGGGACCTCGCGTCGCACCGCTCGGCGCTGCCGACGATGGAGCTGCGGGCCCTCGCCTCGGGCCACGGCGGCGAGCTCGGGGAGGCCGGGCTGCGCGTGCTGCTGCGCACCGGGGACCCGGTGCGCGTCCTGCGGTGGATGGAGCGCACGCGGGCGGCGGCGCTGGCGGCCCGGCTGCCGGTCGCGCCGCCGGGCTCCGACGAGGCGAGCACCGGCGAGGTGCGTCAGGAGGAGGAGGGGGGTGCCGCGGGTCCGTCGCCCGTACCCGCGCAGGACGTGCTGCGCGCGGTCGCGCGGGGGGTCGTCCGTGCGGCGCCGACCGCCACCGGCCCGGTGCTCCCCGCGGGGGCGGCGGAGGCGCCCGCCGACGTCACGAGCACCCCGCCGCCGGCCGCGGCCGCGCTGCGGGCCGCGCTCGACGGGCGGGTCCTGGTGGAGCTGGGGGCGTGCGACGGGCGGTACGTCGCGGTCGTGGTGGACCGGCGTCGCACGCGACTGGTCCCGCTGGCCGCGACGGCCGACGTGACGTCCGCGCTGCGGCCGCTGGTGTTCGCGCTGCGCCGCCTCGCCGACCCGCGTTCGGCGGCGGCGGGTGCGGCGGCCCGCGCGAGCGCCGAGCTCTCGCTCGCGCGGCTGCGCGCGCTGCTGCTCGACCCGTTGGGCCTCGCGGGGACCGAGCTCGTCGTCGTCCCCGTGGGGGAGCTGCACCAGGTGCCGTGGGGCGCGCTGCACGACGCGCCGCTCGCGCTCGCGCCGTCGGCGACGGCGTGGTGGGCGACGGCGGTCGCGCCGCAGCGGCCGTCGACGTCGGTCGTGCTGGTCGCGGGCCCCGAGCTGCGCGGCGCGCGGGAGGAGGTCGAGGTGCTGGCGCGCCTGCACGCGGACGCGCGCGTGCTGGGCCCCGACGCGAGCCGTGCGCGCGACGTCGTGCTCGCGGTCCGGGACGCGGGGCTCGCGCACCTCGCGTGCCACGGCCTGCCGCGCGGCGACAACCCGATGTACTCGTCGCTGGTGCTCGCGGACCGCGCGCTCACGGTGCAGGAGCTGCACGCCGCCGGGGTCGCGCCCCGACGGCTCGTGCTCGCGTCGTGCCACGCGGGGGCCGACGTCGCGTACGACGGCGACGAGGTCCTGGGCTTCGTGTCGGCGATGCTGGCGCGCGGCACGCGGGGCGTGGTCGCGTCGATCGCGGCCGTGCCGGACGTGGAGGTGGTGGACCTCATGGTCGGGCTGCACGCGGGGCTCGCGCGCGGCGAGACGATGGCGCGGGCGCTGCACGCGGCGCGCGAGGGCGTCGACACGTCGTCGCCGGCGGGGTTCGTCAACTGGTGCACGTTCGGGGCGCACGGCGCGGCGTGACGCGGCCGGTGCGCTGTCCCCGGGGTGGTGCGGCGCGCGACGGAGCCGCGGCGGACGTGCGGCGAACGTGCGAGGACGTGCGGCAGCGTGCGCATTTGGTCCTGCCGCGCACGTGCCGTAGTCTCGTGGGGCCCAAGACCGCCGGTCGTCGGTCCGCTCGTCGGACAGGCCGAAGCTCCGCGAGAACGCGGGGGCCAGCGCAGGCGAGAGTTCACCGCACGGCACGTCCGCACGTCCGAGCCTCACGGTTCGAGTGCGTCCCGCCCTGCTCCGAGCCCCGCGCCTGCGCGGGGCTCTCTGTCGTTCTGGGGGTGCGACGCAGACGCCCGGTGGCACCACCATCGGAAGGATTGCCATGGCGAGGCCGGACAAGGCTGCCGCTGTCGCGGAGCTCGCGGAGCGCTTCCGCGGCGCGAACGCGGCCGTGCTGACCGAGTACCGCGGGCTCACCGTCGCGCAGCTCAAGACGCTGCGCAAGGCGCTCGGCGGCAACGCGCAGTACGCCGTGGTGAAGAACACGCTGACCGCGATCGCGGCCAAGGAAGCCGGCCTCGAGGGCCTCGACGACGCGCTCGCGGGCCCGTCGGCGATCGCCTTCGTCACCGGTGACCCGGTCGAGGCGGCCAAGGGACTGCGTGACTTCGCCAAGGCGAACCCCGCACTGGTCATCAAGGCGGGTGTGCTCGACGGGCGCCCGCTGACCGCTGCGGACATCACCAAGCTCGCGGACCTCGAGTCCCGCGAGGTGCTGCTGGCCAAGGCGGCCGGCGCGATGAAGGCCAAGCTCTACCAGGCCGCGTACCTGTTCACGGCTCCTGCCTCGCAGGCCGTGCGCACCGTCGAGGCCCTGCGTGCCAAGCAGGAGTCCGACGCCGCAGCCTGAGCCCGACGCTCCGGCCGCACGCTCTCGTAGCAAGCCCAGCACCCCCCGCCGCCGACGACCGGACGGCGGGTCCGAACGGAAGGAAGCGCCACCATGGCGAAGCTCACCACCGACGAGCTCATCGACGCGTTCAAGGAGCTCACGCTCATCGAGCTCTCGGAGTTCGTGAAGGCGTTCGAGGAGACCTTCGAGGTCACCGCTGCCGCTCCGGCCGCCGTCGCGGTCGCCGCCCCCGCCGCCGGTGGCGGCGCGGACGCCCCGGCCGAGGAGGAGAAGGACTCGTTCGACGTCATCCTCGAGGCCGCCGGTGACAAGAAGATCCAGGTCATCAAGGAGGTGCGCACGCTCACGTCCCTCGGCCTGAAGGAGGCCAAGGACCTCGTGGACGGCGCGCCGAAGCCGGTCCTGGAGGGCGTCAACAAGGAGACCGCCGACAAGGCGAAGGCTGCCCTCGAGGGCGCCGGCGCGACCGTCGGCCTCAAGTGATCCGATCCGGTCGGGGCGCCTGACGCCCTCACCGGTCGAGCACGGCACGAAGCCCGGTCCCCTCGTGGGGGCCGGGCTTCGTGCCGTCCGCGGGGTGCGCGTCCCGGCGGCGGGGTGGTGCGTGCGGGTGGACCGGGCTCGTCAGCCGTGGTGGCCGTGCGCCCCGGGGTCGAGCAGCAGGCCGTGGCTGCCGTGGGGCACGGCGTGCGCGCCCGCCTCGGTGGCCGCCAGGCCGTGCACGGTCGCGGCCGACGCGAGCAGCGCGCCCACGGCGAGGACGCCGAGTCGCGCCCACGGCCCCGGCGCGCGGCCGGCGCGTGCCACCGGTGTGCGCGCCGCGGCCCCCAGCAGGACGGCCCCGCCCAGCGTCAGCGCGCCCGCCGTGACGGCCGCGGTGCCCACGAGGCCCCAGGCGGGGGCCACGACGAGCACGGCCGCCCCCGTCGCGGTCGCCGCCCCCGCGGCGGCGCGAGGGGCACGGCCGGGGCCCCGCAGCGCGGCGACGGCGCCGGCCGCCGTGGTCGCGGCGAGCGCCAGCAGCGCACCGGCGAGCAGCGCGTGGTGCGCGAGGTGGGGGGCCGCGACAGCGATGGTCACGAGCGCGCCGCCGCCGACCGCGAGAGCGCCCGCCGTGCGCGCGCCGAACGACGTCGCGCCCTCGTCGGGCCACGCGGCCCGCGGCCCGGCGACGTGCGCGGACGCGGCGGGCAGCGCGGGCGCCGCGGCGTGGCCCGCGGTGGTCGTCACGCCGTCGCCGTGCGGGGGGCGGTCGCCTTGTCCGCGCCCAGCCCGACCGCGAGCAGCAGGACGGCGCTGGCCAGGTGCAGGACGTTGTCCGCGCCGTTGAGGGCCAGGATGTTGGCGCCCGAGCCGATGAGGAAGAGGCCGAGGACGCCGACCAGCAGGTAGACCGCGCCGATCGTCGTGTTGGTCGCGCGGGCGCCGGCGACCGACCGGGAGGCGAGGAGCAGCGCGAGGCCGATCCCCAGGTGGACGACGTTGTGCAGCGGGTTGACGTCGAAGACGACGAGCGCGTTGCCCTGCTGGCCGGCGAAGGGCAGGCCGCCCGTGACGAGGAAGCCGGCGAGGCCGACGAGCAGGTAGACGGCGCCGAAGACGGTGGCGACGAGCCGGTTCGGGGACGAGGTCATGGCGGGGCCCTTCTGTCGCGGGCGGGTGCCCGGGCCGGCGTGCGCCGGGAGGGTGCGCGGTGCGGCTCCCTCGGGGGTGGTTCGGAGCCGCGGGGCCGGCGGATGGGCGGCGTGCCGCGGCGGCCCGGCTACCGCGTGCGCGTGCGGTGTGCCACCATGTCCGTCGACGGACGGTCGCGAGGCTGCGGCCGTCGCACGGGGTTTACTTCGCGCGCCCGCACGGGTATGCTGTCGCTTTGCGCTGGCCTGTGCCCGCGATCTCAGATATCCCGACCACGATGACGACGTACGTGCGCGTCGCACCGTGGGTCGAGGCGGGGGATCGCGCATCGCCTGGCCGCGCAGCGTGCCACGATCCGCAGGGAAGGACCCCTCTTGGCTGCCTCGCGCATCCCTTCTGCACCGTCCGCCGACGCCATCGCGAACCGCACCGCATCTCGTCGCATCTCCTTCGCCAAGATCCACGAGCCCCTCGAGGTCCCCGACCTGCTCGGTCTGCAGACCGAGAGCTTCGACTGGCTGCTCGGCAACGAGCGCTGGCAGGCCCGCGTGGCCGCCGCGCTCGAGCTCGGACGCAACGACGTGCCGGAGACCGCGGGCCTCGAGGAGATCTTCGAGGAGATCTCGCCCATCGAGGACTTTGGCGGCACCATGTCGCTCTCCTTCCGCGAGCACCGCTTCGAGCCGCCGAAGTACACGGCCGAGGAGTGCAAGGAGAAGGACTTCACCTTCGCCGCGCCGCTGTTCGTCACGGCCGAGTTCGTCAACTACACGACCGGCGAGATCAAGTCGCAGACCGTGTTCATGGGTGACTTCCCCCTCATGACCGAGCGCGGCACCTTCATCATCAACGGCACCGAGCGCGTGGTCGTCTCGCAGCTCGTGCGCTCGCCCGGCGTCTACTTCGAGCGCGTCGCCGACAAGACGTCCGACAAGGACGTCCTCACGGCCAAGGTCATCCCGAGCCGTGGCGCGTGGCTCGAGTTCGAGATCGACAAGCGCGACAACGTCGGCGTCCGCGTCGACCGCAAGCGCAAGCAGAACGCGACCGTCCTGCTCAAGGCGCTCGGCATGACCGAGGGCGAGATCCGCGAGGAGTTCGCCGACTACCCGGCCGTCATCGACACGCTCGAGAAGGACAGCGTCCAGACGCAGGACGAGGCGCTGCTCGACCTCTACCGCAAGATCCGCCCGGGCGAGCCGCCGACCGTCGAGGCCGGCCGCGCGCTGCTCGAGAACTTCTACTTCAACCCCAAGCGCTACGACCTCGCGAAGGTCGGCCGCTACAAGCTGAACAAGAAGCTCGGCCAGGACGCGCCGCTGTCCGACTCGGTGCTGACGCTGTCGGACGTCGTCGCGACCATCAAGTACCTCGCCGCGCTGCACATCGACCGCCCCTCCCTGCCCGGCACGCGCGGCGGCGAGGCGATCGAGGTCCGCGTCGAGCCCGACGACATCGACCACTTCGGCAACCGTCGCATCCGCGCGGTCGGCGAGCTGATCCAGAACCAGGTCCGCACGGGTCTGTCGCGCATGGAGCGCGTCGTGCGCGAGCGCATGACGACGCAGGACGTCGAGGCGATCACGCCGCAGACGCTCATCAACATCCGCCCCGTCGTGGCCTCCATCAAGGAGTTCTTCGGGACGAGCCAGCTGTCGCAGTTCATGGACCAGAACAACCCGCTCGCGGGCCTGACGCACAAGCGGCGTCTGTCGGCCCTCGGCCCGGGTGGTCTGTCGCGCGACCGCGCCGGCATGGAGGTCCGTGACGTCCACACCTCGCACTACGGCCGCATGTGCCCGATCGAGACCCCCGAGGGCCCGAACATCGGCCTCATCGGCTCGCTCGCCACGTACGGGCGCATCAACCCGTTCGGGTTCGTCGAGACCCCGTACCGTCGCGTCGTCGACGGCAAGGTCACGGACGAGGTGGACTACCTCACCGCGGACGACGAGGACCGGCACATCATCGCGCAGGCCAACGCGCCGCTGAACGCCGACGGCTCGTTCGTCGAGGACGCCGTGCTCGTGCGCACCAAGGGCGGCGAGCCCGACCTGGTGCCCGGTGCGACGGTCGACTACATGGACGTCTCGCCGCGCCAGATGGTGTCGGTCGCGACCGCGCTCATCCCGTTCCTCGAGCACGACGACGCCAACCGCGCGCTCATGGGCGCCAACATGCAGCGCCAGGCCGTGCCGCTCGTGCGGTCCGAGGCGCCGCTGGTCGGCACGGGCATGGAGCGTCGCGCCGCCGTCGACGCGGGCGACGTCATCGTCGCGACCAAGCCGGGCGTCGTCACCGAGGTGTCGGCCGACCTGGTCACGGTCGCCAACGACGACGCGACCACGTCGACCTACCGCGTCGCGAAGTTCCGTCGCTCCAACCAGGGCACGAGCTACAACCAGCGCGTGCTGGTCGACCAGGGCGCGCGCGTCGAGGTCGGCTCGGTGCTCGCCGACGGCCCGGCCACGGACGAGGGCGAGCTCGCGCTCGGCCGCAACCTGCTGGTCGCGTTCATGTCGTGGGAGGGCCACAACTACGAGGACGCGATCATCCTGTCGCAGCGCCTCGTGCAGGACGACGTGCTCTCCTCGATCCACATCGAGGAGCACGAGGTCGACGCGCGCGACACCAAGCTCGGCCCCGAGGAGATCACGCGGGACATCCCGAACGTCTCCGAGGAGGTCCTCGCGGACCTCGACGAGCGCGGCATCATCCGCATCGGTGCCGAGGTCGCGGCGGGCGACATCCTCGTCGGCAAGGTCACGCCCAAGGGCGAGACCGAGCTGACCCCCGAGGAGCGCCTGCTCCGCGCGATCTTCGGCGAGAAGGCGCGCGAGGTCCGCGACACGTCGCTCAAGGTGCCCCACGGCGAGTCCGGCACGGTCATCGAGGTGCGCACGTTCAGCCGCGACGACGGCGACGAGCTGCCCGCCGGCGTCAACGAGCTGGTCCGCGTGTACATCGCGCAGCGCCGCAAGATCACCGCGGGCGACAAGCTCGCCGGTCGTCACGGCAACAAGGGCGTCATCTCGACGATCCTCCCGCAGGAGGACATGCCCTTCCTCGAGGACGGCACGCCGGTCGACATCATCCTCAACCCGATGGGTGTCCCCGGGCGCATGAACGTCGGCCAGGTGCTGGAGGTCCACCTCGGGTGGATCGCCAAGCAGGGCTGGGACATCCAGCTCGCCGAGGGCGACGTGCAGTGGCGCGACGGCGTGCCCGAGGTGGCGCACCGCTCCGAGCCCGGCAACCCGGTCGCGACGCCCGTGTTCGACGGCGTGCCCGAGGGGACCCTCACGGGTCTGCTCGACTCGACGCTGCCGAACCGCGACGGCGAGCGGATGGTCAAGGGCGACGGCAAGGCCCGGCTCTTCGACGGCCGCTCCGGCGAGCCGTTCCCGGACCCGGTGTCGGTCGGCTACATGTACATCCTCAAGCTGCACCACCTCGTGGACGACAAGATCCACGCGCGCTCGACGGGCCCCTACTCGATGATCACGCAGCAGCCGCTGGGTGGTAAGGCGCAGTTCGGTGGCCAGCGGTTCGGCGAGATGGAGGTGTGGGCGCTCGAGGCCTACGGCGCCGCCTACACGCTGCAGGAGCTGCTCACCATCAAGTCGGACGACGTCCCGGGCCGCGTGAAGGTCTACGAGGCGATCGTCAAGGGCGAGAACATCCCGGACTCCGGCATCCCGGAGTCGTTCAAGGTCCTGCTCAAGGAGATGCAGTCGCTCTGCCTGAACGTCGAGGTGCTGTCGTCCGACGGCGTGTCCATCGACATGAAGGAGAACGACGACGAGGTCTACCGCGCCGCGGAGGAGCTCGGCATCGACCTGTCGCGGCGCCCGAACGCCAGCAGCATCGAGGAGATCTGAGGCCGAGCCCCGGCCCGGTACCGCACCCCGCACGCGCGGGGCAGCGGGTCCGGGCCGGGCGCCGACACCCCTGTTGCAGATTCGCCGGTGAGCCGTCAGGCCCCGGAACGCGAAGGAAGTAGGAACCTTGCTCGACGTCAACGTCTTCGACGAGCTGCGCATCGGCCTGGCCACGGCCGACGACATCCGTGCCTGGTCGCACGGTGAGGTGAAGAAGCCCGAGACCATCAACTACCGGACCCTGAAGCCGGAGAAGGACGGGCTCTTCTGCGAGAAGATCTTCGGTCCCACCCGGGACTGGGAGTGCTACTGCGGCAAGTACAAGCGCGTGCGCTTCAAGGGCATCATCTGCGAGCGCTGCGGCGTCGAGGTGACGCGCTCGAAGGTGCGCCGTGAGCGCATGGGCCACATCGAGCTGGCCGCCCCCGTCACGCACATCTGGTTCTTCAAGGGTGTGCCGTCGCGTCTGGGCTACCTGCTCGACCTGGCGCCGAAGGACCTCGAGAAGGTCATCTACTTCGCGGCCTACATGATCACGTGGGTCGACGTGGACGGTCGCCAGGAGGACCTCCCGAACCTCCAGAACGAGATCGACCTGGAGAAGAAGGAGATCGCGGACCGCCGCGACAACGACATCAACGCCCGCGCCCAGAAGCTCGAGGCCGACCTGGCCGAGCTCGAGGCCGAGGGCGCCAAGGCCGACGCGCGCCGCAAGGTGCGCGACTCGGCCGAGCGCGAGATGGCGCAGCTGCGCAAGCGTGCCGACGCCGAGCTCGACCGCCTCGAGCAGGTCTGGGACCGCTTCAAGAACCTCAAGGTCGCGGACCTCGAGGGCGACGAGATGCTGTACCGCGCCCTGCAGGACCGGTACGGCAACTACTTCGAGGGCTCGATGGGCGCCGCGGCGATCCAGAAGCGCCTCGAGGCGTTCGACCTGGTCGCCGAGGCCGAGTCGCTGCGCGAGACCATCCGCAGCGGCAAGGGCCAGCGCAAGACCCGCGCCCTCAAGCGCCTCAAGGTCGTCAACGCGTTCCTCACGACGAACAACTCGCCGACGGGCATGGTCCTGGACGCGGTCCCGGTCATCCCGCCGGACCTGCGCCCGATGGTCCAGCTCGACGGCGGCCGCTTCGCCACGTCGGACCTCAACGACCTGTACCGCCGCGTCATCAACCGGAACAACCGCCTCAAGCGGCTCCTGGACCTGGGCGCGCCGGAGATCATCGTCAACAACGAGAAGCGGATGCTCCAGGAGGCCGTGGACTCGCTGTTCGACAACGGCCGCCGCGGTCGCCCGGTGACGGGCCCCGGCAACCGTCCGCTCAAGTCGATCTCCGACATGCTCAAGGGCAAGCAGGGCCGGTTCCGCCAGAACCTGCTCGGCAAGCGCGTCGACTACTCGGGCCGTTCGGTCATCGTCGTCGGCCCGCAGCTCAAGCTGCACCAGTGCGGCCTGCCCAAGCAGATGGCGCTCGAGCTGTTCAAGCCGTTCGTGATGAAGCGCCTGGTGGACCTCAACCACGCGCAGAACATCAAGTCGGCCAAGCGCATGGTCGAGCGCGCCCGCCCCGTGGTGTGGGACGTGCTCGAGGAGGTCATCACCGAGCACCCGGTGCTGCTGAACCGTGCGCCCACGCTGCACCGTCTGGGCATCCAGGCGTTCGAGCCGCAGCTCGTCGAGGGCAAGGCGATCCACCTGCACCCGCTCGTCTGCGCCGCGTTCAACGCGGACTTCGACGGTGACCAGATGGCCGTCCACCTGCCCCTGAGCGCCGAGGCGCAGGCCGAGGCCCGCATCCTCATGCTCTCGAGCAACAACATCCTCAAGCCGTCGGACGGCCGACCGGTGACCATGCCCTCGCAGGACATGATCATCGGCCTGTTCCACCTCACCTCCGACAAGGAGGACCCGCTGGGTGCGGGCCGCTCCTTCAGCTCGGTGTCCGAGGCGATCATGGCGTTCGACCAGGGGAGCCTCGACCTCAACGCGGTCGTGAAGATCCGGTTCGACGACCTCGTCCTCGACGAGGAGACCGCCCCCGAGGGCTGGGAGCCCGGTCAGACGCTGCTGTTCGAGACGACGCTCGGCCGCGCGCTCTTCAACGAGCTGCTGCCGGTCGACTACCCGTACGAGAACGGCGTGGTCGACAAGAAGCGCCTCTCGGCGATCGTCAACGACCTGGCCGAGCGGTACCCGAAGGTCGAGGTCGCGGCGTCGCTGGACGCGCTGAAGGAGGCCGGCTTCCGCTGGGCCACCCGCTCGGGCGTGACCATCGCGATCTCCGACGTCGCCACCCCGGCGATCAAGCAGGAGATCCTCGAGGAGCACGAGGCGCGCGCGGCCAAGGTGCAGGGCCAGTACGACAAGGGCCTCATCACCGACGACGAGCGTCGTCAGGAGCTCATCGAGATCTGGACGAACGCCACCGACAAGGTCGCGAAGGCGATGCAGGCCAACTTCCCGGCCCGCAACACCGTCTTCCGCATGGTCGGCTCGGGTGCGCGAGGCAACTGGATGCAGGTCCGCCAGATCGCGGGCATGCGTGGTCTGGTCGCCAACCCGAAGGGCGAGATCATCCCGCGCCCGATCAAGGCGAACTACCGCGAGGGCCTGTCCGTCCTCGAGTACTTCATCGCGACGCACGGTGCCCGCAAGGGTCTGGCGGACACCGCTCTGCGGACCGCCGACTCGGGCTACCTCACGCGTCGTCTGGTGGACGTCTCGCAGGACGTCATCGTCCGCGAGGAGGACTGCGGCACCGAGCGCGGCCTGACCATGCCGATCGGCGTGGCCGCGGCCGACGGGACGCTGCGCCGGCACGACAAGGTCGAGACGTCCGTGTACACGCGGACGCTCGCGACCGACGTGTCGGTCGGTGACGAGGTCGTCGGCCGTGCCGGCGACGACGTCGGCGACGTCCTGCTGGACCGGCTGCTCGAGGCGGGCGTGACCGAGCTCAAGATCCGCTCGGTGCTCACCTGCGAGTCGCGCGTCGGCACGTGCGCCAAGTGCTACGGCCGGTCGCTCGCGACCGGCAAGCTCGTCGACATCGGCGAGGCCGTCGGCATCATCGCGGCCCAGTCGATCGGTGAGCCCGGCACGCAGCTCACGATGCGTACCTTCCACACCGGTGGTGTGGCGTCGGCCGACGACATCACGCAGGGTCTGCCCCGTGTCCAGGAGCTCTTCGAGGCCCGTACCCCCAAGGGTGAGGCGCCGATCGCGGAGTTCTCGGGCCGCGTGACGATCGAGGAGGGCGACCGCTCGCGGGCGATCGTCCTGACGCCGGACGACGGCTCCGAGGAGATCCGCTACCCGATCACCAAGCGCTCGCGCCTGCTGGTCGGCGACGGGGACCACGTGTCGGTGGGCACCCAGCTCGTCCAGGGTGCGGTGGACCCGAAGAAGGTCCTGCGCATCCTCGGCCCGCGCGCCACGCAGAAGCACCTGGTGGACGAGGTCCAGGAGGTCTACCGCTCGCAGGGCGTGGACATCCACGACAAGCACATCGAGGTCATCGTGCGGCAGATGCTGCGGCGCGTGACGGTGCTCGACTCCGGCGAGACGGGTCTGCTGCCCGGCGAGCTGGCCGAGCGCGGCCGCTTCGAGGACGCGAACCGCAAGGCCGTGTCCGAGGGTGGCCAGCCCGCGTCGGGCCGTCCCGAGCTCATGGGCATCACCAAGGCGTCGCTCGCGACGGACTCGTGGCTGTCGGCCGCGTCGTTCCAGGAGACGACCAAGGTGCTGACCGAGGCCGCGATGTCGAGCCGTTCGGACCCGCTGCTGGGCCTGAAGGAGAACGTCATCCTCGGCAAGCTGATCCCCGCCGGCACGGGCCTGCCCCGCTACCGGGACATCGCGGTGGAGGCGACCGAGGAGGCGAAGGCCGAGCTGTACCCGGCCTTCGGCTACGACGAGATCGACTTCCCGGCGCTCGGCCTGGGCACCGGCGAGGCGATCCCGCTCGAGGACATCGACTTCGGCGACTACCGCTGAGGTCGACCACCTCCCCAGCACGACCCCGAGGGGCCCGTCGGATGCGTCCGGCGGGCCCCTCGGGCGTTCCCGCGCGCCTCGCGTTGGGCCCGCGGGCCCACGCGGTTGGTGCCGTGGTCACTGGCCGGGCGCACCTCGTGGCCCGGAAGATACGGCCATGACCAGGCACGACGCGCGTCGCGACGCGGAGCAGAGGGACGCCGGCGCCGGCGCCGTGGAGTACGTCGGCGTGATCGTCCTCGTCGTCCTGGTCGTGGCGGGCGCCCTCGCGGCCGTCCGCGCGTCCGGGGTGGGCACGACGCTCGCCGAGCGCGTGACGTGCGCGGTGCGGTCGATCGGCACGCAGGCCGGCGACTGCGGCGGCGACGACGCGCCGACCCGGTACGGCGACGACGACGGCGTGCGGGCGCCGGCACCGGCCGCGGACGGCGCGTCGGGTGGCGGGTCGGGCGACCCGGCGGACGGCGCGGGGTCGGCCGAGTACGCCAACGCCGCCACCGACCGGCAGGAGGCCGACCCGGCCCGGGTCGACGCGGCGCTCGACGACGTGCGGGACGCGCTCGAGGGGGGCTTCTGGGGCGTGCGCGGGGGCGACCTCGAGGACGCGAGGACCGCGGTCGCCGGGCTGAACGGGCGTGAGGTCGACGCGCTCGTCGCGGCGATGAGCGACGCGGAGCTCGAGCACTGGGTCGAGCAGATGGAGGAGGGCTGGCTGTTCGGCGGGTGGTCGCGCGAGGAGCGGCGCGAGCTGTGGGAGCTGCTCGCCTCACGGGCGTCGAAGGAGACGCTCGACCGGTTCGCGGCCGTGACCGACGAGCTGCAGCCCAGCTTCGCCGACCTCGGCGGCGACGGCGCGCGCGACGACCCCGAGAGCGTGCGGAACGTCGCGGAGTACGGCGAGGTGCCGCACCAGCTGTACGTCGGTGGCGTCGACCCGGCGGACATCCAGCAGGGGGCGATCGGCGACTGCTGGTGGATGGCCTCGCTGGGGGCCGTCGCGCAGGCCGACCCCGGCGTCATCCGGGACGCGATCACGGTGAACGAGAACGGGTCGTACACGGTGCGTCTGTACGACGACGGCAGGCCTGTCGACGTCACGGTGTCGCCGGAGATGGTGCTGGTCGACGGCGCGCCCGCGCTCGCGCGCTCGCCGCAGTACCTGCTGGACGACGACCGGACGCTCGGCTACGAGGTCTGGCCGATGGTCATGGAGAAGGCGCTCGCGCTGCACTACGGCGACTACGCGGCCATCGAGGGCGGGTGGCCGTCGGTCGGCATGGAGACCCTGACGGGGCGGCCGTCGACGAGCCACGACCCGGGTGACGTGTCGCTCCAGCGGCTCGCGGACACGCTCGACGACGGCGGCGCGATCGGCGTCGCGTCGCTCACCACCGACGGCGCGAAGAAGAGCCCGTACTACGCGGCGGACGCGTCGACGCGGCTGTACGCCAACCACGCCTACTACGTGCAGGAGGTCGACGTGGAGGCGGGTACCGTGACGTTGGTCAACCCGTGGGGGCTGCGGAGCTACGCGCCCGTGACCCTGCCCTACGCCGACTACCTGCAGCAGTTCCGCCAGGTCGACATGAACGAGGTGCGCTGATGTCCCTCCATCGACGGCTCGCGTCGGTCGCGGTGCTGCTCGCGGTCGTCGGGGGGCTCTCCGCGTGCGGGGACCAGGCGTCCGAGCCGCCCGAGGGGGCCGCGCGCCTGCGGGAGAACGTCCCGACCACGGTCGACGGCGTCGTGCTCGTGGCCGCGAACGTCTGGGACGACTCGATCGTGCTGACGGCGGACGACGGCGAGGGCGCGGCCGAGGACGCGGGGATCGCGGTCGGTGAGCGTGCGACGCTCAAGGGCCGCACCTACGAGCTGGTCTCGGTGCACGAGGACACCTCCTCGTCGGCGCCGGGCGGGTCGGGCAGCTACGCGTGGGTGCTCCCGGTCGAGTGAGGTCGGCCGCGTCGGGACCGGGGCGCGGCCACCGGACCGGCGCTCGACGCCGCGTGGGCGGGCGCCACGTGCGCGTCTGGTGCGTGTCGGCGGGGGTGGCCTGCTCCTTTGACGGGCCTGGTGGTGCGCGGTAGCGTAGGACACCGTGCCCGCGCCGTCGGGCCCTTGTGCGTGCACGCGGCCCGACCCCACTCGTGGGGTCGCGGCGAGCGGCACCGGGTGGCTGGCCCACCTCCCACGGAACGCGTCCTGCGGGACCGTCCGCGCGGGAGGGGAGCGAGCGACACGCCCGGGCGCGGGGGTCGGTGCGGGACTCGAGACCTCCGGGGTAGCCGTACGACGGGCGGCGATCCGGGACGAGCCGGCCGTCCTGGGTGACGGGTGCCGGTCAGACCAGAGAACACCGACAGACGGAGACGTAGTGCCTACGATCCAGCAGCTGGTCCGCAAGGGCCGGCAGGCGAAGACGAACAAGTCGAAGACGCCTGCCCTCAAGGGCTCCCCCCAGCGACGCGGTGTGTGCACCCGCGTCTACACGACCACCCCGAAGAAGCCGAACTCGGCGCTCCGCAAGGTCGCGCGCGTCCGCCTCTCCTCGGGCATCGAGGTCACGGCGTACATCCCGGGTGTCGGCCACAACCTGCAGGAGCACTCGATCGTGCTCGTGCGCGGCGGTCGTGTGAAGGACCTGCCGGGTGTCCGCTACAAGATCGTGCGCGGCGCGCTCGACACGCAGGGCGTGAAGAACCGCAAGCAGGCGCGCAGCCGCTACGGCGCGAAGAAGGGCTGAGACAGATGCCTCGCAAGGGTCCCGCTCCGAAGCGGCCGCTGATCGTCGACCCGGTCTACGGATCGCCCGTCGTCACGCAGCTCATCAACAAGATCCTCCTCGACGGCAAGAAGACCGTCGCCGAGTCGATCGTCTACGGCGCCCTCGAGGGCGTCCGCGAGAAGACGCAGTCCGACCCGGTCGTCGTGCTCAAGCGCGCGCTCGACAACGTGCGTCCCGCGCTCGAGGTCAAGTCCCGCCGCGTCGGTGGTGCGACCTACCAGGTGCCGATCGAGGTCCGCCCCGTGCGTGCCACGACGCTCGCGCTGCGCTGGCTCACGGACTACTCGCGGGCCCGCCGCGAGAAGACCATGACCGAGCGCCTCATGAACGAGATCCTCGACGCGTCCAACGGCCTCGGTGCCGCGGTGAAGCGCCGTGAGGACATGCACAAGATGGCCGAGTCCAACCGGGCGTTCGCGCACTACCGCTGGTGACCTCGCCGCCGCGGCGGGCCGGTCCTTCGCAGGACCGGCCCGCGGCGGCGCGGACGGGCACCGACCGCAAGCCAACCGACAAGGGGCTAACACGTGGCACTGGACGTGCTGACGGACCTCACGAAGGTCCGCAACATCGGCATCATGGCGCACATCGATGCCGGAAAGACGACGACCACCGAGCGGATCCTGTTCTACACGGGGGTCAACTACAAGATCGGTGAGACGCACGACGGCGCCTCGACGATGGACTGGATGGAGCAGGAGCAGGAGCGCGGCATCACGATCACGTCGGCCGCGACGACCTGCTACTGGAAGAACAACCAGATCAACATCATCGACACCCCCGGTCACGTGGACTTCACGGTCGAGGTCGAGCGCTCGCTGCGCGTCCTCGACGGCGCGGTCGCGGTGTTCGACGGCAAGGAGGGCGTCGAGCCCCAGTCGGAGACCGTCTGGCGCCAGGCCGACAAGTACGACGTCCCGCGCATCTGCTTCGTCAACAAGATGGACAAGCTGGGCGCCGACTTCTACTTCACGGTCAAGACGATCGTCGACCGCCTGAAGGCCAAGCCGCTGGTCATCCAGCTGCCGATCGGCTCCGAGAACGACTTCATCGGCGTCGTGGACCTGGTCGAGATGCGCGCCCTGGTGTGGCGGGGCGAGACCGCCCTCGGCGAGAAGTACGAGATCGAGGACATCCCGGCCGACCTGCAGGAGAAGGCGGAGCAGTACCGCGCCGAGCTCCTCGAGGCCGTCGCCGAGACGAGCGACGAGCTGCTGGAGAAGTTCCTCGGCGGCGAGGAGCTCACGGTCGCCGAGATCAAGGCCGGCATCCGCCAGCTCACGGTCACGTCGTCCGCCTACCCGGTCCTGTGCGGCTCGGCGTTCAAGAACAAGGGCGTGCAGCCCATGCTCGACGCCGTCATCGACTACCTGCCGACGCCCCTGGACGTCGCGGCGGTCGAGGGTCACGACGTCAAGGACCCCGAGATCGTCGTCGAGCGTCACCCCGACGCCGCGGAGCCGTTCTCGGCCCTCGCGTTCAAGGTCGCGGCGCACCCGTTCTTCGGCAAGCTGACCTACGTCCGCGTGTACTCGGGCAAGGTCGAGCAGGGCGCCGCGGTGCTCAACTCGACCAAGGGGAAGAAGGAGCGCATCGGGAAGCTCTTCCAGATGCACTCCAACAAGGAGAACCCCGTCCCCGAGGCGCAGGCCGGCCACATCTACGCGTTCATCGGTCTCAAGGACGTCACCACCGGTGACACCCTGTGCGACCCGGCCGCGCCGGTGATCCTCGAGTCGATGACCTTCCCGGAGCCCGTCATCGACGTGGCGATCGAGCCGAAGACGAAGGCCGACCAGGAGAAGCTCTCCACGGCCATCCAGAAGCTCGCCGAGGAGGACCCGACCTTCCGCGTGAAGCTCGACGAGGAGACCGGCCAGACCGTCATCGGCGGCATGGGCGAGCTCCACCTCGACATCCTCGTCGACCGCATGCGTCGCGAGTTCAAGGTCGAGGCCAACGTCGGCAAGCCGCAGGTCGCGTACCGCGAGACCATCCGCCGTGCGGTCGAGAAGATCGACTACACGCACAAGAAGCAGACCGGTGGCTCGGGCCAGTACGCCAAGGTCCAGATGACCTTCGAGCCGCTCGACCCGGCCGAGGGCGAGCTGTACGAGTTCGAGAACAAGGTCACCGGTGGCCGCGTCCCGCGCGAGTACATCCCGTCGGTCGACGCCGGCATCCAGAGCGCGATGCAGCTCGGTGTCCTCGCGGGCTACCCGCTCGTGGGCATCAAGGCGATCCTGCTCGACGGTGCCGCGCACGACGTCGACTCCTCGGAGATGGCGTTCAAGATCGCGGGCTCGATGATCCTCAAGGAGGCGGTGCGCAAGGCGGACCCGGCCCTCCTCGAGCCGATCATGGCCGTCGAGGTGCGCACGCCCGAGGACTACATGGGCGACGTCATCGGCGACATCAACTCGCGACGCGGCATGATCCAGTCCATGGAGGACGCGACGGGCGTGAAGGTCATCCGCGCCCAGGTGCCGCTCTCCGAGATGTTCGGGTACGTCGGTGACCTGCGGTCGAAGACCCAGGGTCGTGCCGTCTACTCGATGCAGTTCGACAGCTACGCCGAGGTTCCTCGGAACGTTGCCGACGAGATCATCAAGAAGACCCGGGGCGAGTAGTCCCACAGGTCGACCCCCGCAGTACCAGCAACACATCCGACCCGTAGGACCGCACGCCGCGCAGGTACCGTCAGGTGGCTGCCGTCGGGCAATCTCTACCAAGTCCTGAGGAGGACACCCAGTGGGCAAGGCGAAGTTCGAGCGGACCAAGCCGCACGTCAACATCGGGACCATCGGTCACGTCGACCACGGCAAGACGACGCTGACCGCCGCGATCTCGAAGGTGCTGCACGACAAGTACCCGGAGCTGAACCCCTTCACGCCGTTCGACGAGATCGACAAGGCGCCCGAGGAGAAGCAGCGCGGTATCACGATCAACATCGCGCACGTCGAGTACCAGACCGAGAAGCGTCACTACGCGCACGTCGACGCCCCCGGTCACGCCGACTACATCAAGAACATGATCACGGGTGCGGCGCAGATGGACGGCGCCATCCTCGTGGTCGCGGCGACCGACGGCCCGATGGCCCAGACGCGTGAGCACGTCCTGCTCGCCCGTCAGGTCGGCGTCCCGTACCTGCTCGTCGCGCTCAACAAGTCCGACATGGTCGACGACGAGGAGATCCTCGAGCTCGTCGAGATGGAGGTCCGCGAGCTGCTGTCGTCGCAGGAGTTCGACGGCGACAACGCCCCGGTCATCCGCGTCTCGGGCCTCAAGGCGCTCGAGGGCGACCCGCAGTGGGTCAAGTCGGTCGAGGACCTGCTCGACGCCGTCGACGAGAACGTGCCGGACCCGGTGCGCGACATCGACAAGCCGTTCCTCATGCCGATCGAGGACGTCTTCACGATCACCGGTCGTGGCACCGTCGTCACCGGTCGTGTCGAGCGCGGTCAGCTCAAGGTGAACGAGGAGGTGGAGATCGTCGGCATCAAGGAGAAGGCGATCAAGACCACCGTCACCGGTGTCGAGATGTTCCGCAAGCTCCTCGACTACGCCGAGGCGGGCGAGAACGTCGGCCTGCTCCTGCGCGGCACGAAGCGCGAGGAGGTCGAGCGCGGCCAGGTCGTCGTCAAGCCGGGTTCGATCACGCCGCACACCGAGTTCGAGGGCCAGGTCTACATCCTGTCCAAGGACGAGGGTGGCCGTCACAACCCGTTCTACGGCAACTACCGTCCGCAGTTCTACTTCCGGACGACCGACGTCACCGGCGTCATCACGCTGCCCGAGGGCACCGAGATGGTCATGCCCGGCGACAACACCGAGATCTCGGTGACGCTCATCCAGCCCATCGCGATGGAGGAGGGCCTCGGCTTCGCCATCCGCGAGGGTGGCCGCACCGTCGGCTCGGGCCGGGTCACGAAGATCATCAAGTGATCACCGCCCCTCGGGGCTGATCCACACGCAGGGCCCGGGAGCTTCGGCTCCCGGGCCCTGCGTCGTCCCCGGCCGGCCGACGGCAGCGGTCCGGACCAGGGGAGTTGGCTTTGCGGCCCGCGTCTGGCAGACTGTCGGGGTTGCCCGCTGGGGTGTGCGTTCACGCGCGCCCATCGCTGGGCGAACAGACGTGGCGGACGCCCAGACCCTCGGGGTCACCCGACGGGGGGCGGACGACAACCACGGCCCCCGTCCGGGAACGGTGCGCGAGCGCCGAGGCGCGTCGCGAACAGCGACACGCCCGAGTGCGGGGGTCGGACAGGACCGGTTCGAGAGAGAGAAGTAGACGACGCCATGGCGGGACAGAAGATCCGCATCAGGCTCAAGTCCTACGACCACGAGGTCATCGACAGCTCGGCGCGCAAGATCGTCGACACGGTGACTCGCGCTGGTGCGTCGGTCGTGGGTCCGGTGCCGCTGCCGACGGAGAAGAACGTCTTCTGCGTCATCCGGTCGCCCCACAAGTACAAGGACAGCCGCGAGCACTTCGAGATGCGCACGCACAAGCGGCTCATCGACATCATCGACCCCACGCCGAAGGCCGTCGACTCGCTCATGCGTCTCGACCTGCCCGCGGACGTGAACATCGAGATCAAGCTCTGATCGCTGGGAAGGGACTGATCTTTCATGGCTACCCAGCAGAACGCGCGCCCCGTCACGGCGCTGCTCGGCACCAAGCTCGGCATGACGCAGCTGTGGGACGAGGCCGGTCGCCTCGTGCCGGTCACGGTCATCGCCGTCGGCACCAACGTCGTGACGCAGGTCCGCTCCGCTGAGAGCGACGGCTACGCCGCGGTCCAGCTGGCCTACGGCCAGATCGACCCGCGCAAGGTCACCAAGCCGCTCAAGGGTCACTTCGAGAAGGCGGGGGTCACCCCCCGTCGGCACGTGGCCGAGATCCGTACGCCGAACGCCGCCGAGTTCACGCTCGGCCAGGAGATCACCGCGGGGGCCTTCGAGGCCGGCCAGGTGGTCGACGTCATCGGCACCACCAAGGGCAAGGGCACGGCCGGTGTCATGAAGCGTCACGGCTTCTCCGGCGTCGGCGCCTCCCACGGTGCGCACCGCAACCACCGCAAGCCCGGCTCGATCGGCGGGGCCTCGACCCCGTCGCGCGTCTTCAAGGGCCTGCGCATGGCCGGTCGGATGGGCGTCGCCCGTCAGACCACCCAGAACCTGACCGTGCACGCGGTCGACGCAGAGAAGGGTCTGCTGCTCGTCAAGGGCGCGGTTCCCGGCCCCAAGGGCGGCGTCGTCGTCGTGCGTACCGCTGCGAAGGGTGCGTGACCTCGATGAGCGACACGCTGACCGTCGACGTCCTCGACGAGAAGGGCAAGAAGGCCGGCACGGCCGACCTGCCCGGTGACGTCTTCGACGTGCAGACGAACGTCCCGCTGATCCACCAGGTCGTCGTCGCCCAGCTCGCCGCCGCGCGCCAGGGCACCCACGACACCAAGACCCGCGGCGAGGTCCGCGGCGGTGGCAAGAAGCCGTACAAGCAGAAGGGCACCGGCCGCGCCCGTCAGGGCTCGACCCGTGCGCCGCAGTTCGCCGGCGGTGGCACCGTCCACGGCCCGACCCCCCGCGACTACTCGCAGCGGACCCCGAAGAAGATGAAGGCCGCGGCGCTCCGCGGTGCTCTCTCGGACCGCGCGCGTGCCGGCCGCGTCCACGTCGTCACGGGCTTCGCCCCGGGCGAGGTCCCGTCGACCAAGGCCGCTCTCGCGGTGCTCGACAACCTCTCCGGTCGCAAGCACGTCCTCGTGGTCGTCGAGCGCCAGGACGAGATCACCTGGAAGTCGCTGCGGAACGTCGAGCGGGTGCACCTGCTCGTCGCCGACCAGCTCAACACCTACGACGTCCTCATCTCGGACGACGTGGTCTTCACGCAGGGCGCGCTCGACGCGTTCCTCGCCGGCCCTGCCAAGGGTGCGAAGGCCGTCGCCACCGAGGCCGAGGCCAACGAGGAGACGAAGTGACCGCCGTCGGTAAGGACCCGCGCGACATCCTGATCGCGCCGGTCGTCTCGGAGAAGAGCTACGGCCTGCTCGACGAGGGCAAGTACACGTTCCTCGTGGACCCGCGGGCCAACAAGACCGAGATCAAGATCGCCGTCGAGCAGGTCTTCGGCGTCAAGGTCGAGTCGGTCAACACCGCGAACCGTCAGGGCAAGGCCCGCCGGACCCGCTTCGGCATCGGCCGCCGCAAGAACACGAAGCGTGCGATCGTCACCCTCCGCGAGGGCTCGATCGACATCTTCGGCGGACCGGTCGGCTGACCGAGAGCGAAGAGGACGAACTCCCATGGGAATCCGTAAGTACAAGCCGACGACGCCCGGCCGCCGCGGCTCGAGCGTCGCCGACTTCGTGGAGATCACGCGCTCGACGCCCGAGAAGTCGCTGGTCCGCCCGCTGCACAAGACGGGTGGCCGCAACTCCACCGGCCGCGTCACGACGCGTCACCAGGGTGGCGGGCACAAGCGCGCCTACCGCGTGATCGACTTCCGTCGTCACGACAAGGACGGCGTGCCGGCCAAGGTCGCGCACATCGAGTACGACCCCAACCGCACGGCGCGCATCGCGCTCCTGCACTACGCGGACGGCGAGAAGCGCTACATCATCGCCCCCAACAAGGTGCAGCAGGGTGACGTGCTCGAGGCCGGCCCCGGCGCCGACATCAAGCCCGGCAACAACCTGCCCCTGCGCAACATCCCGACCGGTACGGTCATCCACGCCATCGAGCTCAAGCCCGGTGGCGGCGCGAAGATCGCCCGCTCGGCCGGTGCGTCGGTGCAGCTCGTCGCCAAGGACGGGCCGTACGCGCAGCTGCGCATGCCGTCCGGCGAGATCCGCAACGTCGACCTGCGCTGCCGCGCCACGGTCGGCGAGGTGGGCAACGCCGAGCAGTCGAACATCAACTGGGGCAAGGCCGGCCGTATGCGCTGGAAGGGCAAGCGCCCGACCGTCCGCGGTGTCGCCATGAACCCGATCGACCACCCGCACGGTGGTGGTGAGGGCAAGACCTCCGGTGGCCGCCACCCGGTGAGCCCGTGGGGTCAGCCCGAGGGCCGCACCCGTCGTCCGAACAAGCCGAGCGACAAGCTCATCGTGCGCCGTCGGCGCACCGGCAAGAAGCGCTGATAGGAGCCCGAGAGAATGCCTCGCAGCCTCAAGAAGGGCCCGTTCGTCGACGGCCACCTGCAGAAGAAGGTCGACGCGCAGAACGAGGCCGGCACGAAGAACGTCATCAAGACGTGGTCGCGTCGCTCGATGATCACGCCCGACTTCCTCGGCCACACCTTCGCGGTCCACGACGGCCGCAAGCACACCCCGGTCTTCGTGACGGAGTCGATGGTCGGGCACAAGCTCGGCGAGTTCGCTCCGACGCGGACGTTCCGCGGCCACGAGAAGGACGACCGGAAGGGCCGTCGCCGCTGACCCCGGTCAGCCTGGTGACGCCCTGACGGCAGAGACAAGAGAGCAGGACAGCGATGGAAGCCAAGGCGAAGGCGCGGTTCGTCCGCGTCACGCCCCAGAAGGCCCGCCGCGTCGTGGACCTCATCCGTGGCAAGCAGGCGGCCGAGGCCGTGGCGGTGCTGAAGTTCGCGCCGCAGGCCGCGGCGGAGCCCGTCCTCAAGACGGTGCAGTCCGCGGTCGCGAACGCGGTCGAGGGGGCCAAGCGCAACAGCGAGCGCCTCGACGAGGCAGACCTCTACATCTCGGAGGTCTTCGTCGACGAGGGCCCGACGCTCAAGCGCTTCCGCCCGCGCGCGCAGGGTCGCGCCGGTCGGATCATGAAGCGCACGAGCCACATCACGGTCGTCATCTCGCAGCGCGAGAAGGCGACCTCCACCAAGGGAGGGACCCGCTAGTGGGACAGAAGGTCAACCCGCTCGGGTACCGCCTCGGCATCACGACCGACCACCGGTCGCGGTGGTTCGCGGACTCGACGAAGCCGGGCCAGCGGTACCGCGACTACGTGCGCGAGGACGTGCAGATCCGCAAGCTCATGAGCACGGGTCTCGAGCGCGCCGGCATCGCCAAGGTCGAGATCGAGCGCACGCGTGACCGTGTGCGCGTCGACATCCACACCGCCCGCCCGGGCATCGTCATCGGGCGTCGTGGTGCGGAGGCCGACCGCATCCGTGGCGAGCTCGAGAAGCTCACGGGCAAGCAGGTCCAGCTGAACATCCTCGAGGTCAAGAACGCCGAGATCGAGGCTCAGCTGGTCGCCCAGGGCATCGCCGAGCAGCTCGCGAGCCGCGTGTCGTTCCGTCGTGCCATGCGCAAGGGCATCCAGTCGGCCCAGCGCGCCGGTGCCAAGGGCATCCGCGTGCAGGTCTCCGGCCGCCTCGGCGGTGCGGAGATGAGCCGCACGGAGTTCTACCGCGAGGGTCGTGTGCCGCTGCACACGCTGCGCGCGAACATCGACTACGGCTTCTTCGAGGCCCGCACGACCTTCGGCCGCATCGGCGTGAAGGTCTGGGTCTACAAGGGCGACGTCACCGAGAAGGAGTGGGCACGCGAGCAGGCCTCGCAGGCTCCCCGCCCCTCGCGTGGCCCGCGTGGTGACCGTGGCGACCGCGGTCCTCGCGGCGGCGGTCGTCGTACCGAGCGTCAGGACGCTCCCGCCCCGGCCGCCGAGCAGGCGCCCGCGGCGGAGGCGCCCACCGAGTCCGGAACGGAGGCCTGAGCCGTGCTGATCCCGCGCAGGCTGAAGCACCGCAAGCAGCACCACCCGAAGCGCTCCGGCGCCTCGACCGGTGGCACCACGATCTCGTTCGGTGAGTTCGGCATCCAGGCTCTCGAGCCCGCCTACGTCACCAACCGGCAGATCGAGGCTGCTCGTATCGCCATGACCCGCCACATCAAGCGTGGTGGGAAGGTCTGGATCAACATCTACCCGGACCGTCCCCTCACGAAGAAGCCCGCCGAGACCCGCATGGGTTCCGGCAAGGGCTCGCCCGAGTGGTGGATCGCCAACGTCAAGCCCGGCCGAGTCATGTTCGAGCTCGCCGGCGTCCCGGAGCCGCTCGCGCGTGAGGCCATGCGCCGCGCGCAGCACAAGCTCCCGATGAAGACACGTTTCATCGTGCGCGAGGGTGGTAACTGATGGCTATCGGAACCAAGGATCTGGCTCCCAGCGAGCTGGACACCTTCGACGACGAGAAGCTGGTCGCCGAGCTGAAGAAGGCCAAGGAGGAGCTGTTCAACCTCCGCTTCCAGTCCGCGACCGGTCAGCTCGAGAGCCACGGGCGCCTCAAGGCCGTCCGCAAGGACATCGCGCGCATCTACACGATCCTGCGCGAGCGCGAGCTCGGCATCCGGACCGCCCCGAGCGCGGAGTGAGGCACTCATGAGCACGAAGCACGAGCAGACCACGGCGACGACGGACCCCCGCGGCTACCGCAAGACCCGTCGCGGCTACGTCGTATCCGACAAGATGGACAAGACCGTCGTCGTCGAGGTCGAGGACCGCGTCAAGCACCCGCTGTACGGCAAGGTCATCCGCCGTACCAGCAAGGTGAAGGCGCACGACGAGCTGAACGGCGCCGGCATCGGCGACCTGGTCGAGATCATGGAGACCCGGCCGCTGTCGGCAACCAAGCGCTGGCGCGTCGTCGAGATCCTCGAGAAGGCCAAGTGACACGGGCCGGCGGCCCCCTCGTGGGGTCGCCGGCACCTGCAAGCAGCACCATGACAGTTGCCCACGGCGCGGGCGGGCCCGCCCGCCCGCGGCGTGTGCACCACGGCAACCATCCGTATGGCCAGGCTCGGCGCCACGGCAGACCGAGAACCCGCCAGACGACAGGAGTAGCTAGATGATCCAGCAGGAGTCGCGACTGCGTGTCGCCGACAACACGGGTGCGAAGGAGATTCTCTGCATCCGTGTGCTCGGCGGCTCCGGCCGTCGCTACGCCGGTATCGGCGACGTCATCGTCGCCACCGTCAAGGACGCGATCCCCGGCGGCAACGTCAAGAAGGGCGACGTCGTCAAGGCGGTCGTCGTGCGCACCCGCAAGGAGCGCCGGCGTCCCGACGGCTCGTACATCAAGTTCGACGAGAACGCCGCGGTGATCCTCAAGAACGACGGCGAGCCGCGCGGCACCCGCATCTTCGGCCCCGTGGGCCGCGAGCTGCGCGACAAGAAGTTCATGAAGATCATCTCGCTGGCTCCGGAGGTGCTCTGACCATGGCGAAGATCAAGAAGGGCGACCTGGTCGTCGTCATCTCGGGCCGCGACAAGGGGCAGCAGGGCCGCGTGCTCGAGGTGCTCCCCGAGACGCAGCGCGTCGTGGTCGAGGGCGTGCAGCGCGTGCAGAAGCACGTCAAGGCGGGCCAGTCGGCCCGCGGCACCCGCACCGGTGGCATCGAGACCGTCGAGGCCCCCATCCACATCAGCAACGTGATGCTCGTGGACCCGGAGACCAAGAAGGGCACCCGGGTCGGCTACCGCACCGAGCAGGTCGAGCGGGACGGCCGCACGCGCACCGTGCGCGTCCGCGTCGCCAAGCGCTCCGGTAAGGACATCTGATGACCGAGACCACCATCGAGGCCCCGGCCCTGCCGCGTCTGAAGACGCGCTACGCCGAGGAGATCAAGCCGGCGCTCTTCGAGCAGTTCGGCCACGAGAACATCAACCAGGTCGCGCGGCTGGTCAAGGTCGTCGTCAACATGGGCGTCGGCGAGGCCGCGAAGGACTCCAAGCTCATCGAGGGCGCGATCCGCGACCTGACCCAGATCACGGGTCAGAAGCCGCAGGTCACGAAGGCCCGCAAGTCGATCGCGCAGTTCAAGCTGCGCGAGGGCATGCCGATCGGCGCGCACGTCACGCTGCGCGGCGACCGGGCCTGGGAGTTCCTGGACCGCCTGCTGAACATCGCGCTTCCGCGCATCCGCGACTTCCGCGGGCTGTCGCCGCAGCAGTTCGACGGCAACGGGAACTACACGTTCGGTCTGACCGAGCAGTCGGTGTTCCACGAGATCGACCAGGACAAGATCGACCGGGTCCGCGGCATGGACATCACGGTCGTCACGACCGCGACGACGGACGACGAGGGGCGCGCGTTCCTCAAGCTCCTCGGCTTCCCGTTCAAGGAGAACTGACCATGGCGAAGACCGCCCTCATCAACAAGGCGGCCGCGAAGCCGAAGTTCGCGGTCCGCGGGTACACGCGCTGCCAGAAGTGCGGTCGTCCGCACTCGGTGTACCGCAAGTTCGGCCTGTGCCGGATCTGCGTGCGGGAGATGGCCCACCGTGGCGAGCTCCCCGGCGTGACCAAGAGCAGCTGGTAAGAACCACCGGACGTCGGTAGGTCCGCGGCCCCCTGGCGGGGCCGCGGATACCCCGGCGAGAAAGGGCGAACGCCCGATGACCATGACCGACCCGATCGCAGACTTCCTGACGCGTCTGCGCAACGCGAACTCGGCGCACCACGACACGGTGACGATCCCGTTCTCGAAGCTCAAGAGCCACATCGCCGAGATCCTGCAGGCCGAGGGCTACATCTCGGGCTGGACCGTCGAGGACGCCCCCGTGGGCAAGAACCTCACGATCACCCTGAAGTACGGCCCCAACCGCGAGCGTGCGCTCGCCGGCGTCAAGCGCGTGTCCAAGCCGGGCCTGCGCGTGTACGCCAAGTCGACCAACCTGCCGAAGGTGCTCGGCGGCCTGGGCGTGGCGATCCTGTCCACGTCCTCCGGCCTGCTGACCGACAAGCAGGCAGCCAAGAAGGGTGTGGGCGGGGAAGTCCTCGCCTACGTCTGGTAAGCCCGAGACGGAGAGGAGAACAGCCATGTCTCGAATCGGCAGGATCCCCGTCCCGGTGCCTTCGGGTGTCGACGTGACGATCGACGGCCGCGTGGTGACGGTGAAGGGCCCCAAGGGGGAGCTCACCCACACGGTCGCCGCCCCCATCGCGGTGGACCGCGACGACGCCGGCGCCCTCGTGGTGACGCGTCCCGACGACGAGCGCGCCTCGCGCTCGCTGCACGGCCTGACCCGCACGCTGCTGGCCAACCTGGTCACCGGCGTCACGGAGGGCTACACCAAGAAGCTCGAGATCGTCGGCACCGGTTACCGCGTGACGGCGAAGGGCAGCAACCTCGAGTTCGCGCTCGGCTTCAGCCACCCCGTCGTCGTCGAGCCGCCGGCGGGCATCACGTTCGCGGTCGAGACCCCGACGAAGTTCTCGGTCGAGGGCATCGACAAGCAGCAGGTCGGCGAGGTCGCCGCGAACATCCGCAAGATCCGCAAGCCCGAGCCGTACAAGGGCAAGGGCGTGCGGTACGCGGGCGAGAACGTGCGCCGCAAGGTCGGAAAGGCTGGGAAGTAAGCCATGGCGATCAGCATCAAGGGCAAGGGCACGACCATCGCCCGTCGCCGCCGCCACCTGCGCCTGCGCAAGAAGGTCGTCGGCACGGCTGCGCGTCCCCGCCTCGTCGTGACGCGGTCCGCGCGTCACATCACGGCCCAGGTCGTCGACGACGGCCTCGGCAAGACCGTCGCGTCGGCGTCGACCCTCGAGGCCGACCTGCGCGGCCACGACGGCGACAAGACCGCCAAGGCGAAGAAGGTCGGCGAGCTCGTCGCGGCCCGTGCCAAGGCTGCGGGTGTCGAGGCGGTCGTGTTCGACCGCGGCGGCAACAAGTACCACGGCCGTGTGGCCGCGGTCGCCGACGGCGCCCGTGAGGGTGGTCTGGCCCTGTGACGACGAACTCCGCATCGAAGAAGAGGACTTTCTGATGGCTGCTCCTCAGCGCAGCAACACCGGTGCCGGCGGCACCGGCGGCGACCGCCGGGACGGCGGCCGTCGTGACGGCGGGCGGCGCGGTGACGCCGCCGAGAAGAGCGCGTTCGTCGAGCGCGTCGTGACGATCAACCGTGTCGCGAAGGTCGTCAAGGGCGGCCGTCGCTTCAGCTTCACCGCGCTCGTCGTGGTGGGTGACGGCGACGGCACGGTCGGCGTCGGCTACGGCAAGGCCAAGGAGGTGCCCGCGGCGATCGCCAAGGGTGTCGAGGAGGCGAAGAAGAACTTCTTCCGCGTCCCCCGCATCCAGGGCACCATCCCGCACCCCGTCCAGGGTGAGAAGGCCGCCGGCGTCGTCTTCCTGCGTCCCGCGTCCCCCGGTACCGGTGTGATCGCCGGTGGTCCGGTGCGCGCGGTGCTCGAGTGCGCCGGCATCCACGACGTGCTCAGCAAGTCGCTCGGGTCGTCCAACGCGATCAACATCGTGCACGCCACGGTCGAGGCCCTGCGCTCCCTCGAGGAGCCCGAGGCCGTCGCCGCCCGTCGTGGGCTGGCGCTCGACCACGTCGCGCCGGCTCCGCTGCTGCGGGCGCAGGCCGAGGGCCGTGCGGCCTCGGCGGCCGCGAAGGCGGGTGCGTGATGGCGCGTCTCAAGGTGACCCAGACCCGGTCCGCCATCGGCGGCAAGCAGAACCAGCGCGACACGCTGCGCACCCTGGGCCTCAAGCGGATCGGCGACGTCGTCGTCAAGGAGGACCGTCCTGAGATCCGCGGCATGGTCAAGACGGTGACGCACCTCGTCGCGGTCGAGGAGGTCGAGTGACCATGGCCGACGACAAGAAGGCCGACGAGAAGGCGACGGAGACCACGGCTGCGGCCGAGAAGAAGGCTCCGGCGAAGAAGGCTCCCGCCAAGAAGGCTCCGGCCAAGGCGACCGCCACGACGGAGTCCTCGGCCGCGGCCGAGAAGACGGCTCCGGCGAAGAAGAAGGCCCCGACCGCTGCCGCGAAGGCGGCGGCCGAGGCCGCGGCGGCCCCCGGTGCGGGCGGCACGCTCAAGGTGCACCACCTGCGTCCGGCCCCCGGCGCCAAGACCGCCAAGACCCGTGTGGGTCGTGGTGAGGCGTCGAAGGGCAAGACGGCGGGTCGTGGTACCAAGGGCACCAAGGCGCGCTACCAGGTGCCGGACCGCTTCGAGGGTGGGCAGATGCCGCTGCACATGCGGCTGCCCAAGCTCCGCGGCTTCAAGAACCCGTTCCGCGTCGAGTACCAGGTCGTCAACCTGGACAAGCTCTCGGCGCTGTACCCGGACGGCGGCGACGTGACGGTCGCCGACCTGGTCGCCAAGGGCGCGGTCCGCAAGGGCCGTCCCGTCAAGGTGCTCGGCACCGGCGAGCTCACGGTCAAGGTGTCCGTCGCGGTCGACGCGTACTCCGCGTCCGCGAAGGACAAGATCGTGGCGGCCGGCGGCAGCGTCGCGCAGGACTGACGTCCGCGCGGCGCCCGTGGCGCACAGCAATGACACAGCGGGCGGTCCCGGTTCCACCGGGGCCGCCCGCTGTGGTGTGCGGGGCGCGCCACGGAGCGCCGTCGGCGTGATCCGGAACGTTTCAGACGCGCGGCCCGCACGCCGCGCACGGACGTCGTGCAGGGCGGCGCGAGCCGCAGGGTAGGCTTTCCCGGCGGTCCGTCCCGCTCATCGACGGCGACGGGGTCGGTGGACGGCCCACACAGCAGGAGGACGACAGGTGCTCGGTGCATTCGCGAGGGCGTTCAGGACGCCCGACCTGCGGCGCAAGCTGCTCTTCACCATCGGGATCATGGTGGTGTTCCGCGCAGGCTCGTTCCTGCCCACCCCCGGGGTGAGCTATCCGAACGTGCAGATCTGCATCGACCGCACCGCGGACAACGACCTGCTCGGGCTGGTGAACCTGTTCAGCGGCGGTGCGCTGCTGCAGCTGTCGGTGTTCTCGCTCGGGATCATGCCGTACATCACGGCGAGCATCATCATCCAGCTGCTGCGCGTGGTGATCCCCAAGTTCGAGGAGCTCCACAAGGAGGGCCAGGCGGGCACCGCCAAGCTCACGCAGTACACGCGCTACCTCACGATCGGCCTGGCCGTCCTGCAGTCGACGACGATCATCACGTTCGCGCGCAGCGGCAACCTGTTCCAGGGCTGCACCGTCGACGTCATCCCCGACGACTCGTGGATCACGCTGCTCATCATGGTCATCACCATGACCGCGGGCACCGGCCTCATCATGTGGCTCGGCGAGCTCATCACCGAGCGCGGCGTCGGCAACGGCATGTCGCTGCTCATCTTCACGTCGATCGCCGCGTCGTTCCCCGGCGCCATGTGGTCGATCGCTGGCGGCGCCGGCGGCATCGGCAAGTTCCTCGCCGTGATGGGCATCATCGTCCTGGTGATCGCGCTCGTGGTGTTCGTCGAGCAGTCGCAGCGCCGCGTGCCGGTGCAGTACGCCAAGCGCATGGTCGGGCGCCGCATGTACGGCGGGTCGAGCACCTACATCCCGATCAAGATCAACATGGCCGGCGTCATCCCCGTGATCTTCGCGTCGTCGCTGCTCGCGGTGCCGACGCTGATCGCGCAGTTCGGCGACCCGACGGCCGGCTGGGTGCAGTGGATCACGCGCTACGTCGCGGCCCCCGAGGCGCCGCTGCACATCGGCATCTACGTGCTGCTGATCATCTTCTTCTGCTACTTCTACACGGCCATCACGTTCAACCCGGACGAGGTCGCCGACAACATGAAGAAGTACGGCGGGTTCATCCCCGGCATCCGCGCCGGGCGTCCCACCGCCGAGTACCTCGACTACGTGATCACGCGGATCACCGCGCCCGGGTCGATCTACCTCGCGCTCGTCGCGCTCATCCCGACGATCGCCTTCATCGTGCTCGACGTCGGCAGCAACATCCCGTTCGGCGGCGCGTCGATCCTCATCGTCGTCGGCGTCGGGCTCGAGACCGTCAAGCAGATCGAGTCGCAGCTGCAGCAGCGGCACTACGAAGGGTTCCTCCGTTGAGCGCACGTCTGGTCCTCCTGGGCCCCCCGGGGGCGGGCAAGGGCACGCAGGCCGTCCGTCTCGCCGAGCGGCTGGGTGTCCCGGCCATCTCGACCGGCGACATCTTCCGGTCCAACATCAAGAACGGCACCGAGCTGGGTCGTCGCGTGCAGGACATCACCGCGTCGGGTGCGCTCGTGCCGGACGAGCTCACGAACGAGCTCGTGCGCGACCGCCTCGCGCAGTCGGACGCGGTGGACGGGTTCCTGCTGGACGGGTACCCGCGCAACGTCGCCCAGGTCGCGGCGCTCGACGAGATGCTCGCCGCGGCGGGCCAGCAGCTCGACCTCGCGGTCGAGCTGACCGTCGACCCGCAGGTCGTGGTCGAGCGGCTGACCAGGCGCGCCGAGATCGAGGGGCGGGCGGACGACACGGAGGACGTCATCCGTCACCGCCTCGACGTCTACGCCGAGCAGACCGCGCCCATCTCGCAGGTCTACGCCGCGCGCGGCGTCCTCGCGCAGGTCGACGGGCTGGGCGAGGTCGACGAGGTCACCGAGCGCCTCGTCGCCGCGCTGGCCCCCGTCCTGTCCTGAGGAGCAGCCCGTGTTCGGCCGCGAGAAGATCGAGTACAAGACGCCCGAGCAGGTGGCGATCATGCGCCGCGCGGGTCTCGTGGTCGCCGACGCGCTCGACGCGGTACGCGGCGCGCTCGCGCCGGGCGTGACGACGGCCGAGCTCGACGCCGTCGCGGAGGACGTCATCCGCTCCGCCGGTGCGACGCCCTCGTTCCTCGGCTACCACGGGTACCCGGCGAGCCTGTGCGTCTCGGTCAACGAGGAGATCGTCCACGGGATCCCGGGGAGCCGGGTCCTGCAGCCCGGCGACGTCGTGTCCGTCGACTGCGGCGCGATCGTCGACGGCTGGCACGGCGACTCGGCGTTCTCCGCGGTCCTCGAGCCGGCCGACCCCGCCGACGTCGCGCTCGTGACGACGACCGAGGACGCGCTCTGGGCGGGCATCGCCGCGCTCGCGACGCCGGGCGGGCGGCTCGGCGCCGTCGGCGAGGCCGTCGAGGACGTGGTCGAGGCCGCCGCCGCCCCCTACGGCACCGTCGAGGACTACGTGGGTCACGGCATCGGGACGGCGATGCACCAGCCGCCCGACGTCCCGAACTACCGCACGAAGGATCGCGGCACCAAGCTGCGGGCCGGCCTGTGCGTCGCCGTCGAGCCGATGCTCGTGCGCGGCGCCGAGGCGAACCACGTGCTCGCCGACGACTGGACGGTCGTGACCGACGACGGTGCGCGCGCGGCGCACTGGGAGCACTCCGTGGCGATCCTCGAGGACGGCATCGTCGTGCTGACGGCCCGCGACGGGGGAGCGGCGCGGCTGCGCGCGCTCGGCGTCGAGATCGCGTCGCTCTGACGTCGCGTACGCCGGGGCGGGGCACCGGCGACGGGGTCCGCACGACCCGGTTCCCGGCCGTTCCGGACCGGGCCCGCGATGGCGTATGATGGTTCGTTGGTTGTGCGTTCCGTGATACCCACCTGTCGGTGGCGGGATCGGTGCCCAGCCGCCCCACGACCGTCCAGCGGGTTCCGGCACGTCCGGAGCCGCCGGTGGCGCGGGGGTCGTGGGTCCGTCGCGAGGCGAGCCTGCAGCAGCACCCGTCAGTACGACAGTTAGCGGAGGACATGGCCAAGAAGGACGGCGTCATCGAGATCGAGGGCAGCGTTGTCGAAGCGCTGCCCAACGCGATGTTCCGTGTGGAGCTCGCGAACGGCCACAAGGTGCTCGCCCACATCTCGGGCAAGATGCGCCAGCACTACATCCGGATCCTCCCCGAGGACCGGGTGGTCGTCGAGCTCAGCCCGTACGACCTGTCCCGCGGGCGCATCGTCTACCGCTACAAGTAACCACCCCCATCGACACGCCGTCTCCCCGGGCCTCGGCCCGGTGCACGGCGGCGGAGGAACGAGCGATGAAGGTCAAGCCGAGCGTCAAGAAGATCTGCGACAAGTGCAAGGTGATCCGCCGGCACGGTCGCGTCCAGGTGATCTGCGAGAACCTGCGCCACAAGCAGCGCCAGGGCTGAGCAGCCACCTGCACCACCGCCCCTGACCGGGGCAGCAAGCGCACCGCCGCTCCGTGAGGACGACCCCCGGGTCGTGACCACGGCGAACCCCCAGCTCGGAGGCTGGGGCCCGCGAGAAGACGCGGGGGGACGGTGCGGCAGACCTCCGAACGCAGTACAGGAGCCACCAGGCACATGGCACGTCTCATCGGCGTCGACCTTCCCCGCGACAAGCGGGTCGAGGTCGCCCTCACCTACATCTTCGGGGTCGGGCGCACGCGTGCGCACCAGGCCCTCGCCGCCACCGGCATCAGCCCCGACGTCCGGGTCAAGGACCTCGGCGACACCGAGCTCGTCGCGCTCCGCGACTTCCTCGAGGGCAGCTTCAAGCTCGAGGGCGACCTGCGCCGCGAGATCGCGGCCGACATCCGCCGCAAGGTCGAGATCGGCTCCTACGAGGGTCTGCGTCACCGCCGCGGCCTCCCGGTGCGCGGTCAGCGCACCAAGACCAACGCGCGTACCCGCAAGGGCCCCAAGCGCACCGTCGCCGGCAAGAAGAAGGCCGGGCGCAAGTGACGTCGCGGGCCGGTCGCGCCCGTCGCTGACCGCCCGCCCGTCGGCCCACCGAACCGCAGACCCCGAGAGAAGAAGACATGCCTCCCAAGTCCCGCACCGCCGTGCGCAAGCCGCGCCGCAAGGAGAAGAAGAACGTCTCCCACGGCCAGGCGCACATCAAGAGCACGTTCAACAACACCATCGTGTCCATCACCGACCCGTCGGGCGCCGTGATCGCCTGGGCGTCGTCGGGCCAGGTGGGCTTCAAGGGCTCGCGCAAGTCGACGCCGTTCGCCGCGCAGCTCGCCGCCGAGGCCGCCGCGCGTCGTGCCCAGGAGCACGGCATGCGCAAGGTCGACGTCTTCGTAAAGGGCCCGGGCTCGGGTCGCGAGACCGCGATCCGCTCGCTCACCGCCGCCGGCCTCGAGGTCGGCTCGATCCAGGACGTGACGCCGCAGGCCCACAACGGCTGCCGTCCGCCGAAGCGTCGCCGCGTCTGACACGCCGCAGGCCGGGACCGTGCGTCCGCGCACCGGTCCCGGCCCTCGCGCGTCCGCCGCGTCCGGCGTCCCGCACGGGACGCCGAGCGGCGGTACGTCGGACCCGACCGCACCTTCGCCCGGACATGCGGACCGAGGCACGTCCAGGCACGTAGTACCTGCGAAAGCGTCATATGGCGGACGCTCGCGGAGAGGAATCCCACCGTGCTGATCGCACAGCGCCCCACCCTGACCGAAGAGGTCATCTCGGAGCACCGCTCGCGGTTCTCCATCGAGCCTCTCGAGCCCGGCTTCGGCTACACGCTCGGCAACTCCCTGCGCCGGACGCTGCTGTCGTCCATCCCGGGGGCCGCCGTCACCTCCATCCGGATCGACGGCGTGCTGCACGAGTTCTCGACGGTCCCGGGCGTCAAGGAGGACGTCACCGAGATCATCCTCAACATCAAGAACCTCGTCGTCTCCTCGGAGAACGACGAGCCGGTCGTGATGTACCTGCGCAAGCAGGGTGCGGGTGACGTCACCGGTGCGGACATCGTCCCGCCCGCGGGTGTCGAGGTCCACAACCCCGAGCTGCACCTGGCGACGCTCAACGAGAAGGGCAAGCTCGAGATCGAGCTGACCGTCGAGCGCGGCCGCGGCTACGTCTCGGCGAACCAGAACAAGTCGTTCGACGCCGAGATCGGCCGGATCCCGGTCGACTCGATCTACTCGCCCGTCCTCAAGGTGACCTACAAGGTCGAGGCGACGCGTGTCGAGCAGCGCACGGACTTCGACAAGCTCATCGTCGACGTCGAGACCAAGCCGGCGATCAGCCCGCGCGACGCCCTGGCGTCGGCCGGCAAGACGCTCGTCGAGCTGTTCGGCCTGGCGCGCGAGCTCAACGTCGAGGCCGAGGGCATCGAGATCGGCCCGTCGCCGACGGACGCCGCGCTCGCCGCCGACCTCGCGCTGCCGATCGAGGACCTGCAGCTGACGATCCGGTCGTACAACTGCCTCAAGCGCGAGGGCATCCACACGGTGGGCGAGCTCGTGGCGCGGTCCGAGGCGGACCTGCTGGACATCCGCAACTTCGGTGCGAAGTCGATCACCGAGGTCAAGGAGAAGCTGGCCGAGCTGGGCCTCACGCTCAAGGACAGCCCGCTGGACTTCGACCCCACGGCCGCCGGCGCCTACTACGGGGACGACGAGACCGACTTCGTCGAGGACGAGCAGTACTGACGCAGCCGTTGCCCGCAGCCAGGCGCTGACGCGCCGGCTGCGGGGCGTCGCCCTCACTGAGAACTCAAGGAGTAGAGACCATGCCCACGCCCACCAAGGGTCCCCGGCTCGGTGGTAGCCCGGCGCACGAGCGGCTGATCCTCGCGAACCTCGCGACGCAGCTGTTCGAGCACAAGCGGATCACGACGACCGAGACGAAGGCCAAGCGCCTGCGCCCGCTGGCCGAGCGTCTCATCACGTTCGCCAAGCGCGGCGACCTGCACGCGCGCCGTCGCGTGCTCACCGTCGTCAAGGACAAGGGCGTCGTGCACGCCCTGTTCACGGAGATCGCGCCCGCCGTCGCCGACCGTCAGGGCGGCTACACGCGCATCACCAAGATCGGTCCGCGCAAGGGCGACAACGCCCCCATGGCCGTCATCGAGCTCGTGCTCGAGCCGCTGTCGCCCAAGCAGGCCGTCGTCAAGGAGGCCACGAAGGCCACCGCGAAGGCCGCGCCCAAGGCGGAGAAGCCCGTCGAGGACGCCCCCGTCGAGGACGCCCCGGTCGAGGACGCGCCCGTCGAGGACGCCCCGGTCGAGGACGCGAAGGCCGACGACAAGGCCTGAGCCGCGTCGCACCCGCAGGGCCCGGACACCGCACGGTGTCCGGGCCCTGCGTCGTCCCGGGGCGAGGCGTCGTCGCCGCTGGACCGGCGGGCGTCCGGGCGCGGCACCCGTCGAAAGGCGAACGCCTGCCGGGGAGGGCTAGCGTCGTGCGCATGGACGAGCGGCAGGTGCCCGTGGTGCTGGTGCACGGGCTGCGGGCGTCGCGCACCATGTGGCGCGCGCAGGTGGAGGCGCTCACCGCCACCGGGCGCACGGCCCTCGCGGTCGACCTGCCCGGGCACGGGCACCGCCTCGACGAGACGTTCACGCTCGACGGCGCGGTCGACGCGGTCGCGGCCGGCGTCGAGGCGGTGGGAGGACGCGCCGTCGTCGTCGGCCTGTCGCTCGGCGGGTACACCGCGATCGCGCACGCCGCGAGGCACCCGCAGCAGGTCGCGGGGCTCGTCGCGGCGGCGTGCTGCACCGTGCCGCGCGCCGCGGTGGTCCGCGCCTGGGGGCTGGCCGCGGACGGGTTCTTCGCCCGGCTGCCCGACCGCGGCGCGGCGATCAACCAGGCGCTGGTCGACCGCGTGCTGCCGCCGCAGGCCGCCGCCGACGTCGCGGCGGGTGGGTTCGCCCTCGACGTCGTGGGCGACACGATGCGGGCCATGCGGGACGCGACGCCGCTGGCGGACCTCGCGCGCGTCGCCGCTCCCGTGTGGCTCGTCAACGGGCGCTGGGACCACTTCCGTGGTGACGAGCGACGGTTCCTGGCGGCGTGCCGCGACGGCCACCTCGTCGTGGTGCCGCACGCGACGCACCTCGTGAGCCTCGTGCAGCCCGTCCGCTTCACGCGCGTGCTGCTCGACGTCCTCGACGACGTGGACGCGCGCGAGGCGTCAGCCGTGCGGTTCGGCGAGCCCCCAGGCACGCACGCCACCGACGATGCCCGCCTGGTTCGGCACGACGACCACGTCGTCGCCGAGCCTGTCGAGCGTGGACGCCGTGATGCGTCGTGAGTTGCCGCCGCCCAGGTAGAGGCGGTCCCAGCGGAACACGGGCCGGAACCCGTCGACGACCTTGCGGACCCGGCGCGACCACAGCGCGTCGCCGAGTCGGGCGCGCTCGTGCTCGCCCACGTACGCGTCGTACGTCGTGCCCCAGCGCACGGGGGCGTGCGACAGCTCGAGGTGCGGCGCGATCCGGCCGCCGTCGAACAACGCCGACCCCAGGCCCGTGCCGAGCGTGAGGACCAGCTCGAGCCCCGTGCCCGAGACGACGCCCGCGCCGTGCACCTCGGCGTCGTTGAGCACGAGCGTGGGAAGCCCCAGGCGCTCGGCGAGCAGGGCCCGGACGTCGCAGCCCTGCCACGCCGCGAGCAGCTCGGGCACGACGGCGGTCCGCGGCCCGGAGCGGGTCACGTAGTGCGGGGTCGCGACGACGACGCCGTGCCGGATCATCCCGGGCACGCCGACCGTCGCGCGCTGCGCCGGCGGCAGCCCGGCCGCGATCCCCGCGATCGTCTCGGCGAGGCGCTCCGGGGGCAGCGGGTAGGGCGTGGGAACGCGCACCGGGGGTGCGTGCAGCGTGCCGGCGGCGTCGAGCACCGACGCCTTGATGCCGCTGCCACCGCAGTCCACGGCCAGCGTGTAGGGCTCGACGGGCACGTCACCACGGTAGCCCCACCGCTACCGTGGGCCCGTGACCAGCACGCCCGCCGACCTCGTCCGCCTGCGCCTGGACCTCGCGTACGACGGCACGGACTACGCCGGGTGGGCGCGGCAGCCGGGGCTGCGGACCGTGCAGGGCGTGCTCGAGGACGGGCTCGCGACGGTCCTGCGGGCGGGGCCCCGCGGGGAGGCGCCGCCGCGCGTGACGGTCGCGGGCCGCACCGACGCGGGCGTGCACGCGCGCGGTCAGGTCGCGCACGTCGACGTCGTCGCGGGGGCGCTGGCCGCGGCGCGCGGACGCTCGGACCGCGCGGACGTCGAGGCGCTGACCGCGCGCCTGGCCGGCGTGCTGCCGTCGGACCTCGTGGTGCGGTCGGTGACGCGCGCGCCGGACGGCTTCGACGCGCGCTTCTCGGCGCTGCGACGGCGCTACGCCTACCGCGTGTGCGACGAGCCCGCGGTACGCGACCCGCTGCGCCGCGCCGCGGTGCTGTGGCACCGGCGCCCGCTCGACGTCGACGCCATGGACGCCGCGGCGCGCACGCTCGTGGGGCGGCACGACTTCGCGGCCTACTGCAAGCCCCGGCCCGACGCGACGACGATCCGCACGCTCGAGGAGTTCGCCTGGGCACGGCCCGCGGACGGCGCCGACGCGGGCCTCGTCGTCGCGCACGTGCAGGCCGACGCGTTCTGCCACTCCATGGTCCGGGCGCTGGTCGGCGCGAGCCTCGCCGTGGGGGAGGGGCGGCGGCCCGTCACGTGGCCGCGCGACCTGCTCGACGCGCGCCGCCGCGAGGGCGGTGCGACCGTCGTCGCGGCGCACGGGCTCACGCTCGAGGAGGTCGGCTACCCGCCGGACGCCGAGCTCGCGGAGCGCGCCGAGCGCACCCGGGCCCGCCGGGGTGCGCACGAGGTCGACGGTCGGCGCGACGGCGTGACGGACGACGGCCCGCCGGCGCGCGGCTGCTGCGACTGACGGGCCCGGCGTGCGCTCCTCACCGCCCGCTCAGTACCGCGCGCCCTCGTCGTCGGTCGTGAGGTCGTCGTCGTCATCGGTCGGTGCGGCGCCGACGTAGTCCTCCTCGACCAGGTGGACGGCGGCCTCCTCGGCCGACGCCGCGCCGCCCGAGACGCCCGCGTCGATCGCGAACTCGTCGGTGCCGCCGGCCTCCACGGCGTCGTCGTCCTCGACCAGGCGGCCCGCGCGCAGCTCGTCGCGGTGCGGCGGCGGCGGTGCGTCGTCGGACTCCCAGACCTCGGGCTCCTCCTGCGCGACGCGCTGGTCGAGCGTCTCGCCGCGCGACTCCTCCCAGGCGGTCTCGCCGAACCGCGTCGACTGCGGCCGGGGACGCTCGGGAGGGGTGACGCCCTCGTCGAGCGGGTCGTCGACGCCGCGCTCGACGAGCGTGTCCTCGCCGGGCAGCTGGTCGCTGTCGCCCTCCGAGCCGAGTGCGGGGTCGGTGCTGGTGGCTGGGGTGTCCTCGCTCATGGCACGAGCCAAGCACCGCGGGTCGCGGGCCGCCACAGCAGGGCAGGGACGCGGGGGAGAGGGGGCGTGCCCGGCCGGCCGCGGGTCGCGGCGCCGCCTCCGGACGGTGCGGGGCCTAGTCGCCGCGCAGGGCGTCGTCCACGTGCGCGTACGGCCGCAGCACGAGGTCCATGCTGGTGAGCTCGAGGACCGCGCGGACCTGCTCGCCGGCCCCGGCGATCCGCAGGTCTCCCTGCGCGACGCGGGTCGCACGCAGCCCGCCGACGAGCACGCCGAGCCCCGAGGAGTCCATGAACGGCACGCCCGCCAGGTCCACCACGACGAGCGGGTGCCCCGCGTCGACGGCGCGGTCCACGGCGGCGCGCACGTCGCCGGCGCCGAGCATCGTCAGGCGTCCCACGAGCCGCAGCACGGCCGTCCTGCCGTCCCGCAGCTCGAGGTCGAGGTCGAGACCCATCACCGTTCTCCTTCCGTGCGCCCGGCGGCCCGGTACCCGCGGTACCGCAGCGCCTGGACGACGACGCCCAGGACGACGAGGTCGTAGCCGACCCACGCGACGTTGACGAGCGTGCCGCTCCACGCGGACAGGCCCAGCGCTGCGCGGGCCAGCCCGACGGGCACCGCGGCGACCAGCACGACCATCGCCACGAGCTGGGGCAGCACGCGCCGCCACGCGACGGTGCTCGACCGCCCGTCCTTGCGCGTCACCGCGAACTCCAGCGGCCGGCCCCACCACACGTTCGCGGCGGCGGTCACGCAGGCGCGGATCCACACCGGGAAGAGCGCGAGCGCGTACTGCTGGCCGCGCCAGGTGGTCAGGCCGCGCGCCACGACGAGGAACAGCAGCTGGCTCGCGACGAGGAACGGCACGAACCGGGCGAAGAAGTCGACGCTCCACGCGGTGACCGGCATGACCCCGAAGAGCAGGAAGAGGACGGGCGCCACGAGGTAGACCACGGCGGCGAAACCCGACAGGTAGCTCCACATCGTCGCGGAGTACATGAGGCGCTGGCCCACGGTGAGGCCCGGCACGCGCCACGGGTTGCGCCGCAGCATCGTCTGGACGGTGCCCTGGGCCCAGCGCAGCCGCTGCGTCAGCATCGTCGGGAGGTCCTCGGGGGCGAGGCCGTGCGCGAGGGTCTCGTGGTGGTAGACCGTGCGCCACCCCAGGGCGTGCAGCGCCATGGCGGTCGCCATGTCCTCGGTGACGGACACCGTCGCGACGGGCTGCACCGCCTGCGCCTCGTCGTGCCGGTCGACGTCGACGGCGCGCAGCAGGTCGCGGACCGCCTCGAGGGCGCCGAGGGGGGACCAGTCGCGAGCGGCGAGCCGGGTCAGCGCGGACTGGTCGAGCGTGAGCGTGCCGTGCGCGTCGTGCAGCTCGGCGATCTGCTCGAGGTCCGCCCGCATCCGGGCGACGTCCGCGTCGACGAGCGTGCCGGAGGCCGCGTCGACGGCGCGCTGGAACTCGTAGGTGACGGGCCCCAGGGGATCACCGCCGTCCAGGCGCCGCTGCGCTCGGGCCGCCGCGGCGCGCACCGTCGTGAGGGCGTCGGCGACCGTCGGGTCGGCGGCCTCGCGCGCGGCACGCGCGAGCACGGCGCGCGCGGTGCGCAGCGCCCGGCGCACCGCCGCCCGGGACGCGTCGACGTACCCCACGAGCCCGAGCTGCATGAGCGCGTCGCGACGCAGCACGGCGTTCGAGCCGCAGAAGAACGCCGCGTTCCAGCCGTCCTTGCCCTGCATGATGGGGCCGTAGAAGAGCGGCGCCTGGCTCCCCAGCGGGTCGGCGACCGGCACGTTGTCGAAGACCTGGGGCGTCTGGACGATCGCGACGCGCGGGTCGTCGAAGTACCCGACCGTGCGGTCGAGGATCGCGGGGTCGGGCACCTGGTCCGCGTCGAGCACGAGCACGAGCTCGCCCTCGGTCACCAGGAGCGCGTTGTTGAGGTTGCCGGCCTTGGCGTGCCGCGGGCGCCCCTCCCAGTCCGGCGAGCGCACGACGTAGCCGACGCCGGCGGCCAGCGCGGCGTCCCGCAGCGCGGGCCGTGCACCGTCGTCGAGGACCCACGTGGTGTGCGGGTGGCGGATCCGCTGCGCGGCGAGCGCCGTGCGCATGACGAGGTCGACGGGCTCGTCGTAGGTGGTGACGAGCACGTCGACGGTCGTACCGGGTGCGGGCGGCGGCGGTGCGGGCCGCTCGCGGGCGCGCCACATCGTGAGGCCGAACAGCGTCACGTCGATCAGGGAGTACGTCTCGGCGACCACGAGCGGGACCGCGATCCACCACGCCGCGAGGTTGAGCGACGACGACCAGCGCCAGGCGACGTACGTCCAGCCGAGGACGAGCGTCAGCACGACCAGCACCCGGACGACGACCCGACGTGGCACGGCGACGCACCCCCTGGAGGCGACGGTAGCGCGTGGCCACGCGGCGCGCCGGACCGGGGGCCGGGCGGAATCTCGTCGCGGACGGCCCCGCGGCCGGGCGACACTGGTCGCATGGGTCATGTGGACGTCGGCGGTGTCGGTTACACGCTCCCGGACGGCAGGCCCCTGCTGTCGGACGTGACGTTCCGCGTCGGCGACGGCGCGCGGGTGGCCCTGGTGGGCCCCAACGGCGTCGGCAAGTCGACGCTGCTGCGCGTCGTCACGGGCGACCTGGTGCCGCACGAGGGGTCGGTGCAGCGCAGCGGCGGCCTGGGCGTCATGCGCCAGGACGTCGGGCGCATCGACGACGACCGCAGCGTGCGCGACCTGCTGGCGGACCTCGCGGCACCGGCGGTGCGTGCGGCCGCGGCCGAGCTGACGGCGGCCGAGCTCGCGATGATGGAGGTCGACGACGAGCCGACGCAGCTGCGCTACGCGCAGGCGCTCGCGGACTGGGCGGACGTCGGCGGCTACGAGGCCGAGGCCGGCTGGGACCGCGTGACCGACGCCGTGCTGTCGGTGCCGTTCGAGCGTGCGCAGCACCGGTACGTGCGGACGTTGTCGGGCGGTGAGCAGAAGCGGCTCGTGCTCGAGGCGCTGCTGCGCGGGCCCGACGAGGTGCTGCTGCTCGACGAGCCCGACAACGCGCTCGACGTCCCGACCAAGCGCTGGCTCGAGGAGCGTCTGGTCGGGTGCGGCAAGACCGTGCTGTTCGTGAGCCACGACCGCGAGCTGCTGGCCCGCGTCGCGACGCACGTCGCGACGCTCGAGCCGACGGCCGTGGGGGCGCGCGTGTGGGTGCACGGCGGCGGGTTCGCGTCGTACGCGCAGGCGCGCGCCGACCGGCAGGCGCGGCTCGAGGAGCTGCTGCGCCGCTGGGAGGAGGAGCACGCGAAGCTGAAGGAGCTCGTGCTCACGCTCAAGACGAAGGCCGCCTTCAACGACGGGCTCGCGTCGCGGTACCAGGCTGCGCAGACGCGGCTGCGGAAGTTCGAGGAGGCGGGGCCGCCGGAGGTGGTCGCACGCGAGCAGCACGTGCGCGTGCGGCTGACGGGCGGGCGCACCGCCAAGCGCGCGGTCGTCGCGACGGGGCTCGAGCTGACGGGGCTCATGCGGCCGTTCGACCTCGAGGTCTGGTACGGCGAGCGCGTCGCGGTGCTCGGGTCGAACGGCTCGGGCAAGTCCCACTTCCTGCGGCTGCTGGCGGCGGGCGGCTCGGACCCCGAGCACGCGCCGGCCGGCGACGTCCCGGTCGCGCCGGTGGCGCACACCGGGTCGGTCGTGCTGGGCGCGCGCGTCCGCCCGGGGTGGTTCGCGCAGAACCACGCGCACCCCGAGCTCGTGGGACGCACGCTGCTGGAGATCCTGCACCGCGGCGACGGGCACCGGGCGGGCCTCGGCCGGGAGGCCGCGAGCCGGGCGCTCGACCGGTACGAGCTCGTGGAGGCCGCCGAGCAGCCCTACGAGACGCTGTCGGGCGGGCAGCAGGCGCGTCTGCAGATCCTGCTGCTCGAGCTGGGGGGCGCGACGCTGCTGCTGCTCGACGAGCCGACCGACAACCTCGACCTGCACTCGGCCGAGGCGCTCGAGGCCGGCCTCGCGGCGTTCGACGGCACCGTGCTGGCGGTCACGCACGACCGCTGGTTCACGCGCACGTTCGACCGGTTCCTCGTGTTCTCGGCGGACGGCACGGTCGTCGAGACGCCCGAGCCGGTGTGGGACGCCGGCCGCGTCGAGCGCGTGCGCTGACCCGGGCTCGCGGGGCCCGTCCCGCGCCGCGGTGAGGCGTTGCTCACGGGTTTTGCCGTCGGTGCGGCGTGCCGGTAGTCTGTTGTGTCGTTGTGCGTCCCCTGTCGCGCACCGGTGGCTTCTCACCACCGGGTGCCGATGGCCGTCCTGGTGCGATCCCACTCGCCGGGCGGGATGCTCCGGCAGCCATCCTCGGCCGGTCGCCCCGTGCGGCCTGCCAACGACACGCATCACGAGACAGAGGCACACCGTGCGCACGTACACCCCGAAGCCCGGCGACGTCGAGCGGAACTGGTACGTCATCGACGCGACCGACGTCGTGCTCGGCCGTCTGGCCAGCCACGTGGCCACGCTCCTGCGCGGCAAGCACAAGGCGACCTTCGCCCCCCACGTCGACGGCGGCGACTTCGTCATCGTCATCAACGCGGAGAAGATCGCGCTCACCGGCAACAAGCGTGAGACCAAGCTCGCCTACCGTCACTCGGGCTACCCGGGCGGTCTGCGGGCGACCCGCTACGTCGACCTGCTCGAGAAGCACCCCGAGCGTGCGATCGAGAAGGCCGTCCGCGGCATGCTGCCCCACACGACCCTCGGTCGTCAGCAGCTGAGCAAGCTCAAGGTCTACGCCGGCCCCGAGCACCCGCACGCGGCCCAGCAGCCGAAGACGTTCGAGCTGACCCAGGTGGCGCAGTAAGCCTCCGGCTGCTGCGGCAGAGAAACCAGAACGCGAGGATCCCGTGGCTCAGACCACCGTCGAGACCGAGTACGAGGGCGACGACACGCCCACCAGCTACACCTCCGAGACCGCTGCCCCCGTGGGTCGTGGCCAGTCCCTGACGGCACCGGGCCAGGCGCTCGGCCGCCGCAAGGAGGCCGTCGCCCGCGTCCGTCTGGTGCCCGGCACCGGCCAGTGGAAGATCAACGGCCGCACCCTCGAGGACTACTTCCCGAACAAGGTGCACCAGCAGCTCGTCAACTCGCCGCTGAAGACCGTGGACGTCGAGGGTCGCTTCGACGTCATCGCGCGCATCACCGGCGGTGGCGTCTCCGGCCAGGCCGGCGCGCTGCGCCTGGGCATCGCCCGTGCGCTCAACGCGATCGACGCCGAGAACAACCGCCCGGCCCTCAAGAAGGCCGGCTTCCTCACGCGTGACGCGCGTGTGGTCGAGCGCAAGAAGGCGGGTCTCAAGAAGGCCCGCAAGGCGCCGCAGTACTCGAAGCGCTGATCCAGCGCCTCGGCCCGATGGCCCCGGCTGGTCGACAGACCGCCGGGGCCATCGGCATGTCAAGGCAGGTCGCCGCCGTCACCGGCCGCGACGCAGGAGGAACGACACGACGCCGCGCGGCAGGACCGGGCGCGTCGGGCGAAGGAGTCGGGTGATGGGTCGGTTGTTCGGCACGGACGGCGTGCGAGGGCTCGCGAACCGCGACGTCACGGCGGAGGTCGCGCTCGACGTGTCCGTCGCCGCGGCGCACGTGCTCGGGTCGCAGGGCGCGTTCGAGGGGCACCGCCCGCGCGCCGTGATCGGCCGTGACCCGCGCGCCTCGGGCGAGTTCCTGTCCGCCGCCGTCGCCGCCGGCCTGGCGTCCGCGGGCGTCGACGTCGACAACGTCGGCGTGCTGCCCACGCCCGCGATCGCCTACCTGACGGCCGCGCGCGGCGTCGACCTGGGCGTCGTGCTGTCGGCCTCGCACAACCCGATGCCCGACAACGGGATCAAGTTCCTCGCGAGCGGCGGCCACAAGCTCGACGACGAGGTCGAGGCCGCCATCGAGGCGCGCCTCGGCGAGGCGTGGGAGCGGCCGCTCGGCGCCGCGGTCGGTCGCATCCGCACCGACCAGAGCCTCGCCGGCCAGCAGTACGTCGACCACCTCGTCGCGACGATCGGCGTGCGGCTCGACGGCCTGCGCATCGTCGTCGACTGCGCCAACGGTGCGGCCTCCGAGGTCGGCCCGGCGGCGCTGCGCGAGGCGGGCGCCGACGTCGTCGTCATCAACGCGTCGCCCGACGGGCGCAACATCAACGAGGCCTGCGGCTCGACGCACCCCGAGCAGCTGCAGGCGGCGGTCGTGGCGGCGCACGCCGACCTGGGCGTCGCGTTCGACGGCGACGCGGACCGCTGCCTGGCCGTCGACGCGGAGGGCGTGCTGGTCGACGGCGACCAGATCATGGGGATCCTCGCGATCGCGCTGCGCGACCGGGGAGCACTCCCGCACGACACGCTCGTCACCACGGTGATGAGCAACCTCGGCCTGCGGCTCGCGATGCGCGACGCCGGCATCGCGACCGTCGTCACCGGGGTCGGCGACCGGTACGTGCTCGAGGCGATGCGCGCGGGCGGCTTCGGGCTCGGCGGCGAGCAGTCCGGTCACATCATCGTCGCGGCCCACGCGACGACCGGCGACGGCCTGCTCACGGCGCTGCAGCTCGCGGCCCGTGTGGTCGAGACCGGTCGGACGCTCGCCGACCTCGCGTCGGTCGTGCAGCGGCTGCCGCAGACGCTCGTCAACGTGCCGGGCGTCGACCGCACGCGCACGGACGACGTCGTGCTCGTCGAGGCGGTGTCCGCCGCCGAGAAGTTGCTCGGCGACACGGGACGCGTGCTGCTGCGCGCCTCGGGCACCGAGCCGCTCGTCCGCGTCATGGTCGAGGCGGCGACGCAGGAGGAGGCCGACGAGACGGCGCACGACCTGGCCGCGGTCGTGCGCGAGCGGCTCTCGCTGTAGCGGGCGTCGTGACGACCGGGGGAGGCGCGGTGCGCGACGTCGACGGCTGGGTGCGGGACCACGTGCGCCGGCTGCTCGACGCCGTCCGCGAGGCGGGGCCGGACGCGGTGGCGCCGATCGTGCAGGCCGGGCACCCCGTCCTGCGGTCGGTGGCCGTGCCGTTCGACGGGCAGGTCGACGACGCCGAGCTGCACGAGCTGCTCGGCGTCATGCACCGCACGATGCGCGCCGCGCCCGGTGTCGGGCTCGCCGCCCCGCAGATCGGGCTCCCCCTCGCCCTCGCGGTGGTCGAGGACCCCGGGCCGGGGGACGACGAGATCGCGCGCGTGCGCGAGCGTCCCGCGGTCGCGTACCGCGTGCTGGTGAACCCGCGGTACGCGCCCGAGGGCGACGACGTCGTCGCGTTCTACGAGGGCTGCCTCAGCGTCGAGGGCTACCAGGCCGTCGTCGCCCGGCCCCGCCGCGTCCGCCTCACGGGCGCCGACGAGACGGGGCGGGCGCTCGACGAGGTGCTCACGGGGTGGCCCGCGCGCATCGCGCAGCACGAGACCGACCACCTGCACGGCACGCTGTACCTCGACCGCGCGGACCCGCGCTCGCTGTCCGCGACGGACGCCTGGGGTGCACACTGGGGGACGGAGCCCGTGCCGCGCGCCGCCGCGCGCGCCCTCGGGTTCGGGTTGCCGGACGGGACCCCGGAGGACACCGCGCCGCAGCGGTGACCGCGCCGGGCACCGCGCAGGGCGTCGCGCCTCCGCCCTGCGACGGAGACGCGGGGGCGGGGGGTGAGTCCCGGGGGAGGAGATCGGGGTCGCTCAGGGCTGATTCGGGGGCTATCCCGATGTGCCCGGACCCGACCCCGGCCTAGCGTGGTGACGTCGCCCCACCGGGGGGTGGGCGGGCGAGGGGAGATCACGTGCTGGAGTGGGCGCTGGAGCTGGCGGCCTCGCCGTGGATCTTCGTCGTGCTGTTCGCGTTCTCGGTGGTCGACGGGTTCTTCCCGCCGGTCCCGAGCGAGTCGGTGGTCATCGCGCTCGCGTCCCTGTCGGTGTCGACGGGGTCGCCGGCGCTGTGGATCGTGGTCGCGGTCGCCGCGCTCGGCGCGTTCGTCGGCGACCAGGTCGCCTACCAGATCGGCACCGCGGTGCACGTCCGGCGGCTGCGCGTGTTCCGGGGGCGGCGCGGCCAGGCCGTCCTGGACTGGGCGGAGCGCGCGCTGCGGACCCGTTCCGCGTCGTTCGTCATCGCCGCGCGCTACATCCCCGTGGGGCGCGTCGCCGTGAACATGACGGCGGGGGCCCTGGGCCTGCGTCGTCGGCGCTTCGTGCTGCTCACGGCCATCGCGGCCGTCACCTGGGCGGGGTACTCGACGCTCATCGGGATCGGCACGGGTGCGGTGCTCGGGCACTCGCCGCTCGTGGGCGTGGCGGTCGGCGTGGTGGGCGGGTTCGTGGTCGGGCTCGCCGTCGACTGGGCGTTGCGCCGGTGGCTGCGGCTCGACGACCCGCTGCCGCCGAGCGCACCCGTGACGCCGCTCGCCGCGGCGCCGCGGCCGGCGACGCTCGGCACCGGCACCGAGCCGGCGACACGGCCCGAGGGGTCCGCGGCCTGACCCTCGCCCGTTGTCGAGGTCACGATGACCTCACGATGTGGGACGTGTGACAACGATCCGGTATCGGCCGACCGGGTGACGGCGATCGGCCTCCCGGAGCGGCTTACGCTCGAACGCAGGACGACGTCGACGTCGTCCTCCCCGCTCCCGCGAGGCCCCGGCACCGCCGGGGTCCTGACCGTCGTGCCCGGGGACCGGCAGGACGACGGAGGGTGGGCAGGTGCGAGCAGCGCGACGTGCGGTGACGGCCGTCGCCGTGCTGCTCGCCGCCGCGGCCTGCGCGACCGACGCGCCCTCGGCCGAGGACGCGGCGGTACCGCCCGCCGAGGTCCGCACGGACGCGGGGTGCCTCGACCCGGGCGTGCTCGACGCCCTCGGTCTCGAGCTCGACGCGAGCCTGCGGACCACGGCGCCGCAGGCCACGACGCGCGGCCTGCCCCCGGCCGGGTTCGTCGCCGACAGCGTGCTCGTGTGCGACCGCGGCGACCCCCTGCGCGACTCCGCGGGCACGTGGTGGTCGGTGACCGCCACGCGCCTCGAGGGGGACCTGGACGACCTGCTCGGGGAGGTCGACGGCACGCGCACCCCGCGCGAGTGCCCGGACGACGCCGTCGTCCCGCAGGTGTGGCTCGTCGACGCGATGGGCGCCGCGGTGCTGCTGCCGGCGGACGTGGCGTGCGACGGCGCCGACGGCATCCCCGCCGCGCTCGGGACCCTCGAGGTCGTGGAGCGCACCGAGCACCCCGTGGCGCTCGCGCAGCCCGTCACGGCGCAGGCCTCGGCGCCGTGACGCGCGCCTGACGGGCGCGGGCGCGTCAGATCTTGCGGAGCCGCACGCGCTGCACCGTGTGGTCGGGCCCCTTGGTGAGGACGAGCGTGGCCCGGCTGCGCGTCGGCAGGATGTTCTGCTCGAGGTTGGGCGCGTTGATCGAGTCCCAGATGCTCTCGGCGCGGTCGATCGCCTCCTCGTCCGACAGCGACGCGTACCGGTGGAAGTACGACGCGGGCTGCGCGAACGCGGTGCGGCGCAGCGAGAGGAACCGGTCGACGTACCACTGCTTGACGTCCGACGTGCGGGCGTCGACGTAGATCGAGAAGTCGAAGAAGTCGCTCAGGGCGAGGTTCGACGTGCCCTCGAGCGTCGGGCGCGCGGGCTGGAGCACGTTGAGCCCCTCGACGATGAGCACGTCGGGCTGCCGCACGACGACCTCGGCGCCGGGCACGATGTCGTACGTGAGGTGGTCGTAGACGGGCACCGCGACCTCGGGGCGTCCGGCCTTGACCTTCGACACGAAACGCAGCAGCGCGCGGCGGTCGTACGACTCCGGGAAGCCTTTGCGCTGCAGCAGACCGCGGCGCTCGAGCTCGGCGTTGGGGTGCAGGAAGCCGTCCGTGGTCACGAGCTCGACGCGCGGCGTGGCGGGCCAGCGCGCGATGAGCTCGCGCAGGATGCGGGCGGTCGTGGACTTGCCGACCGCGACGGAGCCCGCGACGCCGATGACGTACGGCGTGCGGCCCACGTCCTCGTGGAGGAACGTGCTGGTCGCGCCGTGCAGACCCTGCGTGGCCTGGATGTACAGGTCGAGCAGGCGGGACAGCGGCCGGTACGTCGCGTCGACCTCCGCGAGGTCGATCGGGTCGCCGAGGCCGCGCAGCCGGTCGACGTCGGCGTCGGTGAGCGGCAGGGGCGTCGAGGCGGACAACCGGGTCCAGGCGTCGCGGTCGAGGTCGACGTAGGGCGTGGCGGGGACCAGGGACGGCACGACGACGATCATCGCGCATCGCGGGCCCGTGCCGCGCACGGCGCGGTGCGGCGCGGGCGCGACGGGTGTCACGCGTCACCCGGCCGGGCGTGCGCCGGGGTGCCCACTAGGATCGGGCGCATGTGCGGAATCGTCGGTTACGTGGGTGGAGCGGGGGCCAGCGAGCGCCCCCTCGAGGTGGTCCTCGAGGGGCTGCGGCGGCTGGAGTACCGCGGGTACGACTCCGCCGGTGTCGCTCTCGTGGTGCCCGGGGGGCGCCTCGCCACCGCGAAGAAGGCCGGCAAGCTCGCGAACCTCGTGGCCGAGCTGGACACGCACCCGCTGCCGCCGGCGACGGCGGCGATCGGGCACACGCGCTGGGCGACGCACGGCGGCCCGACCGACGCGAACGCGCACCCGCACGTCTCGGGCGACGTCGCGGTCATCCACAACGGCATCGTCGAGAACTTCGCCACGCTCAAGGCCGAGCTCGTCGCGGACGGCGTCGAGTTCGCGTCGGAGACCGACACCGAGGTGGTCGCGCACCTCGTGGCGCGCGAGCACGCGCGCTCGCAGGACCTGACCGCCGCGCTGACCACGGTGTCGCGTCGGCTCGAGGGGACGTTCACGCTGCTCGCGGTGCACGCGGACGCGCCGGACACGGTGGTCGGCGCGCGGCACGACTCGCCGCTCGTCGTGGGGCTGGGCGACGGCGAGAACTTCCTCGGCTCGGACGTCGCGGCCTTCATCGGCTCGACCCGTGACGCCCTGGAGCTCGGGCAGGACCAGGTCGTGACGATCACGCCGACCTCGGTCACCGTGACCGACCTCGACGGGAACCCGGTCGAGGCGACGCCGTTCCGGGTCGACTGGGACACCGAGGCCGCCGAGAAGGGCGGGTTCGGCTCCTTCATGGACAAGGAGATCCACGACCAGCCGCACGCGGTCGCGGACACGCTGCTGGGCCGCACCGACGCGGCCGGGCACCTGGTCCTCGACGAGCTGCGGATCGACGAGGCCGTGCTGCGCGCCGTCGACAAGATCGTGGTCGTCGCGTGCGGGACGGCGGCGTACGCCGGCCACGTCGCGAAGTACGCGATCGAGCACTGGTGCCGCATCCCCGTGGAGGTCGAGCTCGCGCACGAGTTCCGCTACCGCGACCCGGTCGTCGACGAGCGCACCCTCGTGGTCGCCATCTCGCAGTCCGGCGAGACGATGGACACGCTCATGGCCGTGCGGCACGCGCGCGAGCAGGGCGCGACGACGCTCGCGATCGTCAACACGCACGGCTCGACGATCCCGCGCGAGTCCGACGCGGTGCTCTACACGCACGCCGGCCCGGAGATCGCCGTCGCCTCGACCAAGGCGTTCCTGTCGCAGATCACCGCCGCCTACCTGCTGGGTCTGTTCCTCGCGCAGCTGCGCGGCAACAAGTTCCCGGACGAGATCGCGTCGACGCTCGAGGAGCTGCGCGCGATGCCCGACAAGATCCAGGAGGTCCTGGACCGCTCGGGCCGCGTGCGTGAGATCGCCCGGTGGATGGCGGACACGCAGTCGGTCCTGTTCCTCGGTCGGCACGTCGGCTACCCGATCGCGCTCGAGGGTGCGCTCAAGCTCAAGGAGCTCGCGTACATCCACGCCGAGGGGTTCGCGGCCGGCGAGCTCAAGCACGGTCCGATCGCGCTGATCGAGCCGGGGCAGCCCGTGTTCGTCGTGGTGCCGTCGCCGCGGGGCCGGCACTCGCTGCACTCCAAGGTGGTCTCGAACATCCAGGAGATCCGCGCGCGCGGCGCCCGCACGATCGTCATCGCCGAGGACGGCGACGAGGCGGTGCGCCCGTACGCCGACGAGGTGTTCTCGGTGCCGCAGTGCCCGACGCTGCTCGCACCGCTGCTGACGGTCGTCCCGCTGCAGGTGTTCGCGTGCGAGCTGGCGACCGCCAAGGGGCTGGACGTGGACCAGCCGCGCAACCTGGCCAAGTCCGTCACGGTCGAGTGAGCCGCGCCCGCGGGGGCGCGCGGGGCGCGTCGTGATCGTCGGCGTCGGGATCGACGTCGTCGACGTCGCGCGGTTCATGGCGACGCTCGCGCGCGTGCCGCAGCTGCGCGAGCGGCTGTTCACGCCCGCCGAGCGGGACCTGCCGGACGCCTCCCTGGCCGCGCGGTTCGCGGCCAAGGAGGCGATCGCGAAGGCGCTGGGCGCGCCCCCGGGGATGAGCTGGCAGGACGCGACCGTGCGGCGCGTGATCGGCGCGCAGCCGGTCGTCGAGGTCACGGGCACGGTCGCGGCACGTGCCGACGCGCTGGGCGTCGCGCGGTTCCACCTGTCGATCTCGCACGACGCGGGCATCGCGTCGGCGATGGTCGTGGCCGAGCGCGACGTCTGACCGACGTCGCGCCCGGCGCGCGCTCAGCGCAGGTGCGGCACGACCTCGCGGGCGAAGAGCTCGATGCCCGACCGGTCGTACGCGGCCTCGGCGAAGTACGTGATGGCGTACGTCATGCCCAGGCCCTGCAGCTCGCGCAGGGTCTCGACGATCTGCTCGGGCGTGCCGACGAGCGGGCCGCTGCGGAACTGCTCGGCGACCTCGGGGGCCTTGTCGGGCACCGTGTTCGCGTAGTGCTCCTCGACCCACGCGACGCGGTCGTCGACCTCGGCCTGCGTCGCGCCGATGACGACGTTGTAGTTGGCCGACCGCGTGATCTCGTCGAAGTTGCGGCCGATGGCCTCGCAGTGCCCGCGCAGGATCTCGGACTTGTGCGCGAAGCCCTCGGGCGACCCGTCGAAGTTCGTGTACTGCGCGTGCTCGGCCGCGATGCGCAGCGTCTTCTTCTCGCCGCCGCCCGCGATCCACAGCGGCGGACCGTCGACCTGCAGCGGCAGCGGCGAGAGCTGCGCGCCGTCGACCTGGTAGTGCGTGCCGTCGAGCGTCGCGGTGCCGTTGGTCCACATCTGCTTGAAGATCTGCACGCCCTCGTCGAGCATCGCGATGCGCTCGCCGGCGCGCGGGAACCCGTAGCCGTAGGCGCGCCACTCGTGCTCGTACCAGCCGGCGCCGATGCCCATCTCGACGCGGCCGCCCGAGATGACGTCCGCGGTGGTGGCGACCTTCGCGAGGTACGCGGGGTTGCGGTAGGCCATGCACGTGCACATCTGGCCGAGCCGCACGCGCGACGTCGACGCCGCGAACGCGTTGATGAGGCTCCAGGCCTCGTGCGTGGCCTCGCCGTTGGGCTCGGGCACGGCGTGGAAGTGGTCGTAGACCCAGATCGACTCGAAGGCGTCGCCGTCGTCGGCCCACGACGCGAGGCCGTGCATGACCTTCCAGTGGTCGCGGGCGTCGATGCCCGTGAGGTCCTGCCGCCAGCCCTGGGGGATGAAGAGTCCGAAGCGCATGCCTCGCACGCTACCCGCGGGTCGGGCGCGCGTCCGGGTGGCGCGGCGAGCCCGTGCAACAGGCCCCCGCGACGTGCGCGCGCGTCGCGCCCGCGCGCGGGCCCGGGCAGGATGGGCGGGTGCTGCTCTCGTGGGACGCCGCCGCCGTGCGCGCGGCCGAGGAACCCCTGCTCGCGGCCGGCGTGCCGCTCATGGACCGCGCCGCCTTCGGTCTCGCGACGCACGTCGCGCACGTCCTGCGGGACGTGCGCGGGCGCGTCGGCGGCGCGCACGTGGTGCTGCTCGTGGGCCCCGGCAACAACGGCGGCGACACGCTGCACGCGGGTGCGCGGCTCGCGCGCCGCGGTGCGCGCGTCACGGCCGTCCTCGCGTCGCCGCGCGTGCACGGCGACGGTCTCGCGGCGCTGCGGGCCGCGCACGGCCGGGTCGTCCCGGCGCACGACGACGCGGCGGCGGACGCGCTCGCGGGCACGGTGCTCGCGGCCGACGTGGTGCTCGACGGGCTGCTGGGCATCGGTGGACGGGGCGGTGTGCGCGGGCCGGGTGCGCGCCTGGTCGGTGCGCTCGCGGCCGCCGCCGCGCGGCCGGTGGTCGTGGCGGTCGACGTGCCGTCGGGCGTGGGCGTCGACGACGGCACGCGCACCGGTGCCGTGGCGCAGGCCGACGTCACGGTGACGTTCGGCGCGTGCAAGCCCGCGCTCCTGCTGCCGCCGGCGGCCGACGCGGCGGGGCGCGTCGAGGTCGTCGACCTCGGCCTCGACCTCGCGGGTGCGCCGGCCGTCGCACGGCTCGCGGGCGCCGACGTCGCCGCGCTGTGGCCGGTGCCGGGGCGGACGTCCCACAAGTACGCGCGCGGCGTGCTGGGCGTCGTGGCCGGCTCGGACCGGTACCCGGGCGCGGCGGTCCTCGCTTCCGGCGGTGCGCTGCGGGCCGGCGTCGGCATGGTGCGGTACGTCGGGTCGGCCGGCTCGCAGGTGCTCGCGGCGCACCCCGAGGTCGTGGTGGGGGAGGGGCGCGTGCAGGCGTGGGTCGTCGGGCCGGGCGTCGCGCCCGACGACGACGCGCAGCGGGCCCGCGCCCGCGACGCGCTGGTGCACGCGCTCGCGCACGACGAGCCGGCGGCCGTCGACGCGGGCGCGCTCGACCTGCTGCCGGACCGCGTGCCGCCGCACGTCGTGCTGACGCCGCACGCGGGCGAGCTCGCGACGCTGCTGTCCGCGCGGGGCGCGGCCGTCGACCGGGCCGACGTCGAGGCGGCACCGCTCGCGCACGCGCGTCGCGCGCACGAGCTCACGGGGGCGACCGTGCTGCTCAAGGGCGCGACGACCGTGGTCGTCGGTGCGCACGGCGCGGTGTACGCGCAGGCCGACGCGCCCGCGTGGCTCGCGACCGCGGGGGCGGGTGACGTGCTCGCGGGCGTGCTCGGCGCGCTGCTCGCGGGGCGCGCGGCCGACGCGGTCGACGACCCGACGCTGCCGGCCGCGCTCGCG
>NZ_BCRB01000021.1 GCF_001552375.1 Cellulomonas iranensis NBRC 101100 = JCM 18110 | reverse complement strand
CCGCCGCGCGTCCCGGGGCGTCGCGTCCCGCGCAGGGCGGCGGTGCCTCCGGCGGCGCCCGCCCGGGTGCGCCGCGTCCCGCGGCACGCCCCGGCAACAACCCGTTCGCGCCGTCGCAGGGCATGCCCCGCGGCGGGGACCGCTCCGGCGGCCCGCGCCCCGGTGGCCCGCGCCCGGGCAACAACCCGTTCGCGTCCTCGCAGGGCATGCCGCGTCCCGGTGACCGGCGTCCCGCCGAGGGTGCACCGGCCGCGGCCGCGGGCGAGCGTCCCGGCGGTCCCCGTCCGGGCGGTCCGCGTCCCGGCGGTCCGCGCCCCAACCCGGGCATGATGCCCGGCCGCACCCAGAGCGGTGTCGGTCGCCCCGGCGAGCGCCCCGCGGGCGCCGGCCGCGGTGGTCCCGGCGGCGGTCGTGGTGGCTTCGGCGGCGGCGGTCGTCCCGGTGGCGCCCCCGGCGGCGGTGGCGGCTTCGCCGGCCGTCCCGGTGGCGGCGGTCGTCCCGGCGGCGCCGGTCGCGGCTCGACGCAGGGCGCGTTCGGTCGCGCCGGCGGTCGCCCCGTCCGCGGACGGAAGTCGAAGCGCGCGAAGCGCCAGGAGTTCGAGGCCATGCAGGCCCCGTCGCTCGGTGGCGTCAGCGTCCCGCGCGGCAACGGCAAGACCGTCATCCGCCTGCGTCACGGCTCGTCGCTCAACGACTTCGCCGACAAGATCGACGCGAACCCCGCCGCGCTCGTCACGGTGCTGTTCCACCTCGGTGAGATGGCGACCGCGACGCAGTCGCTCGACGAGGACACGTTCGGCACGCTCGCGGCCGAGCTCGGCTACGTCATCGAGATGGTGTCGGCCGAGGAGGAGGACCGCGAGCTGCTCGGGTCCTTCGACATCGACCTCGACGCCGAGCTCGAGGCCGAGGGCGACGAGGACCTCGCACCGCGACCCCCCGTGGTCACGGTCATGGGTCACGTCGACCACGGAAAGACCAAGCTCCTCGACGCCATCCGGTCCACGGACGTCGTCGCGGGCGAGGCCGGCGGCATCACGCAGCACATCGGCGCCTACCAGGTGCGTGCCGCGCACGAGGGCCAGGAGCGGGCCATCACGTTCATCGACACCCCGGGTCACGAGGCGTTCACCGCCATGCGTGCCCGTGGTGCGCAGGTCACGGACATCGCGATCCTCGTGGTCGCGGCGGACGACGGCGTGATGCCCCAGACCATCGAGGCCCTCAACCACGCGCAGGCGGCCAACGTGCCGATCGTCGTGGCGGTCAACAAGGTGGACAAGGAGTCGGCCAACCCCGACAAGATCCGCCAGCAGCTGACCGAGTACAACCTCGTGGCCGAGGAGTACGGCGGCGACACGATGTTCGTCAACGTCTCGGCGAAGCAGCGCATGGGCATCGACGAGCTGCTCGAGGCCGTCCTGCTCACCGCCGACGCGTCGCTCGACCTGCGGGCCAACCCCGACAAGGACGCGCGAGGCGTCGCCATCGAGGCGAACCTCGACAAGGGCCGCGGTGCGGTCGCGACCGTCCTGGTCCAGTCCGGCACGCTGCACGTCGGTGACGCGATCGTCGCCGGCACGGCCCACGGCCGTGTCCGCGCGATGTTCGACGAGCACGGCGAGACCGTCACCGAGGCGGGCCCGGCACGTCCGGTCCAGGTCCTGGGTCTCGCGTCGGTGCCGAGCGCGGGCGACACGTTCCTCGTGGCGCCCGACGAGCGGACCGCACGGCAGATCGCCGAGAAGCGCGAGGCGGCCGAGCGTGCCGCCCTCCTGGCCAAGCGTCGCAAGCGCATCAGCCTCGAGGACTTCACGCAGGCGCTCCAGCAGGGCAAGGTCGAGACCCTCAACCTCGTCCTCAAGGGCGACGTCTCGGGTGCCGTCGAGGCCCTCGAGGACGCGCTGCTCAAGATCGACGTCGGCGACGAGGTCGACCTGCGCGTCATCCACCGCGGTGTGGGTGCCATCACGCAGAACGACGTCAACCTCGCCACGGTCGACAACGCGATCATCATCGGCTTCAACGTGAAGTTCGCGGAGCGCGTCGAGGAGCTGGCCGACCGCGAGGGCGTCGACGTGCGCTTCTACTCGGTCATCTACCAGGCGATCGACGACGTCGAGGCGGCCCTCAAGGGGATGCTCAAGCCGGAGTACGAGGAGGTGCAGCTCGGTACCGCCGAGGTGCGCGAGGTGTTCCGCTCCTCCAAGTTCGGCAACATCGCCGGCTCGCTCGTCCGCTCGGGCGAGATCCGCCGCAACACCAAGGCGCGCGTCCTGCGCGGCGGCAAGGTCGTGGGGGACAACCTCACCATCGAGTCGCTCAAGCGGTTCAAGGACGACGCGACCGAGGTCCGCGAGGGCTTCGAGTGCGGTATCGGTCTCGGGTCGTTCAACGACCTGCAGGTCGACGACGTCATCGAGACGTGGGAGATGCGGGAGAAGCCGCGCAGCTGACGTCAGTCGGTTCATCTCCGGACGACCTCCGGGAGGGGGTGGCGGGCCTACCGCGGGCCTGGCGGCCCGTGCCAGGCCCACCACGGCCCGCCACCCCCTCCCTCCGGTCGTCCTCGTACGTCAGTCGCCCCATCCGCGCGGTGGGGGAGAAGGTCTAGGGAAGGACGGCGGACATGGCTGACACAGGACGGGCGCGCAAGCTCGCGGAGCGGATCCAGCAGGTCGTCGCGCAGATGATCGACACGCGCGTGAAGGACCCGCGGCTCGGGTTCGTGACGGTGACCGACGTGCGCGTCACCGGCGACCTGCAGCACGCGGACGTGTACTACACCGTGCTCGGGGACGACGAGGCGCGTGACGGCTCCGCGAAGGCGCTCGAGAGCGCCAAGGGCCTGATCCGCTCCGAGGTCGGCAAGCAGACGGGCATCCGCCTGACGCCGACGCTCGCGTTCCACCTCGACGCGGTCCCCGAGACCGCGGCGCACCTCGAGGAGGCGCTGTCCGAGGCGGCCCGTCGGGACGCCGAGGTCGCGCGGCTCGCCGCGGGTGCGCGCTACGCCGGCGACGAGGACCCGTACCGCCGCGCCGACGACGACACCGAGGAGTGAGCCGACCCGAGCGGGCGGCCCGCCCGCCCGCCGGGCCGCGCCGTCCCACGGCGGACGACGGCGTGCTCGTCGTCGACAAGCCCGCCGGGTGGACGAGCCACGACGTCGTCGCGCGCGTGCGACGGCTCGCGTCGACGCGCAAGGTCGGGCACGCCGGCACGCTCGACCCCATGGCGACGGGCGTGCTCGTCGTCGGGATCGGCCGTGCGACGCGGCTGCTCACCTACGTGACGGGCGCGGACAAGGACTACACCGCGACGGTGCGCCTCGGTGTCGCCACGACGACCGACGACGCCGAGGGCGAGACCCTCGCCGTCCACGACGCGTCCGCGCTCACGCGGGACGACCTCGTGGCGCCCGTCGCGGCGCTCACGGGTGACATCCAGCAGGTGCCGAGCAGCGTGTCGGCGATCAAGGTCGACGGGCAGCGCGCCTACGCGCGCGTCCGCTCCGGCGAGGACGTCGAGCTCGCGGCGCGCCCCGTGCACGTCGCACGGTTCGACGTGCTCGACGTGCGGGCGGCCGCCGTGGACGGCGTGACCGTGCTCGACGTCGACGTCGCGGTCACGTGCTCGTCGGGCACGTACGTGCGGGCGCTCGCGCGGGACCTGGGCACGGCCCTGGGCGTCGGCGGGCACCTCACGGCCCTGCGCCGCACGCGCGTCGCCGGGTACGGGCTCGCCGACGCGCGCACGCTCGACGAGCTCGCCGCGACCCCGGAGGACCGCCCCGTGACCGTGCTGCCGCTCGCGGACGCCGCGCGCGCCGCGTTGCCCGCACGGGAGCTCGACGACGCCGACGCGCGCGCGCTGTCGTACGGGCAGGGGATCGCGCCGGGCGACGCCCCCGCCGGCCCCCTCGCCGCGATCGGCCCGGACGGCGCGCTGGTCGCGGTCGTCGAGCGACGCGGGCCGCGGCTGCATCCCGTGGTGGTGTTCTCGCCCGCCGCGACCTGACACGCGACGGCGCGCCCGCCGCGGGCGGGTGCCGGGCTCTTCCGGATCGTCCGGTTCACCCCTACCCTGGCTCGCACGACGAGCGCGGCCCACACCGATGTGGGAGCGCTCCCGAACCCAGGGGAGACGACGTGGTTTCTCGACGCGCACGACGGACCGCCCACGCGGTGACCGCCCTCACGGCCGCCGCGGTGCTCGCCGGCGCCGGGCTGGCGCCCGCGACGGCGGTGGACGACGACTTCGACGACGGCGCCGGTGCGTGGGTCGCCTACGGCACGGACGGCGACGTGGACACGAGCACGGGCGCGTTGTGCGTCGACGTGCCCGCCGGCTCCGCGCAGTACGGCGTGGGCGTCGTCCTCAACGGCGTCGCCGTCGACGAGGGCACGACCTACACGTTGAGCTACACGGCGAGCGCGTCGACCGACGTGACGATCCGCGCGCTCGTCGGCCAGAACGGCGCACCGTACGGCACGGTCCTCGACACGAGCCCGACGCTCACCTCGGCGCCGACCCCCGTCGAGGAGGTCTTCACGGCGGGCGCGTCGTACCCCGCGACGTCGGGCGACGGCGATCCGGAGGGGCAGATCGCGTTCCAGCTCGGCGGGTTCACGCCGGACGCGTGGACGTTCTGCCTCGACGACGTCGCGTTCACGGGTGACGCCGAGCTGCTGCCGCACACGTCGTTCGCCGAGGGCCTCGGGCCCTGGGGGCTGTACGGCACGGGCGACCCGACGTTCGCGGACGGCGAGATGTGCGTCGACGTGCCCGGCGGCAACGCGAACCCCTGGGACGCGGGCCTGTCGTTCACGGGTCTGCCTATCGAGGAGGGCGAGAACTACGTGCTGACCTTCACGGGTCGCACGGAGCCCGCCACACCCGTGCGCGCGATCGTCGGCGAGGGCGGCGGTGCGTACCGTACGGTGCTCGACCAGTCCGCCGCACCGCTGGGCACGCAGGCCACGACCCTGGCGTACCCGTTCACCGCGGCGCACACGTTCCCCGCCGACGGCGAGGCTGCCGGTCAGGTGGCGTTCCACCTGGGCAAGGCCGCGCCGTACACGTTCTGCCTCTCGGAGGTCTCGTTGACCACGTCCGCCACCCCGCCGCCGCCGTACGAGCCGGACACCGGTCCGCGCGTGCGCGTCAACCAGGTGGGGTACCTGCCGCAGGGCCCGAAGCGCGCGACGCTCGTGACCGACGCGACCGAGCCGGTCGCGTGGGAGCTGCACGACGCCGACGGCGCGACCCTCGCGCAGGGCTCGACGCAGGTCGTCGGCGACGACGCGTCGTCCGGCGAGCACGTCCACGTCATCGACATGGCCGACGTCGACGCGACGGGCACGGGCCTGACGCTGGTGGCCGCCGGCGAGACGAGCCACCCGTTCACGATCGCCGCGGACCTGTACGCGCAGCTGCGGTACGACGCGCTCAACTACTTCTACCTCGCGCGCTCGGGCACCGACATCGAGGCGTCGATCGTCGGCGAGCAGTACGCGCGCGAGGCGGGGCACGTCGGCGTCGCCCCGAACCAGGGCGACACCGCGGTGCCGTGCATCGGCCCGCGCGACTACTACGACGGCTGGACGTGCGACTACACGCTGGACGTGAGCGGCGGCTGGTACGACGCGGGCGACCACGGCAAGTACGTGGTCAACGGCGGCATCGCGGTCGCGCAGCTGCTGTCGACGTACGAGCGCACGCTCACGGCCGCGACGGCGCGGCCGGGTGCGCTGGACGACGGCACGCTCGCCCTGCCGGAGCACGGCGACGGCGTCCCCGACGTGCTCGACGAGGCGCGCTGGGAGCTCGACTGGATGCTGCGGATGGTCGCGCCGTCGGGCGAGTACGCGGGCATGGTGCACCACAAGGTCCACGACGAGGGCTGGACGGGGCTGCCGCTGATGCCCGCGGACGACGCGCAGCCGCGCTCGCTGCACCGGCCGTCCACGGCGGCGACGCTCAACGTCGCGGCCGTCGCGGCGCAGGGCGCGCGGCTGTTCGCGCCGTACGACCAGGAGTTCGCCGACACGCTGCTGGCGGCGGCGCGCTCGACGTACGACGCGGCGCTCGCGCACCCCGACGTGTACGCACCCGCGGCCGCGGGCAACGACGGTGGCGGCCCGTACGACGACGCCGACGTCACGGACGAGTTCTACTGGGCGGCCGCCGAGCTGTTCGTCACGACCGGCGAGCAGCGGTACGCCGACGACGTCGCGGCGAGCCCGCACCACACGGGTGACGTGTTCGGCGTGGGCGGGTTCTCGTGGGGGAGCACGGCGGCGCTGGGGCGGCTCACGCTCGCGACCGTGCCGAACGCGCTGCCCGACCGTGACGCCGTCCGGGCGTCGGTCGTCGCCGCGGCCGACGCCTACCTCGCGGCCCAGGACGCGCAGCCGTGGGGCTCGGTGTACTCGCCGACCGGTGGCGTGTACGACTGGGGCTCGAACTCGTCCGTCGCGAACATTCTCGTGGTGACCGCGACCGCGTACGACCTCACGCACGACGCGCGGTACCTGCGCGGCACGCTCGAGGGGCTGGACTACCTGTTCGGGCGCAACGCGCTCAACCGCTCGTACGTGACCGGCTGGGGGACGGTGTCGTCGCAGAACCAGCACTCGCGCTGGTTCGCGGCGCAGCTCGACCCGTCGCTGCCGCACCCGCCGGTCGGGTCTCTCGCGGGCGGGCCCAACTCGATCGCCTCGACGTGGGACCCGACCATGCAGGCCGCGTTCACCGAGGGGTGCGCACCGGCCACCTGCTACCTCGACGAGATCAGCTCGTGGGCGTCGAACGAGCTCACGATCAACTGGAACTCGGCGCTGTCGTGGGTCGCGTCGTTCGTCGCGGACCAGCGCGACGGGTCGGTCGCCGCGGTCGCCCCGGTCGTCACGACGCAGCCCACCGACGTGACGGCGGCGCTCGGGACGACCGCCACGTTCACCGCGGCCGCCTCGGGCGTCCCGGCGCCCACGGTGCAGTGGCAGGTCGGCGACGGCCGCACGTGGCGCGACGTGCCGGGTGCGACGGGCGCGTCGCTCGAGGTCGTGGCGACAGCGGCGGCCGCCGGGTCGTCGTACCGGGCGGTGTTCACGAACGCGTCGGGGACGGCCACGACGCGGGCCGCGCGGCTCGCCGTCGCGGCGGCGGCACCGGTGGTCGTGCGGCACCCCGCCGACGCGACCGCGCGGCTGGGGTCGTGGGCGACGTTCGAGGCCGCCGCGACCGGGTACCCGCAGCCCGCCGTGCGGTGGCAGTTCCGGTGGTTCTCGGGCCCCTGGCTGCCCGTTCCCGGTGCGCACGGCACGACGCTGCGCGTGCCGGTGACGCCGCTCGCGGTCGGCACGCAGTACCGCGCGGTGTTCAGCAACGACGCGGGGCGCGCCACGACGGACCCGGCGCGGCTGACGCTCCGCCTGGGGCGCTGACGCGCGGGCCCGAGCGGCCCGGTCGTCGTCCCCGGCGACGACGCTGCGCCCCGCCGGTCGACCGACCGGCGGGGCGCAGCCGTGCGGCGGGCGTGCCGGCGCCGGGCATCGCGCGTCCCGGACCACGCCCGGGGCGTGGCAGGCTTGTCCGCCGGGTCCCGCGTGCGCGGGGCGCAGAACGGAGCGGGTGTGCAGGTCTGGACCGACGTGTCGCAGGTGCCCACGGCGTGGGGGCCGTCCGTCGTGACGCTCGGCAACTTCGACGGCGTGCACCGCGGGCACGTCGCGGTGCTCACGCGCATGGTCGCGGACGCGCGCGCCGTGGGCGCGCACGCGGTCGCGGTGACGTTCACGCCCCATCCCGCGCAGGTGCACCGTCCGCTCGAGGCGCCCCCGCTGCTGCTGGGCGACGCCGACCGCCTCGAGCTGCTCGCGGGCACCGGGCTGGACGCCGCGCTGCTGGTGACGTACACGCTGGACTTCGCGCGGCAGTCGCCCGAGGAGTTCGTGCGCCGCTACCTGGTCGACGCGCTGCACGCGCGCACGGTCGTGGTGGGACGTGACGTGCGGTTCGGCTGGCAGAACGCCGGGGACCTCACGACGATGCGCCGGCTGGGGGAGCGGCACGGCTTCACGGTCGAGGTCATCGAGGACGTGCGTCCCGACGACGCCGACGAGCCGGGCGGCTACCGCCGCTGGTCCTCGACGTGGGTGCGCGAGCTGCTCGCGGCCGGCGACGTGCGGGCCGCGGCCGACGTGCTGGGGCGCACCCACCACGTGCGCGGCGTCGTCGTGCACGGCGACGCGCGGGGCCGTGAGCTGGGCTACCCGACGGCCAACCTCGGGCACGTCGCGGGCATGGTCCCGGCCGACGGCGTCTACGCGGGCTGGCTGCGGCGCGAACGACGCGCCGACGGCACGCCGGTGCCGGCCGCCGAGCGCGTGCTGCCCGCGGCGGTGTCGATCGGCACCAACCCGACGTTCGACGGTCACGACCGCCGCGTCGAGGCGTACGTGCTCGACCGCACCGACCTCGACCTCTACGACGACGAGGTCGCGCTCGAGCTCGTCGAGCGACTGCGGCCGACGCTGCGCTTCGACTCGGTCGAGGCCCTGCTCGAGCGCATGGCCCGCGACGTCGAGGACGTCCGCGCGGTGCTCGGGCTGCCGCGCGCCTGACGGCCGCGGGTCGTCGTCCTGCGCCCGCCGCCGGGAACGCCCGGACCAGGCGCCCTCGTGCGGTAGAGTTGGCGTGCCGTTCGACCGGCCGCGGACCGAGAGAGCCCGGGTGGACATGCCCCGGCGCACCGCGCAACGAGAAACCTGAGGAGCACCGTGTCGCTCGACCCCGCCACGAAGCAGGCCATCATGGCCGAGTACGCCACCCACGAGGGCGACACCGGCTCGCCCGAGGTCCAGATCGCCGTGCTGACGCGCCGCATCAACGACCTGAACGAGCACCTCAAGGAGCACAAGCACGACCACCACAGCCGTCGTGGTCTGCTCCTCCTGGTCGGGCGCCGTCGTCGCCTCCAGGCCTACCTGCAGAAGATCGACATCAACCGCTACCGCGCCCTCATCGAGCGGCTCGGCCTGCGTCGCTGAACCACCTGGACCAGCCCGGACCGTCACGGTCCGGGCTGGTCCTGCGTACGGGGTCGGTACCCCGCACGCACGCTCCACCGCAATCCACCGCGCCGACCCGCTCGTCCGGTCCTCGGTAGTGGCCCCCGGAACTCGTGTCCGGGTACCACGGTCGAAGACCGTCGCGGGGTGGGCGGCGCCTTCGAGAACAAGGAGGGCACCCGTGGAGGGTCCCGAGATCCAGTTCGCCGAGGCCGTGATCGACAACGGTCGCTTCGGCACCCGCACCGTCCGCTTCGAGACGGGCCGCATCGCCAAGCAGGCCGCCGGCTCCGCCGTGGCCTACCTCGACGACGACACGATGCTGCTGTCGGCCACGACGGCCGGCAAGCACCCGCGCGAGGGCTTCGACTTCTTCCCCCTGACGGTCGACGTCGAGGAGCGCCAGTACGCCGCGGGCAAGATCCCCGGCTCGTTCTTCCGTCGCGAGGGCCGTCCCTCGACCGACGCGATCCTCGCGTGCCGTCTCATCGACCGCCCGCTGCGCCCCCTGTTCGTCAAGGGCCTGCGCAACGAGGTCCAGGTCGTCGTGACGGTCCTGTCGATCAACCCCGACGACGCGTACGACGTGCTCGCGATCAACGCCGCGTCGATCTCGACGCAGCTGTCCGGCCTGCCGTTCTCCGGCCCCGTGGCTGCGACGCGCCTCGCGCTCGTCGACGGCCAGTGGGTCGCGTTCCCGCGCTACTCCGAGCGCGAGCGCTCGACGTTCGACATCGTCGTCGCCGGCCGCGTCGTCGGTGACGACGTCGCGATCGCGATGATCGAGGCCGACGCGCCCGAGGGCGCGTGGAACCTCATCCACGGCGGCGGCGGCACCGCGCCGACCGAGGAGGTCGTGGCGCAGGGCCTCGAGGCGTCCAAGCCGTTCATCAAGGCCCTCGTCGAGGCGCAGCAGCAGCTCGCGGCCCAGGCCGCGAAGGAGACGCAGACCTTCCCGACGTTCCCGGACTACCAGCCCGACGCGTTCGCCGCCGTCGAGCAGGCCGCGTCCGAGCGCCTGTCGGCCGCGCTGCAGATCGCCGGCAAGCAGGAGCGCGAGAACCGCCTCGACGAGATCAAGGCCGAGGTCGTCGGCGAGCTCGCGGAGCAGTTCGAGGGGCGCGAGAAGGAGATCTCCGCCGCGTACCGCTCGCTGCAGAAGCAGCTCATCCGCCAGCGCATCCTCACCGACGGCTTCCGCATCGACGGTCGCGGCCTGCGGGACATCCGCACGCTCTCGGCCGAGGTCGAGGTGCTGCCCCGCACGCACGGCTCGGCGCTGTTCGAGCGCGGCGAGACCCAGATCCTCGGCGTCACGACGCTGAACATGCTCCGCATGGAGCAGCAGATCGACTCGCTCTCGCCCGAGACGCGCAAGCGGTACATGCACCACTACAACTTCCCGCCCTACTCGACCGGCGAGACCGGCCGCGTGGGCTCGCCCAAGCGCCGCGAGATCGGCCACGGCGCGCTCGCCGAGCGCGCGATCGTCCCGGTCCTGCCGGCGCGTGAGGACTTCCCCTACGCGATCCGCCAGGTCTCCGAGGCGCTGGGCTCGAACGGCTCGACGTCGATGGGCTCGGTCTGCGCCGCGACGCTGTCGCTCCTCAACGCCGGTGTCCCGCTGCGCGCGCCCGTCGCGGGCATCGCGATGGGCCTGGTGTCCGACACGGTCGAGGGTGAGACCCGCTACGCGGCCCTCACCGACATCCTGGGCGCCGAGGACGCGTTCGGCGACATGGACTTCAAGGTCGCCGGCACGCGCGAGTTCGTCACCGCGATCCAGCTCGACACCAAGCTCGACGGCATCCCCGCCTCGGTGCTGGCCGGCGCGCTGACGCAGGCCAAGGAGGCGCGCCTCGCGATCCTCGACGTCATCGCCGAGGCGATCGACGTCCCGGACGAGATGAGCCCGTTCGCGCCCCGCGTGATCTCGGTCAAGGTGCCGGTCGACAAGATCGGCGAGGTCATCGGCCCGAAGGGCAAGATGATCAACCAGATCCAGGAGGAGACCGGCGCCGACATCTCCATCGAGGACGACGGCACGGTCTACATCGGCGCCACCGACGGTCCGTCGGCGGAGGCCGCGCGGGCGGCGATCAACGCGATCGCCAACCCGCACATGCCCGAGGTCGGCGAGCGCTTCGTCGGCACCGTGGTGAAGACGACGACGTTCGGCGCGTTCATCTCGCTGTCCCCGGGCAAGGACGGTCTGCTGCACATCTCGCAGATCCGCAAGCTCGTGGGCGGCAAGCGCGTCGAGAACGTCGAGGACGTCCTCAAGATCGGCCAGAAGGTCCAGGTCGAGATCGGTGAGATCGACCCGCGCGGCAAGCTCTCGCTGCACGCGGTGCTCGACGAGGCCGAGGCCGGGGCCCAGGACGAGGCAGCGGACGCGTCCGCCACCGCCGACGCCTGACGTGCCGCTCTCCCTCCCGTTGGTCGCCCCCGGTTCGCCGGGGGCTGACCTCGTCGTCGGGCAGGACGGAGGCGCCGCCGTGCGGCGCACCGTCCTGCCCGGGGGGGTCCGCGTGCTCACCGAGCACATGCCCGGCCTGCGCTCGGCCACGGTCGGGGCGTGGGTCGGCGTCGGCTCGCGCGACGAGACGTCGGGCCACTTCGGCTCGACGCACTTCCTCGAGCACCTGCTGTTCAAGGGCACGGCGCGGCGCACGGCGATGGACATCGCCGAGGCGTTCGACGCCGTCGGCGGCGAGGCCAACGCCGCGACCGGCAAGGAGCACACGTGCTACTACGCGCGCGTGCTCGACTCCGACGTGCCCATGGCGGTCGACGTCATCGCGGACATGGTGACCTCGGCGCGGCTCGACGCCGACGAGCTCGAGACCGAGCGCGGCGTCATCCTCGAAGAGCTCGCGATGAACGACGACGACCCGTCGGACGTCGCGCACGAGCAGTTCGCCGCCGCCGTGTTCGGCGACACGCCCCTCGGGCGGCCCATCGGCGGCACCCCGCAGGCCATCCGCGACGTGCCGCGCGACGCCGTGTGGGAGCACTACCGCGAGCACTACCGCCCCGAGACCCTCGTCGTCACCGCCGCCGGGGGAGTCGACCACGACGCCCTGTGCGCGCAGGTCGAGGCCGCGCTCGCCGCGGGCGGCTGGCCGCTCGACCCCACGGCCACGCCGCGTGCGCGCCGCACCGCCGGCGCCCCGGTGCCGCCCGCGGCGCTCGAGCTGACGATCCGCCGCTCGACGGAGCAGGCCAACGTCATCGTCGGCGGCCCCTGCCTCACCTCGACCGACCCGCGTCGGTTCGTGCTGTCGGTGCTGAGCGCCGCCCTGGGCGGCGGCATGTCCTCGCGGCTGTTCCAGGAGATCCGCGAGAAGCGCGGCCTGGCGTACTCGACGTACTCGTTCGCGACCGGCCACGCCGAGACCGGCCTGTTCGGGCTCTACGCGGGCTGCACGCCCGCACGCGTCGACGAGGTGACCGCGCTGATGGTCGCCGAGCTCGAGCGCATGGCCGACGCGCCCATGGGTGCGGCCGAGCTCACGCGCAGCATCGGCCAGCTGTGCGGCGGCCTCGTGCTCGGCATGGAGGACACCGGGTCGCGCATGAGCCGGCTCGGCAAGGCCGAGCTGGTCCACGGCGAGCTGCTCGACGTCGACGAGTCGCTCGAGCGCGTGCGCGCCGTGACGGCGGCGCAGGTGCAGGAGCTCGCGGCCGAGCTCGCGGCCGCGCCGCGCAGCGTCGTGCGCGTGGGCCCGTTCGGCGACTGACCTCGTCGGCCCGCGCCGGGCCCCGCGACGGGTCCCGGCGTCCGCCGCGCGCGGCATGATGGGGGCATGCCCGTCGCCGTCGACCACTACCGCCGGTACCCCGTCCCCGCCGTGCTGCGCGGCGTCGCCGAGCACGCGTGGGTCGCGCGCCACGCGGCGGGCGCCGACCACGTCGAGGTGCTGCTGCCCGACGGCCGCGGGCTCCTGCAGGTCGTGCGCGGCGCGGCCGGCGAGCTCGTCGACCCGCTCACGGGTGCGCGCACGCCCGACGGCGACGGCGTGCGCGGACCCCGGACGCACGCGGTCGTCGCGCGGCAGCGCGGACCCGTGGTGCGGCTGGGCGTGCAGCTGCACCCGCTGGGTCCGGCGCGGCTGCGCGCCGGCCGGCCCCTCGCGGACGCCTGGACCGCCCTCGACGACGTCCTCCCGGCCGGGACGGCGACGCGCGTGGGCGCGCTGCTCGACGAGGGCGCGGACGACGCGGCCGTCGCGGCGCTCCTCGACGCGCTGGCGGCCCGGCCGCGGCACGACGGCGCCGAGCTCGACCGCCTCGAGGACGCGATCGCGTACGTCGAGGCGCACCGCGGTCTCGTGCGCGCGAGCGACATCGCGCGCGAGGTCGCCGCGAGCGTCGGCGACCTGCACCGGTGGTGCACGACCCTGCTGGGCGTGACGCCCGCGCAGTACCTCGCGGCCGTGCGGTTCAGCACGTTCGTGCGCGAGTCCGTCGGCACCGGGCCGGTCGACGCGGCCGCGACGGTCGCGACGGTCGAGTGGTTCGTGGACGCGGGCTACCCGCCGCGCGAGGTCGAGCGGTTCACGGGCCTGCCGCCCGTCGAGCTGCGTCGTCTGGCCGAGCACCTCGCGCAGCGGCTGGGGCCCGCCGGCGTCTGACGGGCTGGACCCGTCCGTCGGGTGCGGGTGCCGCCGGTTAGGGTGCGAGGCGTGAACGAACCGATCCGCGTGGCCGTGCTGGGAGCGTCCGGACGCATGGGGGGCACCACGGTGCGCGCCGTGCAGGAGGCGGACGGGCTCGAGCTCGTCGCGACCCTGGACGCCGGGGACGACCTGCGCGCGGTCGTCGACGCGGGCGCCCACGTCGCGGTCGACTTCACGGTCCCGTCGGTCACCGAGGACCACGTGCACACGCTCGTCGACGCGGGCGTGCACGCGGTCGTCGGGACGACGGGGTGGGACGACGCGTCGTTGGGCCGGGTGCGCGACCACCTGGTCCGCGCGCCGGGGGTGGGGGTCGTGGTCGCACCGAACTTCGCGCTCGGTGCGGTGCTCGCGATGGCCTTCGCACGGCAGGCCGCCCGGTGGTTCGAGTCGGCGGAGGTCGTCGAGCTGCACCACCCCGACAAGGTCGACGCGCCGTCCGGGACGGCGCGCCACACCGCGCAGGGCATCGCCGCGGCGCGCGCTGCCGCGGGCCTGGGCCCGGTGCCGGACGCGACGACGCAGGCCGTCGACGGCGCGCGCGGCGCCGACGTCGACGGTGTGCGCGTGCACGCGGTGCGGCTGCGGGGTCTCGTCGCGCACGAGGAGATCCTGCTCGGCAACGCGGGCGAGATGCTCACGATCCGGCACGACTCGTTCGACCGCGTGAGCTTCATGCCCGGCGTGCTGCTCGCGGTCCGTCGCGTCGTCGACCGGCCGGGCCTGACGGTCGGTCTCGAGGACCTGCTGGACCTGCACGCATGACCGACGCCCCGCGCACGCGCCGTCGCCGGACGGGCCTCGTCGCCGCCGTCGCGCTGAGCGCGCTGCTCGCGCTCTACGTGTGGCTGGTGGGCGTGCGCGCCGTGCAGCTCATGGGCACGGGCGAGCCCGTCGGCGTCGCGCTGGGTGTCGCGTTCCTCGTGGCGCCGCTGCTGGTGCTCGCGCTGATCGTGCGCGAGTGGCTGCTGGCGCTCGACGTGCAGCGCATGGCGGACGCGCTCGCGGCGGCCGGCGAGCTGCCGGTCGACGACCTGCCGCGCTCCCCGGGCGGTCGCGTCGACCGTGCCGCGGCCCGCGCCGCGTTCGAGCCGCACCGGGAGCGCGTCGACGCGTCGCCCGACGACTGGCGCGCGTGGTACCACCTCGCGTTCGCCTACGACGCGGCGGGCGACCGCTCGCGTGCGCGGGCCGCGCTGCGGACCGCGAGCCGTCTGCACCGCGGCCGACCGACCCGCACCGAGCTGCCCTGACGCCCTCGGCCGGCGGCGGTCAGATGCCCGCGTACCAGCGGCGCTCGACCACGACGTGCGCCTCCTCGTCGGGGCCGGGCCCGGTGGCGAGCCGACGCGTCAGGCCGTCGGGCCCCAGCCCGGCGCCCTCGAGGAACTGCTCGCGCGCGGCGTCGCCCTCGATCACCCAGGTCTGCACCTGGTCGGCGCCGTCGGCGCGCAGCAGGTCGACCGCCGCGGCCAGCAGCCGTGAGCCGTGGCCGCCGCGCTGCGCCTGCGGGTCGACCTCGAGCGCGAGCACGACGCCCGCGGGCGCGTCGGTCGGGTCGGGCGCGGGGATCGGCGCGACCGACGCGAAGCCCACGAGGTGCGGGCCGTCGCACGCGACGAGCACGTGGTACCCGGGGCCCGGGGGAGCGGTGACGGCCTGCGCCCACTGCGCGACGAACGCGTCCTCGTCGAGCGAGCCGAGCACGACCTCACCCAGCACGTCGGCGTGCGCGGTGCGCCACGCGGCGAGCTGGATGTGCGCGATGCGGGTCTCGTCGCCGGGCACGGCGGGGCGCACGGACACGTCGGCGGTGGGGGGCAGCACCCGGCGAGCCTAACGCGCGGTCCGTCAGGGCATGCCGAGCAGGCGCAGCCCCGCGGCGGTCGCCGCGGCGAGCAGCACGACCACGACGAACGGCGCGCGCAGCGCCAGCGCGACCGCCGCGACGACGAGCGCGGGCAGCCGCGCGTCGAGCGTGAGCCGGCCGCCGGTCGTGGCGGTCTGCACGGCGACCAGGGCGGCGAGCAGCGCGACCGTGACGAGCGCGGCGACCCGGGCGACGCGGGGTTGCGCGAGCCAGTGCTCGGGCAGCAGGTGACCGGCGAGCTTGATGCCCAGGCAGGCGAGCCCCGCGAGCAGCACGGCGAACCAGAGCCCGGTCACGCGGCACCGCCGGGTGCCGGGGCGGCCGGCGGCGGGCCCGTGCTGACGAGCCCGACGACGACGGCGACGAGCGCCGCGAGGAGCACGGGCACGCCGGCGGGCAGGACGGGCGTGGTCGCGAGCGCGACGACCACGGCGGCGACCGCCACGACCTGCGCGGTGCGACCCGCGAGCCGGGGCCAGACGAGCGCGAGGAACGCGGCGGCCGCGGCGGCGTCCAGGCCGTAGGCGCGCGGGTCGCCGAGCCGGTCGCCCGCGAGGGCGCCGACGAGCGTGAACAGGTTCCACAGCAGGTAGATGCCGAGCCCGGTCCACCAGAACCCGACGCGCGCCGCCGCCCGCGTCGGCTGCGCCGTGGCGACGGCCGTCGACTCGTCGATCGTCAGGTGCGCGGCGGGCAGGCGCCGGCGCGACGGCAGCGCGAGGAGCGGCGCGAGCTGCGCGCCGTACAGGCCGTTGCGCGCGCCCAGCAGCGCGGCGGACGCGACGGCCGCGCCCGCGGCACCCCCGGCGCCGACCACGCCGATGAACGCGAACTGCGACCCGCCCGAGAACATCAGCAGGCTGAGCGCCATGGTCTGCGGCACGTCGAGCCCGGCGGCGACGGACAGCGCGCCGAACGACACGCCGTACAGCCCCGTGGCGACCGACACCGAGACCGCCTGCCGTCGTGCGGCGGTCACGGGGTCGAGCGGTGTCACGCGGTCACTGTCGCACACGCCCTCGAGCGGTCCGCCGCGGCGTCCACGGGGCGACCGCCGCGGGCCGGGCCCGGACGCGGCGCGGCGGCTCCCGGTCAGAGCGCGACGTACACGGGCTCGAGGTACTCCTCGATGCCGGCCTCGCCGCCCTCGCGGCCGAGGCCCGAGGTCTTGACGCCGCCGAACGGTGCGGTCGCGTCGGACACCATGCCGCGGTTGATGCCGATCATCCCGGCCTCGACGTCCTCGACGAGCCGCATGGCCCGCGCCAGGTCGCGCGTGTACGCGTACGCGACGAGACCGAACGGCGTCCCGTTCGCCAGGCGCAGCGCCTCGGCGTCGTCGTCGAACGTCACGACGGGCGCGACGGGTCCGAACGTCTCCTCGGTGACGACACGCGCGTCGGGCGCGACGCCGGCGAGCACGGTCGGCGCGAAGAAGTAGCCGCTGCGCCGCAGCGGGTCGCCGCCCGTCCGCACGGTCGCACCGCCGTCCGCGGCCTCGGCGACGACGTCCGCGACCCGCTCGACGGCGGCGCGCTCGATCAGCGGCCCGACGGTCACGCCGGGCTCGGCGCCGTGCCCGACGACGAGCGCGTCGAACGCGGCGGTGAGCCGGGCCGTGAACTCCTCGGCGACGGACGCGTGCACGAGGAAGCGGTTGGCGGCGACGCAGGTCTGCCCGCTGTTGCGCATCTTGGCCTGCACGGCGCCCTCGACCGCGGCGTCGAGGTCGGCGTCCGCGAAGACGAGGAACGGCGCGTTGCCGCCCAGCTCCATCGACGTGCGCAGCACGTGCGGCGCGGCGGCCGCGAGCAGCGTCGCGCCCACCTGGGTCGAGCCCGTGAAGGACAGCTTGCGCAGGCGGGGGTCCGCGAGCAGCGGCTCGCTGATGCGCCGCGCCGACGACGACGGGACGACGTTGAGGACGCCCGCGGGCAGGTCGCGGGCCTCGAGCTCGGCGCGGATCAGCTCGGCGACGTACGCGGTCGTCAGGGGCGTGAGCTGCGCGGGCTTGACGACGCACGTGCACCCGGCGGCGAGCGCCGGTGCGACCTTGCGGGCGATCATCGCGACCGGGAAGTTCCAGGGCGCGACGAGCAGCGCGGGGCCGACCGGGTGTCGCAGCACGAGCTGGTGGTGCGTGCCGGCCGGTGCGCGGCGCGCGAGCCCGTCGAGCCGCACGGCCTGCTCGCCGTACCAGCGCACGTAGTCGGCCGCGTACGCGACCTCGGCGCGGGACTCCGCGAGAGGCTTGCCGCCCTCGGCCGTGACGAGCGCGGCGACGTCCTCGGCACGCGCCGTGAGCACGTCGTACACCGCGCGCAGCAGGTCGGCCCGTCGGCGGGGCGACGTGCGTCGCCACGGCTCGGCGGCCTCGACGGCCGCGTCGAGCGCGTCGCGCGCGTCCCGCTCGTCGGCGTCCGCGACCTCGAACAGCGTCGTGGCCGTCGCGGGGTCCTCGACCGCGAACGTCGCGCCCGAGCGTGCGGGGCGCCACCGGCCCCCGACGAGCAGCCCGGTGGGCAGGTGGGCGGCGACCGAGGGGGGCAGCGACGTGCTCATGCGCGCCATCCTCGCCGCGTGGCGGCGCGCCCGCCAACCGCGGGGTGAGGGTCCCGCACCGGACGGCACGCCCGTGACGGGGTTCGCGGTCGCGGCGCGCCGGACGCCGGGCCCGTGCGTCGGCGCGGGGGTGCGACGATGTGCCCATGGCCGACCTCGCCGCCGCGCCCGTCGCGCTCCCCGCCACCGTGCCCACGCCGTACGAGGACCTGCTGCGGCACGTCCTGACCACCGGCACCCCGAAGGCCGACCGCACCGGCACCGGGACGCGCTCGGTGTTCGGGCACCAGATGCGGTTCGACCTGCGGGCCGGTTTCCCGCTCGTCACGACCAAGCGGGTGTTCTTCCGCGGGGTCGCCGAGGAGCTGTTCTGGTTCCTGCGCGGCGAGTCGAACATCGCCTCGCTCGTCGCCAAGGACGTCCACATCTGGGACGAGTGGGCCGACGCCGACGGTGAGCTCGGCCCGGTCTACGGCGTGCAGTGGCGGTCCTGGCCGACGCCCGACGGCGGGCACGTCGACCAGCTGACGACGCTCCTGTCCGAGCTGCGGTCGAACCCGGACTCGCGCCGCCACGTCGTCTCGGCGTGGAACGTCGCGGCGCTCGACGACATGGCGCTCGTGCCGTGCCACGCGTTCTTCCAGTTCTACGTCGCCGACGGTCGGCTCTCGTGCCAGCTGTACCAGCGCTCGGCCGACCTGTTCCTCGGGGTGCCGTTCAACATCGCGTCGTACGCGCTGCTGACCCACATGGTCGCGCAGCAGGTCGACCTCGAGGTCGGCGACCTGGTGTGGACCGGCGGCGACTGCCACGTCTACGACAACCACGTCGACCAGGTGCGCGAGCAGCTCACGCGCGAGGCGTACCCGGCGCCGCAGCTGCACCTGCGGCGCGCCGCGTCGCTGTTCGACTACACGTGGGACGACGTCGAGGTGGTCGGGTACCGGCACCACCCGGCCATCGCGGCGCCCGTGGCGGTCTGAGCGCGGTGATCGGGCTGGTCTGGGCGCAGACGCCCGCCGGGGTCATCGGCGACGGCGGCGGCATCCCGTGGCACGTGCCGGAGGACATGGCGCACTTCCGCGAGGTCACGGCCGGCGGCACCGTCGTCATGGGGCGTGCGACCTGGCAGTCGCTGCCCGAGCGCTTCCGCCCCCTGCCGGGCCGGCGCAACGTGGTGCTGTCGCGCGACCCGGGGTTCGACGCCCCCGGCGCGGACGTGCTGGCGGACCTCGACGCCGCGCTCGCGACCGCGCGCGACGTGTGGGTCATCGGCGGGGGAGCGGTCTACGCCGCGGCGCTCGACCGCGCCGACGTGCTCGAGGTGACCGTCGTCGACCTCGACGTGCCGGGGGACACGACGGCGCCCGCGATCGGCCCCGGCTGGCGGTGCGTCGCCGGCGGTCAGGACGCGCCGTGGCTCGTGTCCCGCACGGGCGCCCGCTACCGCTTCGACACGTGGCGGCGCTGACGCGCCCGTCGGTCGCGGGCGCGGGCCCGGCCGACCGGCGCACGGGACGCCGCCGCGCGCGGCCGTGCCCGGGCGGTACCGTGTGCGCATGCCTGCCGTGACCTCCGCCACCCACCCGTTCGGGTCGCTGCTGTCGGCGATGGTCACCCCGATGACCGCCGACGGCGCGATCGACCTCGAGGCGACGGTCCGGCTCGCGCAGCACCTCGTCGACGCGGGTCACGACGGCCTCGTGCTGAACGGCACCACGGGGGAGTCCTCGACCACGCACTCGCCCGAGAAGGCCGCGGTCGTCGAGGCGGTCGTCGAGGCCGTGGGCGACCGCGCGTACGTCGTCGCGGGCGCCGGCTCCAACGACACCGCGCACGCGGTCCGCATGGCCGAGCAGGCCGCGGCCGCCGGTGCGCACGGCCTGCTCGTCGTGACGCCCTACTACTCGCGGCCCTCGCAGGAGGGCGTCGTGCGGCACGTCACCGCCGTCGCCGACGCGACCGACCTGCCCGTCATGCTCTACGACGTCCCCGGGCGCGCGGTCGTCCGGCTCGCCCCGGGCACGGTCGACCGGCTCGCGGCGCACGACCGCGTCGTGGCGATGAAGGACGCGTCGGGCGACGTGGTCGAGGCCGCCCGCGCGATCCCGCGCACGGGGTTGGCGTGGTACAGCGGCGACGACGCGCTCGCGCTCGCGTTCCTCGCGCACGGCGCCGTCGGCCTCGTCGGCGTGACGACGCAGGTCGCGCCGGCCGCGTTCGCGCGCTTCTTCGCCGCGTGGCACGCGGGCGACGCCGCCGGTGCGCTCGCCGTGCTGCGCGAGGTCCTCCCGGCCGTCACGGCCGTCAACGGCGCGGGCTTCCAGGCCTCCGCCGCCAAGGCCGCGCTCGTCGAGCTCGGCCTCCTGAGCAGCCGCGCGATGCGGCTGCCCCTCGTCCCCTTCACCGACGACGAGGCCGCGCACGTGCGCGCCGGTCTGGCCGCCAGCGGGCTGCTCGACGTCGTCGCGGGCGCCGACCGGGCATGACGCACGGGTCGGCACCCACCGATCACCCAGGAGATCCATGAGTCACCCCCACCCCGACCTCACCCTGCCGCCGCCGCTGCCGGAGGGCGGCCTGCGGATCGTCCCGCTCGGCGGCCTCGGCGAGGTCGGGCGCAACATGGCCGTGCTGGAGTACGGCGGGCGCCTGCTCGTCATCGACTGCGGCGTGCTGTTCCCCGAGGACCACCAGCCCGGCGTCGACCTGATCCTGCCGGACTTCGACTACATCCGGGACCGGCTCGACGACATCGACGCGATCGTCCTCACGCACGGCCACGAGGACCACATCGGTGCCGTGCCGTACCTGCTGCGGCTGCGCCGCGACATCCCGCTGGTGGGCTCGCAGCTCACGCTCGCGTTCGTCGAGGCCAAGCTCAAGGAGCACCGCATCACGCCGCTGACGCTCGCGGTGCGCGAGGGCCAGGTCGAGACGCTCGGCGCGTTCGAGTGCGAGTTCGTCGCGGTCAACCACTCGATCCCCGACGCCCTCGCCGTCGCCGTGCGCACGCCGGCCGGGACCGTGCTGCACACCGGCGACTTCAAGATGGACCAGCTGCCGCTCGACGGCCGCATCACGGACCTGCGGGCGTTCGCGCGCCTGGGCGAGCAGGGCGTCGACCTGTTCATGGTCGACTCGACCAACGCCGAGGTGCCCGGCTTCGTCACGCCCGAGCGCGAGATCGGCCCCGTGCTCGACCAGGTGTTCGCGGAGTCGACGGGGCGCGTCGTCGTGGCGTCGTTCGCGTCGCACGTCCACCGCGTCCAGCAGGTCATCGACGCGGCCGTCGCGAACGAGCGCAAGGTCGCCCTGGTCGGGCGGTCGATGGTGCGCAACATGGGGATCGCCGCCGAGCTGGGCTACCTGCGGGTGCCCGACGGCGTGCTGGTCGACCAGAAGCAGATCGAGAAGCTCGCGGACGACCGGGTCGTGCTCATGTGCACGGGCTCGCAGGGCGAGCCGATGGCCGCGCTGTCGCGGATCGCCAACGGCGACCACAAGGTCTCCGTGGGCCCGGGCGACACGGTCGTGCTCGCGTCGAGCCTCATCCCGGGCAACGAGAACGCGGTCTTCCGCGTCATCAACGGGCTGATGCGGCTCGGGGCGCGCGTCGTGCACTCCGGCAACGCGAAGGTGCACGTCTCGGGCCACGCGAGCGCCGGCGAGCTCCTGTACTGCTACAACATCCTGCGTCCGCGCAACGTCATGCCCGTGCACGGCGAGGTGCGGCACCTCATCGCGAACGCCGCGCTCGCGGTGCGCACCGGCGTCCCGGCCGACCGGGTCGTGCTCGCCGAGGACGGCGTCGTGGTCGACCTCGTCGACGGTCGCGCGAGCGTCGTCGGGGCCGTGCCGTGCGGGTACGTGTACGTCGACGGCTCGAGCGTCGGCGAGCTGACGGAGGCCGAGCTCAAGGACCGCCGGATCCTCGGCGACGAGGGCTTCGTGTCGATCTTCGCGGTCGTGTCCTCCGCCGACGGGACGGTGCTCGCCGGCCCGCAGATCCACGCGCGCGGCGTCGCCGAGCAGGACGACGTCTTCGACGGCGTGCTCCCGGACCTCACGGCCGCGCTCGAGGAGGCCGTGCGCGGCGGCGCGACCGACACGCACCAGCTGCAGCAGGTCATGCGGCGCGTCGTGGGCCGCTTCGTGTCCAACAAGCTGCGCCGTCGCCCGATGATCATCCCGGTGGTCGTCGAGGCCTGAGCCGGAGCGGAGCGCAGGCGCGGACCGACCACGGTTCGAGGCCTGAGCCGGAGCGCAGCGGACGGTGACGGTGCGGGTGTGAGCCCGCACCGTCACGTCACGTCGACGCCGCGGAACGCGGCGAGCAGGCGGTGCTGCTCGTCGACGGCGTGGCGCAGCGCGTCGTCCCACGGCGTCCACGGCTCGACCTCGAGTGCGAGGCTCCGGCCGCGCGTCCGCGGACGCCACGTGCCGACGACCTCGCCGTCGGCGAGCACGGCGCCCGGCCGCCCCAGCGTGGGCCACAGGGTGCGACGGAGGGCGGGGTCGGGCACCACGACGTCGCGGTCGCGCGCCTGCAGCCAGAGGTCGAAGGGGCCGAGCAGCCGCACGACGCCGGTCGGCGCGGGTGCGGCGAGAAGCGCGTCGAGGTCGTCGGCCAGCACCTGGGCGGGACGACCGTCCACGAGGACGTCGACGGCGTCGTCGGGCCAGCGCGCTGCGACGTCCGCGGGGGCGGCGTCGAGGAATGTCGCGACGTCGCGACGCGTGGTCGGTCCGAGCAGGTGCAGCGCGCCGTGCACGAGGTCGAGGGGCGCGCCGGGCGGGGCCGGCGTGGTGTCGCCGACGCGGGTCGACGTCCACCGGGGCACGCGGCGCAGCACGGGTGGCGACGTGCCGGGCTCGAGCTCGAGGCCCGCGTGGAGCGCCGCGAGCCGGAACGTCTGCTCGTAGGCGTGCGTGGCCCCGCAGGGGCGGCACTCGCGCAGGTACGGCGCGGGCAGCAGCGCGGTGAGCGCTGTCGAGACCTCGCCCTTGACCCGGGGGCGGTCGACGACCTCGCGCAGGGCGCTCGCGACCCGGCCGAGCGCCGCGGCGGGGCCGATGCCCGCGGCGCGCAGGGGCCGGGCCGCGTCGAAGATGCGCCGCGCGGCGTCGTCGTCCGACCACGGGCGCACGGCGCGCTCGACATCCCGCAGGCCGGCGCGGCGGTACGCGTGCGGCGCGCCCCGCAGCGTCCATGCGTAGGCGAGGACGTCGGGGTGCTCGCGCGCCCGCGTCGCGACGCCCCGGACGGCGAGAGCCCACAGCGCCCCGTCGGGTCCCGTGTCCTGGACGCCCAGGTCGAGGACGTGCGCGTCCGTCGGGTCGGCCGCCGACGACGGCGGGCGCGTGAGCTGTTGCACGTGCGCGCGGTGGCGCAGCGCGGTCCCACGGTCGACCGACGGCGTGGCGCCGGTGCCGGCGGCTCGACGTGGCGTGCGTGCCATGCGGGCATCGTGGCACGGGGCGCCGACACCCGTCCGACGGGCGTCGTGCGGACGGGACGGCGCAGGTCGGTGCGCGACACGGACGTGCGCCGACGACGCTCCGGCCCGACCCACCGCTACCGTGAGGACCATGGCGACCCGTACGACCCCAGGCACTGCGCGCTCGACGCGCGCCTCCGGAGCGTCGTCGCGGTCGCCCCAGGGCGGCAGGGCGGGCGGCGGGTCGCGTCCCGCCGCCCGCAAGCCCGCCGAGCCCCCGCGCCCGCCCCTGCCGCTGCGGATGCTGCGCGGCGCGTGGATGGGCGTCGCGCACGTCGTGGGCGGCACCGCCCGGCACGTCGGCGCAGGAGCGCGCGACCTCGACCCGGCGCACCGGCGCGACGGTCTGGCGCTCACGCTGCTCGGCCTCGCGGTGGTCGTCGCCGCACGCGAGTGGTGGGACCTGTCCGGCACTGCGGGCGACGTGATCCACAACGTCGTGGCCGGGACGTTCGGGGTCGTCGGCGTCGCGGTGCCGGTCGTGCTGCTGGGCGTGTCGGTGCGCCTCATGCGGCACCCCGAGCGCGTCCAGGCCAACTCGCGCATCGGCATCGGCCTGAGCGCGATCACGATCGCGGTCTGCGGGATCGTGCACCTCACGCACGGGCAGCCGGGCACGCAGGACATGGCGGCCGTCCGTGCGGCCGGCGGCATCGTCGGGTTCGCCGTCGGCACGCCGCTCGCGACGCTGCTGACCCCCGTGGTCGCCGGCCTGCTGCTCGGGATCCTCGCGTTCTTCGGCGTGCTGGTCGTCACCGCCACCCCCGTGCACCAGATCGGACCGCGCCTGCAGGGCCTGTACCGGCGCCTGACCGGCCAGCACGAGAGCGCGGCGGTCGAGGACGACGAGGACGCGCCGCTGGTGATCGAGGCGCTGCACAGCGCGCGGCCCGAGCCGCCCGCGAAGAAGCGCCGCTCGCTGCTCGGCCGGCGTCGCGCGGACGACGTCCCCGACCCCGACGACCGGCGCCTCGACGAGTACGAGGGCGACGAGGCGTTCGAGCGTGCCGCCCAGGTCCACCACGAGGACCTCGACGACGTCGACGACGTCCCCGACGTGGTCGAGACGCGGCGCATGCCGCCCGCGGCCCCCACCGCGCCGACCGCGGTCGTCACGCCCGAGCTCACCGCCCCGGCCCCGACCGGCGTGCCGCGCGGCGAGCAGCCGATGCTCGAGGGCGACGTCGTCTACCTGCTGCCGCACGAGGACGCGCTCGCCAAGGGGGCGCCGCACAAGGTGCGCTCCGCCGCGAACGACCGCGTGGTCGAGTCGCTGACGTCGGTGCTTGAGCAGTTCCAGATCGACGCGCAGGTCACCGGGTTCACCCGTGGCCCCACCGTCACGCGGTACGAGGTCGAGCTCGGGCAGGGCGTCAAGGTCGAGCGCGTCACGGCGCTGAGCAAGAACATCGCGTACGCGGTCGCGAGCGCCGACGTGCGCATCCTGTCGCCGATCCCCGGCAAGTCCGCCATCGGCATCGAGATCCCCAACACCGACCGCGAGACCGTCGCGCTCGGCGACGTGCTGCGCTCGAGCGCCGCGAAGCGGTCCGAGCACCCCATGGTGATCGGGGTCGGCAAGGACGTCGAGGGCGGCTACGTCGTCGCGAACCTCGCGAAGATGCCCCACCTGCTCGTCGCGGGCGCCACCGGCGCGGGCAAGTCGTCGTTCGTCAACTCGATGATCGTCTCGATCCTCATGCGGTCCACGCCCGACGAGGTCCGCATGATCCTCGTCGACCCCAAGCGCGTCGAGCTCACGCTGTACGAGGGCATCCCGCACCTCATCACGCCCATCATCACCAACCCCAAGAAGGCCGCCGAGGCCCTCGAGTGGGTGGTCAAGGAGATGGAGGCGCGGTACGACGACCTCGCGATGTTCGGCTACAAGCACATCGACGACTTCAACGCCGCGGTCCGCGCGGGCAAGGTCAAGCCGCTGCCGGGCTCCGAGCGCAAGATCGCGACCTACCCGTACCTGCTGGTCATCGTCGACGAGCTCGCCGACCTCATGATGGTCGCCCCCCGCGACGTCGAGGCGTCCATCCAGCGCATCACGCAGCTCGCGCGCGCCGCCGGCATCCACCTCGTGCTCGCGACGCAGCGACCGTCGGTCGACGTCGTCACCGGCCTCATCAAGGCCAACGTGCCGTCGCGTCTCGCGTTCGCGACGTCGTCCCTCACCGACTCGCGCGTCGTCCTCGACCAGCCGGGCGCCGAGAAGCTCATCGGCCAGGGTGACGCGCTGTTCCTGCCGATGGGCGCGGCCAAGCCGATGCGCACGCAGGGCGCGTGGGTCGCCGAGTCCGAGATCCACGCCGTCGTCGAGCACGTCAAGGCGCAGCTCAAGCCCGTCTACCGCGAGGACGTCACGGTCGTCGCCGCCAAGAAGCAGGTCGACGAGGACATCGGCGACGACCTCGACCTGCTGCTGCAGGCCGCCGAGCTGGTCGTCACGACCCAGTTCGGCTCGACCTCGATGCTGCAGCGCAAGCTGCGGGTCGGCTTCGCCAAGGCCGGGCGGCTCATGGACCTGCTCGAGTCCCGCGAGATCGTCGGCCCCTCCGAGGGGTCGAAGGCGCGCGAGGTCCTCGTGCAGCCCGACGACCTGCCCGGCACGCTCGCGATGCTGCGCGGCGACACGGGTGCCGCGGACGGGCCGGACGACGAGGAGAGGGACGGCGGGCCCGAGCCCGCCGACGACTGAGCGGCCGTCCGGTGGGCGCAGACCTGGTCGGACCGTACGGCGTCGTCAGCGCTGTCATCGCGCTCGTCGCGATCGTCTCCCTCGTGACCGTGCTGGTGCTGCTGCGGCGCGAGCGCGCGCAGACGCGGCGCAACGCCGAGCTCGTGCACGTGGCCCGGCAGCTGCGCCGGCGGTACGACGCGCTGCAGAGCGTCACGCACGAGGGTGTCGTCGTGCAGTCGCACGACGCGCGCGTGCTGGACCTGTCCGAGCGCGCGGCCGAGATCCTGGGCGTGGCCCGCGACGCGGTCGTGGGCGTCGCGGTCGCGGACCTGCCGCTCGTGCTGCTCGACGACCGGGGGCTGGCGGTGAGCCCCGCGCAGGTGCTCGGTCGCCACGGCGAGCCGGAGCGCACCACGGTGGTCACGCTCGTCCCGCCGCTGGCGGGTGCGCGTCCGTCGGTCGTCCAGGTCACGAGCCGCGGCGTGCCCGCCGACGACGACGAGGCCGCCGTGCTGACCACGGTCGTCGACATCACCGCGCGCCGCGACGTCGAGGTCGCGCTGTCGCGCAGCGAGACGCAGTTCCGCGTCGCGATGGAGAACGCGCCGATCGGGATGGCGCTCGTCGACCTCGAGTGGCGCATCACCGAGGCCAACGTCGCGCTCGCCGAGCTGCTCGGGACCCACGTGCAGGCCCTGCGCGGGTACCCCATGGCGGACCTCAGCGCGCCCGAGGACCACGCGGCCCAGCGGGCGGCGACCGACCGGCTCCTGGGCGGCGGCCAGCAGCGCTTCTCGCTCGAGATGCGGTGCCGGCGCGCGGACGAGCAGCTCGTCTGGGTCGTGCTCGACGCGGCGCTCGTGCGCGGCGCCGACGGCCGGCCCGACCACTTCGTCGTCCAGGTGCGCGACGCGACGGAGTCCCGCATGCAGGCCGAGATGCTCACGCACCGGGCCATGCACGACCCCCTGACCGGGCTGGCCAACCGCACGCTGCTGCAGGAGGTGCTGCACACGGCGTTGTCGCAGCCGGGCGCGGTCGACCGGGTGTCGGTGCTCGCGTGCGACCTCGACGGCTTCAAGGCGGTCAACGACCGGTACGGCCACGCCGCCGGCGACGACATCCTCGTGCACGTCGCGGGCGTGCTGCGCGCCGCGACGGCCGGCGGCGGCACGGTCGCGCGGCTGGGGGGCGACGAGTTCGTCGTGGTGCTGCAGTCGGTGCACGCGGCGCGCGCGGTGTTCGAGGTCGCCAACGCGATCCACGCCGGGCTCGCGGAGCCCGTGCGGGTGGGGCGACGCCGCCTCGCGGTGGCCGCCAGCGTGGGCATCGCGCTCGCGGACCAGCACCTCGTGGACGCCGGCGCCCCGACGCTCCTCGCTGCGGCCGACGCGGCCCTCTACCGCGCGAAGCAGGGCGGCCGCGGCCGCACCGAGGTGTACGACGCGTCGATGGAGCTGTCCACCGCCCCGACCCTGCAGCGCGAGATCGTGCACGCGATCGAGCACGACGAGCTCGTCGTGCACTACCAGCCGATCGTCGACCTGTCGGACGCCCGGGTCGTCGGGTACGAGGCGCTCGTGCGGTGGCAGCACCCGCAGCGCGGCCTGCTGCTGCCGGGCGCGTTCCTCCCGCACCTCCAGGAGGCGGGCGTGTCGGTGCTGCTCGGGCAGTTCGTGGCGTCGCGCGTCGTGGAGTTCCTGGCGCGCACCGCCGACGACGCGCGCTGGGTGTCCGTCAACGTGTCGGCCGACCAGCTGGGGGACTCCGAGCTCGCGACGCGACTCCTGCAGGACCTGTCGCGGCACCGCGTGACGGCGGGGCGGCTGGTGCTCGAGCTGACGGAGTCCTCGCTCGTGGCGTCCGGGACCCGGATCCGTCACGAGCTGACCCAGCTCTCCGCCGCGGGCGTGCCGATCCTGCTCGACGACTTCGGGACCGGTGTCTCGCCGTTGTCGTACCTGCGTGACCTGCCCGTCGCGGGCGTCAAGCTCGACATGTCGTTCACGTCAGGCATCCCGCACGACCCGACCGCCGGCAAGGTGACACGTGCGCTCGGCGCGCTCGCGCGCGAGCTCGCGATGGTGACGATCGCGGAGGGCATCGAGAACGAGGAGCAGGCCGACTTCCTGCGCCGCAACGGCTGGCGCTACGGCCAGGGGTGGCTCTACGGCGGCGCGCTGCCGCTCGCCTGAGGCGCGCCGTCACCGCCGGGCGCGCGTCCTGGACCCGTGACCTGCGAGATGCCGGTCGTGCGCCGCCCGCCCCGTAGGCTGTGGCGCGTGGTCGCCGACGCTCCCTCCGCCTGGAACCCGGCCAACGTCGTGACCGTCCTGCGGATCGCCGTCGTGCCGTTCTTCGCGGTCGCGCTCCTCGCGGACGGTGGGCACACGGTCGGCGGACGCCTGCTCGCGACGGCGCTGTTCGTCGTGGCCGCCGCCTCCGACCGGCTCGACGGCTGGCTCGCGCGCCGGTCCGGCCAGGTCACCGACCTCGGGAAGATGCTCGACCCGATCGCCGACAAGCTGCTGATCGGCGCCGCGCTCGTGCTGCTCTCGTGGCTGGGCGACCTCTGGTGGGCCGTCACGGTGCTCGTGCTCGTGCGCGAGCTCGGGATCACGGTCATGCGGTTCTTCCTGCTGCGCTACGTGGTGCTCCCGGCGTCGCGCGGCGGCAAGCTGAAGACCGTCCTGCAGTCCGTCGCGCTGTCGCTGTACCTGCTGCCGCTCGACCACCTGCCGGCGTTCGTCGGCGTCGTCGCGGCCGTGGTCATGGCGGCCGCGGTCGCGGTCACGCTCGTGACCGGTGCGGACTACGTGCGGACCGCCGTGCGGATCCGCCGCGCCGCGGGCGTCCCGCCGACGGCGGGGCTGTGAGCCCGCTGCCCGACGCCCGGGCGCTGGTCGGGCTGCTCGCCCGCACGGGCCTCACGGTCGCGGCCGCGGAGTCGCTCACGGGCGGGCTCGTCGCGGCGTCGCTCGTCGACGTGCCCGGTGCGTCGGCCGTGGTGCGCGGCGGGGTCGTCGCGTACGCCACCGACCTCAAGGCGAGCGTGCTGGGCGTCGACGCGGAGCTGCTGGCCGCGCGCGGTGCGGTCGACCCCGACGTGGCGCTCGCGATGGCCGCGGGCGTGCGTCGAGTCTGCGGCGCCGACGTCGGTCTCGCGACGACCGGCGTCGCGGGGCCCGACCCGCAGGACGGTCGTCCACCGGGCACCGTCCACGTCGCCGTCGTCGCGGCCGGGGTGCGCGAGGTCCGCAGCCTCGTGCTCGCGGGGGACCGGGCGCGGGTCCGCACCGGGACGGTGCGGGCCGTGCTCGCGCTCGCGCTCGCGGCGCTGCCGGGTGAGCGCTGACGTCGCGGGGAACACGGCGGGCCGCCCTCGCGTTGGGGACGGTGTGAACACCACCCGGACCACCACCCGCCCGTCAGGCGCACGCGTCGGCGGTGCGCGGTACGGTGGTCGCCTCCCGGCCGTGCGGCCGGGTGCAGCGAGTGGGACGGCCGCGCACCCCGCGGGACCGTCCGTCGACCGAGGACGTGACGTGAAGGGGGGAGCCCAGATGGTCGTCCTACGACGAGAGATCGGTGACGTCCTGCGGGACGCGCGCCAGCGCCAGGGCCGCACCCTGCGTGAGGTCTCCTCGGCAGCCCGTGTCTCGCTCGGCTACCTCAGCGAGGTGGAGCGCGGGCAGAAGGAGGCGTCGTCCGAGCTGCTCAGCAGCATCTGCGACGCGCTCGACGTGCCGTTGTCGCTCGTGCTGCGCGAGGTCAGCGACCGTGTCGCGGTGGCCGAGGGTCTGCACATCCCCGACACCGTCCCCGCCGACCTGGCCGCCGGGTCCGACCTCGGCGACGCCGGGTGGGCGATGCCGCGGTCGGAGCTCACGCCCGTCGGCTGACGCACAGGCATCACGAGGGCCGGGCACGCCGGGAGCGGCGTGCCCGGCCCGTCGTGCGTCCTGCCGTCGTCGACCCGCGGCCTCAGCCGCGCCCGCGCACCTGGCAGCCCGGGCACCAGTAGACCTGCCGCTGCGTGGGTGCCACGCCGATGTCGTCGCGCGCGACCCGCGCGCCGCACCGCGGGCACGTGCGACCCTCGCGCCCGTAGACCGCCGCGTCCGGACGGCCGGTCGCGACCGACGCGCGCAGCAGCGCGCGACCCGCGCGCAGCACCTCCGCCGCGTCGTCGACCGCGTCGGCGCGGGCCCACGGCCACCAGCCGCGTGCGAACAGCGACTCCGCCATGAAGATCGTGCCGAGCCCGGCCACGACCCGCTGGTCCAGCAGCACCTCGCCGACGGGGCGGCCGCCCTGCGCGTGCCAGCGCCGCACCGCCTCGTCGATCCCCGGCGTGGGGAGGTCGAGGACCGGTGGCCCGGCCCACGGCACACCGGGCGTGTCGTCGAAGTCGCCGTCGAGGACGTCGGGCCCCAGGTGCCCCAGCAGGGTCGGCTCGGCCGACGTGGGCACGACGTCGAGCATGCCGAGCTGGTACCCGACGGCGGTCCACCGCTCGACCGCGAGCACCGCGCGCACCTGCGGTGCCCGGGCCGCCGCGCGGCGGTCCGACGACGGCACGACCCGCCACGTCCCGTCCATCCGCAGGTGCGTGTGGAGCGTGCGCCCGTCGTCGAAGCGGGTCAGCAGGTGCTTGCCGTAGGGCCGCGTGCCGAGCACCGTGCGCCCGCGCAGGTCGACCGTCGCGGCGGTGGGCCAGCGCAGGTCGGCCCGCGCGAGCCGCTGCCCGGCGAGCGCACGGTCGAGGTGCGCCGCGGCGCGGCGCAGCACGTCACCCTCGGGCATCGGTCGCCCCCGGCTCCCGGGCGGCCCTCACGACGCGTGCAGCCGCAGCCCGCGCGGCGTCGTCACGAACCCGGCACCGGTCAGCGCGGTCGCGGCCGGGGTCGCGAGGACGTCCGCCGAGAGCACCTCGGCGCCGTCGATGCGCCCGACGGTGAGCCGGCCCGCGCGGCGCTCGCGCACGGCGTGCACCAGCGCGTCGGCCGCCGCGCCGAGCGTCACGGGGTCGTCGCTGAACGTCAGCAGCGTCCGCCCGCCACGTTCGAGGTACAGCGCGAGGCCGCCGTCGACGAGCACGACGAGGGCGCCGGCCTTGCGCCCCGGTCGGTGCCGCGAGCCGTCGCGCCCCTCGGGGGCGTCGGGCCACGCGAGCGCCGCACCGTAGGGGTTCGCGGGGTCGGTCGCGGCCAGGACGACGACCCACGGCTGGTCGGCGCGCCGGTCGGCGTCGGGTACTCCGGGCGACCACGCGCCCGGCCCGGCGGGCGCCCCCCAGGCGGGCGGCGGCACGTCCTGCCACGGCAGGCCCGGACCCAGGGGAGCGGTGTCGAGCCGGTCGGCTGCGCGCTCGCGTGCGCGGTCGACCACCTCGGCGTCCGCCCGCAGCCGGTCGACGGCGCCCGGCAGCGCGAACTGCGACCCCCCGAGCCGTTCGACGAAGTACCCGCGGCGCACCTGGCCGGACTGCTCGAGCGCGCTGAGCACGCGGTACACGTCGCCGAACCGCCCGGAGACGCCCTCGGCGGGGGCCACCGCCCGCGTGAGGACGCCGTGCCGGTCCAGCAGCTGCGCCGCCAGCGCGTGCGCCCGGACGGTCGGGTCGGGCTCGCGTGCCGGGAGCAGGGACCAGCGTCCGGCGCCCGCGCCGGACGTCGAGCCGCCGACGCGCCCGCCGTCGTCACGTGCCGTCGGCACACCCAGCCGGACCCCGGCCCGCAGCCCGAGTCGCGGTCGCAGCGGGCGCCCGCGCGCGGGGGCGGCCTGCGTGCGGTGCGCGGTCGGGCCGCCCGCGAGCCACGCGCGCAGCGGGCCGAGGCCGTCGTTCGTCACCCGGCCCGCCCACACGAGGTCCCACAGGGCCTCGAGCACGGCCGTCGTGCCCGGCGCAGGGTCGTCGTCGAGCCGGACGGCGGCGACCCGCTCGACGAGCGGACCGAGGAACCACGCGCCGCCGCCCTCGAGCGCTGCGAGCACGGCCCGGTGCACCGGGCCGCTCGCGGGCGCGTCGGTCGCGTCGAGGTCCGGCACGGGGGCGAGCGTGAGGTCCGCGACCGCGACCGGGTGCAGCGACACCATGCCGTCGTGGCCCGCGAGGGGCGAGTGGCCCGCCCACAGCACCTCACCGGCCGAGGTCAGCTCGTCCAGCATCGCGGGGGAGTAGTCCGGCACCCGCGCGGGCAGCACGTGCGTCTCGAGCGCCGACGCCGGCACGGCGAAGCCCGCGAGCTGCTCGACCGCGCGGGCCACCGCGTCCACGCCGCGCAGGCCCGAGGGCCGTCGCCCGACCGCGTGCACGCCCTGCCAGCGCGGCAGGAAGACGCCCAGCGCGCGCGGGTCGACCGGCTCGACCTGGGACCGCAGCGCCGCGAGCGAGCGCTGCCGCAGGCGGCGCAGCACGTCGGCGTCGCAGAACTCGTCGCCGGTGCCGCCCAGCACGTCGGGGCGCAGCCGCCCCTGCACGAGCACGCCGGACACCTCGAGGCGGCGCAGCACCTCGCCGACCACGGCCACGCCGAGCCCGAACCGCGCGGCCGCCTGCGCCGCGGGGAACGGGCCGTGCGTGCGCGCGTGCCGGCGCAGCAGGTCCGCGAGCGGGTCGGGCAGGACCTCGGTGAACACCTCGGGCACCCCGACGGGCAGCGCGACGCCCAGCGCGTCGCGCAGCCGACCGGCGTCCTCGACGGCCGCCCACTGCTCGGCGCGCTCGGGCGCGACGCCGCCGAGCCGCACACGGATCGCCCGGCGGGCCGCCGCGAGCTCGTCGAGCCAGTCGGGGACGAGGTCGCGCACGTCGGCGCGCGTGCGTGCCTGCACGTCGGCGACGGGCAGCGGGCCGTGGCGGCGCAGCACGTCGGCGACCTGCTCGAGCGTCCCCGCCTGCCGGTCGGGCGCCGTGCCCGCGAGCTCGGCCTCGGTGCGCTCGACGGCCTCGGGGTCCAGCAGGTCCGCGAGCTGCGACTCGCCGCCCGAGCCCAGCAGCTCGGCCAGCAGGGTCGGGTCGAGCGTGAGCGCGGCCGCGCGTCGCTCCGCGAGCGGCGCGTCGCCCTCGTACAGGAACTGCGCGGTGTAGCCGAAGAGCAGCGACTGCGCGAACGGCGACGGGTGCGTCGTCGTGACCTCGACGACGCGCACCCTCCCCGAGCCGACGTCCCGCATGAGCTCGATCAGCGCGTCGGTGTCGAAGTCGTCCTGCAGGCACTCGCGCACCGCCTCGAGCAGGATCGGGAAGTCGGGGTAGCGCGCCGCGACCTCGAGCAGCTGCGCGGCGCGCTGCCGCTGCTGCCACAGGGGCTGGCGCCGGTCGGGGCGCCGTCGGGGCAGCAGCAGCGCACGGCCGGCCGCCTCGCGGAACCGCGCCGCGAACATCGCCGACGCGCCCAGCTCGTCGCGCACCGACGCGAGCACCTCGTCGGGGTCGAGCAGCAGGTCGTCGAGCGTGAGGCGCGGCCCGGAGTCGGTGCCGCCGTCGGCGTCCCACGCGGTGTCCGCGGCACCGTCGAGCACGTCGGGCAGGCGCAGCACGATGCCGTCGTCGGCGTGCATGGCGGCCGCGTCGACGCCGTACCGCTCGCGCAGGCGCGCCGCGAGGACGAGGGCCCACGGCGCGTGCACACGTGCGCCGTACGGCGAGTGCAGCACGACGCGCCAGTCGCCCAGCTCGTCACGGAAGCGCTCGACGACGACCACGGTGTCGCTCGGGACCTGCCCCGTCGCCTCCTGCTGCTCGCGCAGGTAGGCGAGCAGGTTGTCCGCCGCCCACGCGTCGAGCCCCGCCGCCTCGACGCGCTCGCGCGCGGCGTCGTCGCCGAGCGCCGCGACCTCGCGGACCCACCCGCCCACCGCGCGCCCCAGCTCGGCGGGGCGTCCCGGGGCGTCGCCCTTCCAGAACGGCAGGCGCCCCGGGATCCCGGGGGCGGGCGTGACGAGCACGCGGTCGGGCGTGATGTCCTCGATGCGCCACGTGCTCGACCCCAGCGTGAACGTGTCGCCGACGCGCGACTCGTAGACCATCTCCTCGTCGAGCTCGCCGACCCGCTTGCCGCCGCGCACGCGGCCGCCCGAGCGCTCGGCGTCGGCCGGCACGTCGCTGGTCTCGCCGCCGCCCGCGAGGAACACCCCGAACAGGCCCCGGTCGGGGATCGTGCCGCCGCTCGTCACCGCGAGCCGCAACGCGCCGGGGCGGCCCGAGAGCACGTCGGCGACCCGGTCCCACACGATGCGCGGGCGCAGCTCCGCGAAGTCCTCCGACGGGTAGCGGCCCGCGAGCATGTCGAGCACGGCCCGCAGCGTCGCCTCGCCGAGCGTCGCGAACGGCGCCGCGCGCCGCACGACGCGCGCGATGTCGTCGAGCGGCCAGTCGTCCACCGCGACCATCGCGACCACCTGCTGCGCGAGGACGTCGAGCGGGTTGGCCGGCACGGCCAGCGCCTCGAGCTCGCCGGTGCGCATGCGCTGCGCGGTCACCGCCGCCGGCACGAGCTCGCCGCGGTACGTCGGGAAGACGACGCCCCGGGACACGGCCCCGACCTGGTGGCCCGCGCGCCCGACGCGCTGCAGGCCGCTCGCGACCGACGGCGGCGCACCCACCTGCACGACGAGGTCCAGCGCGCCCATGTCGATGCCGAGCTCGAGCGAGCTGGTCGCGACGACCGCGGGCAGCCGTCCCGCCTTGAGCTCGGACTCGGTGCGGGTGCGTTCGGCGCGGCTCATCGAGCCGTGGTGCGCGCGCGCGACGATCGTCGCGGCGTCGCGCGTGTCGACGCCCGCCGACGTGCCGGACTGCCCGGGTGCCGCGGCCGGCTGCGCGGCGCCCGGGTCGGGCACGTCCGCGCCGTGGCGTTCCGCCCAGACCTCGTTGATGCGCGCGGTGAGCCGCTCGGCGCCGCGCCGCGAGTTGGTGAACACGAGGGTCGAGCGGTGCGCCGCGACGAGGTCGACGACGCGCTCCTCGACGTGCGGCCAGATCGACGCGCGCGGCGGCCCGTCGTCGACCGCCACGGGCGCGGCCCCCGGTGCGGGCGCGCCGAACCCCGCGAGGTCGGGGTCGATCCCCGGGCCGCCGTAGCGGTTCATCGACCCCGGGGCGGTGCCCGCGGCGCCGGGACGCGCGGCGGACGCGAGGTCGCCCAGGTCGGGCACGGGCACGACGACGTCGACCTCGATGACCTTCTGCGACGGCGGCTGCACGACGACGACCTCGCGACCGCCCTCGTCGCGCGGTCGCGCGCCGCCGAGGAACGCCGCGACCGCGTCGACCGGCCGCACGGTGGCCGACAGCCCGACGCGCTGCACGGGACCCGGCCCGCCCTCGCGCTCGAGCAGCGCGTCGAGCCGTTCGAGGCTCACGGCCAGGTGCGCGCCGCGCTTGGTGCCCGCGACCGCGTGGATCTCGTCGACGATCACGGTGCGCACGCCCGCGAGCCCCGCCCGCGCGCCCGACGTGAGCACCAGGTACAGCGACTCGGGGGTCGTGATGAGCACGTCGGGGGGTGACGTGGCGAACGCGCGCCGCTCGTTCGGCGGCGTGTCGCCGGTGCGGATGCCGACCGTGACGTCGGGCAGCGTGCGCCCGAGCCGGGTCGCCGCCTGCCGGATCCCCACGAGCGGCGAGCGCAGGTTGCGCTCGACGTCGGTCGCGAGCGCCTTGAGCGGCGAGACGTACACGACGCGGCACCGCGCACCGGGCTCGGCGGGCGGCTCGCCCGTCAGCAGGCCGTCGAGCGCCCACAGGAACGCCGCGAGGGTCTTGCCCGACCCGGTGGGGGCCACGACCAGCGCGTGGTCGCCGCCCGACACCGCCTCCCACGCTCCCGCCTGCGCGGCCGTGGGCGCGGCGAACGCGCCCGTGAACCACGCACGGGTCGGCTCCGAGAATCGGTCGAGCACCACCGGGCCATTGTGTCGGTCGGCACCGACACGCGCGGCCCGGCGCGACGGTGGCAGGCTGGGGGCGTGAGGTACCGCGAGCTGACCGACCTGGTGGACGACGTGCTGGGCCCCGTCCAGGGCCGGCTGCTGCTCGACGAGCTCGTGCTCGGCGAGCTCGGCGGCCGCACGGGCGCCGTCGCGCTCGCGGACGGCGAGGACCCTCGCGCCGTGTGGCACGCGCTGTGCGACGAGCTCGGCATCCCGGACGCCCGACGCTGGGGGAGCGACCCGCACCGGCAGGCGCCGCCGCGCCGCGCGGACCGCTGAGGACCGTGGCCCCCGACCCGCGCCCGTCCGTGGGGGACGACCGCCGCCGGCGGCTGCTGCCGCGCGCGGTGGACGTGGGCGACGCGCTGTTCTCGCTCGTCGTCACCGCGCTCGGGCTGGGCGTGGCCATCACCGTGGTCGACGGCGTGGGCGCGACGACCCCGTGGGGCGTGCTGCTGGCGGCGCTCGCGGTCGGCGTGGGGGACCTCGTGCTGCGCGCGCCCCTGCGGCTGCTCGCGTCGGTCGCGGGCGCGGGCGGGGCGCTCGTGGCGGGGCTCGCGGCGCAGGTGCTCGTGCTGTGGGCGGCGCTGAGCGTCGCGTCGGGCGTCGAGGTCACGTCGGGCTGGGCGGTGCTGTGGGTGCTCGTGCTCACGTCGGTGGTGATGGCGGCCGGGCGCTGGCTCTGGGGGTCGAGCGACAACGAGTACGTGGTCGCGGACGTCGTGCGGCGCGCGCAGCGGTCCGCGGGCGCGCGCGACCACGACGCGGGGGACCGGCCGCGCGGCATGCTCGTGGTGCAGCTCGACGGCGTGAGCGCGCCGGTGCTCGACCAGGCCGTCGAGGCCGGGCTCGTCCCCACGATGCAGCGGTGGGTCGAGGAGGGCACGCACCGCCTCGCGACCTGGTGGGCGACCGTGCCGTCGACGACGCCCGCCGCGCAGGCCGGTCTGCTGCACGGCGCGGCCGACCAGATCCCCGCGTTCCGCTGGTGGGACCGCGGTCTGGGCCGGCTCGTCGTCACCAACCACCCCGACGACGCGGCCGTCGTCGAGGAGCGGCTGTCCGACGGCGCGGGCCTGCTGGCCGGCGGCGGCACGGCGGTCGCGACGATGTTCTCGGGCGACGCCGCGGCGTCCTACCTCGTGATGAGCCGGGGGCGCCGGCACGGCCTGGGCCCGGGGCCGGGCTACGTGCGGTTCTTCGCCCGGCCGTTCGTGCTCGCGCGCGCCGTCACCGTCACGGTCGGCGAGGTCGTCAAGGAGCTCTACCAGGCGCGCCGCCAGACCGTGCACGACGTGCGTCCGCGCGTGCCCCGCGGCGGGTGGTACGTGCTGCTGCGCGCCGTGACCAACGTGCTGCTGCGCGACCTCGCGACCTCGCTGGTCGCGGACGCGCTCGTGCGGGGCGTGCCGACCGTGTTCGTCGACCTCGTGGACTACGACGAGGTCGCGCACCACGCGGGACCGACGCGGCCCGAGTCGCTGCGCTCGCTGGAGGGTCTCGACCAGGTGCTGCGGATCCTCGAGCAGGTCGCGCGCGTCGCGCCGCGCGAGTACGACCTCGTGGTGCTCTCGGACCACGGTCAGACGCTCGGGGCGACGTTCGAGCAGGTCGAGGGCCGCTCGCTGCTGGACACCGTGCGCGCCCTCATGGTCGAGCCCGCCGCCGAGGGCGGGGTCGAGCGCGTCGAGGGTGTCGAGAGCGCGGACGGCGAGGACTGGGGGCCGTTGAACTCCCTGCTCACGAGCGTGCTGGGACGCCCCGGCGACCCCGTCGTGCTGGGCCCGGACGCCGGGGCCGACCGACGCCGCGGGCGGGTGCGCCGCGACGAGGGCGTGCCGCGCGTGCGCGAGCACGGTCGCGCCGCACGCGGGGCCGGCTCCGACGTGCCGGACGTCGTGGTGGTCGGGTCGGGCAACCTGGGCCTCGTGTGGTTCCCGGACGCGCCCGGGCGACTGACGCTCGAGGACGTGCACGAGCGCTGGCCCGGGCTCGTGCCGGGGCTCGCGGCGCGTCCCGCGGTGGGCGTGGTCGTGGTCGACTCGCGCACGCGCGGGCTCGTGGCGGTCGGGCGCTCGGGGCTGCGGCTGCTCGAGGTCGAGGGGGACGTGGTCGAGGGGGACGACCCGCTCGCGGCGTACCCCTCGCGTGCCCGCGCCGACCTCGCGCGCGCCGCGCGCCTGCCGCACACGGGCGACCTGCTGCTCGTGTCGGCGGTCGGCCCGCGCGACCAGGTGCACGCGTTCGAGGGGCAGGTGGGCTCGCACGGCGGACTGGGCGGTCCGCAGAACCTCGCGTTCCTGCTGCACCCGGCGGACCTCGCGGTGGACGACGCGCGCTGCGAGGACGTCGACGGCCGCCGCGTGCTCGTGGGCCCGGACGCGGTGCACGCGCAGCTCGTGGACTGGCTCGTCGAGCGGGGGGTGCGCGCCGCGCCGCTCGCGCGCACGACCAGGCAGCCAGGGGAGAGTGCGTCGTGAGCGTGCGGGTCCGCTGGCTCGGTCACGCGACGACCGTGCTCGACGTGGCCGGGGTGCGGGTCGTGACCGACCCGCTGCTGCGGCGGCACGCCGGCGTGCTGCGCCGCCGCGGCGGCCGCGCCCCGCGGACGTCGGACTGGCGCGGCGCGGACGTCGCGCTCGTGTCGCACCTGCACCACGACCACGCCGAGCTCGGCTCGTTGCGGCTGCTCGGCCCGGTGCCCGTGCTCGCCGCGCCGACGAGCGCGCACTGGCTCGCGGCGCACGGCCTGCACGGCGTCGGGCTCGCCGACGACGAGTGGTGGCGGTCGCCGGGCACGGACGTGCGGGTGCGCACGGTCCCCGCGGAGCACGGGCACCGGCCGATGCCGCACCGCCCGAACGCGGCGACGGGGTTCGTCGTCCGCGGCGACGGGGTGACGGTGTGGTTCGCGGGGGACACCGGCCCGTTCCCGGGGCTCGCGCGCGTCCCGGAGCTGGCCGGCGGGCCGGTCGACGTCGCGCTCGTGCCGGTCGGCGGGTGGGGGCCGCGGCTGTCCGGCGGGCACCTCGACCCGCTCGAGGCCGCGCGCGTGTGCGCGTCGGTCGGCGCGCGCGTCGCCGTCCCGGTGCACTGGGGCACGTTGCACGCGCCCGCGTCGCGGCGGCTGCCGCCGGGGTGGATGGACCGTGCGGGGCGCGCGTTCGAGGCCGCCGCGCGGCGCGTCGCGCCGGACGTCGAGGTGCGGGTGCTCGAGCCGGGCGACGTCACCGAGGTCCGCGCGGCGCCGTGACGGCGGGTCGCCGCCGGCGCGGGTGCGGGTGCGCGGCGCGACACGCCGGCACGCGTGCGTGCATCGAACACGTGTTCGGGTAGCGTGGGGTGCGGTGACACGGTCGAACCGACCACAGCCCCGCCCCCCGGCAGCGCCGGACGCGGGCGCGCGGCGGTCCGGCCGGGATGTCGGTGGTCGGGCATAGCGTCACGCAGGACGAGACCAGTTCCCGCAGGAGCAGCGCGACGCTGCACGAGACGACGAGGTAGCACCATGGCCGCACCTGACCGCGCGAAGGCCCTCGAGGCCGCACTCAGCCAGATTGACCGCCAGTTCGGAAAGGGGTCGGTCATGCGCCTCGGCGACGACGGCCGCGCCCCCGTCGAGGTCATCCCCACCGGCTCGATCGCGCTGGACGTCGCGCTCGGCATCGGTGGTCTGCCCCGCGGGCGCATCATCGAGGTCTACGGCCCCGAGTCCTCCGGCAAGACGACGGTCGCGCTGCACGCCGTCGCCAACGCGCAGAAGGCCGGCGGCATCGCGGCGTTCATCGACGCCGAGCACGCGCTCGACCCCGAGTACGCCAAGAAGCTGGGCGTCGACACCGACGCGCTGCTGGTGGCGCAGCCCGACAACGGCGAGCAGGCGCTCGAGATCATGGACACGCTGATCCGGTCCGGCGCCATCGACATCATCGTCATCGACTCGGTCGCCGCGCTCGTGCCCAAGGCCGAGATCGAGGGCGAGATGGGCGACTCGCACGTCGGCCTCCAGGCGCGCCTCATGTCGCAGGCCCTGCGCAAGATCACCGGTGCGCTCAACGCGTCGGGCACCACCGCGATCTTCATCAACCAGCTGCGCGAGAAGATCGGCGTCTTCTTCGGCAGCCCCGAGACGACGACCGGTGGCAAGGCGCTCAAGTTCTACGCCTCGGTCCGCATGGACATCCGTCGCATCGAGACCCTGAAGGAGGGCACCGACGCGGTCGGCAACCGCACGCGCGTCAAGGTCGTCAAGAACAAGATGGCCCCGCCCTTCAAGCAGGCCGAGTTCGACATCCTCTACGGCGTCGGGATCTCGCGCGAGGGGTCGCTCATCGACCTCGGCGTCGAGCACGGCTTCATCCGCAAGTCGGGTGCCTGGTTCACCTACGAGGGCGACCAGCTGGGCCAGGGCAAGGAGAACGCGCGCAAGTTCCTGCGCGACAACCCCGACCTGGCCAACGAGCTCGACAAGAAGATCAAGGAGAAGCTCGGCATCGGCGCCGTGGTCGACGCGCCCGCCGACGCCCCGGTCCCGGTCGACTTCTGATCGTGGGAGACCTCACCGGCCGGCCCGCGGCACGTCGCCGCGGCCGGCCGGCCGTCGAGCCGCCCGAGGTCGGCGCGGCCGCGCAGGACGACGAGCCCGACCCCGAGTCGGTGGCGCGCGCGATCGTGCTGCGCCGGCTCACCGGGGCGGCGCAGTCACGCGCCCAGCTCGCCGACGCGCTCGCGCGCCGCGACGTCCCGGAGGACGTCGCGACGCGCGTGCTCGACCGCTTCACCGAGGTCGGGCTGATCGACGACCAGGAGTACGCGCACATGCTCGTGCGTTCACGCCACGCCGAACGCGGGCTGTCGCGGCGCGCGCTGGCCGTCGAGCTGCGCCGCAAGGGCATCGACGACGAGACCGCCGCCGTCGCGCTCGAGGGCGTCGACGACGAGGACGAGGAGCACGCCGCGCGCGAGCTCGTGCGGCGCCGCCTGCGCACCACCGCGGCGCTCGAGCGCGACGTGCGCGTACGGCGCGTCTACGGAGCGCTCGCGCGCAAGGGCTACCCCGGTGGGCTCGTGTCCAGACTCGTGCGCGAGGAGCTCGCGGCCGAGGGCGTCGACGACGAGGACGCCCCGGACGACGGCACGCTGTAGCCACGCTCTTCGGGTCCGCAGGGTCGCGCGTCGTGCCCCGCACCACGCCCCACCGTGGCGCCACCGCGCCGCCACCTGGTCAGCGGCGGGCCCGTCGCCCGGCACAATGAAGGTCACGGGTGCTGCCGCGGCTCCCGACGTCGGGAGGACCACGTGGACCAGAGCACGATCGCGACGGTCGTCGGGCTGCTCGGTGCGTGCCTCGTCGCGCTCCTGCTCGTCCTGGTCGCGCGCCGCGAGGCCGACCTGCAGCGACGCCGGGCCTCGCAGGACGTCGAGCGCATCCGCGAGGAGGCGCGCGCGATGCTCGCCGACGCCGAACGGCGCGAACGGCGCGTCGTCGAGCGCGAGCAGGAGGTCGCCACGCAGCGCGCCGAGATCGCCGAGCTCGAGCGCCGCACCCGCGCCGAGGCGGAGGCCGTCGCCGCCGCCGAGCGCAGCGCGGCCCGCGCGCTCGACCGTGCCGAGCACGTCGCCGCCCGCACGCTCGCCGACGCCGACCGCTCCGCCAACGAACGCCTCGCCGACGCCCGCGCGCAGGCGCGCGCCGAGCTCGAGTCGGTCAGCGGACTCACGCAGGACGAGGCGCTCGCGGAGCTCACGCGCCGCATCGCCGACCAGGCCGCCAACGACGCCGCCGCCCGCGTGCGTCGCGCCGAGGCGCAGGCGCGTCGCACCGCCGACGCCCGCGCCCGCCGGATCGTCGCGACCGCCGTGCAACGCCTCGCCGTGCCGAGCAGCGCGCAGCACGCGCTGACCGTGCTGCCACTGCCGTCCGACGAGATGAAAGGCCGGATCATCGGCAAGGAAGGGCGCAACATCCGGCACTTCGAGGCACTCACCGGCGTCAACGTCCTCGTCGACGAGACGCCCGGCAGCGTGGTGCTGTCGTGCTTCGACGCCGAGCGCCGCGAGCTCGCCCAGGTCGCTCTCGAGGCGCTCATGGCCGACGGCCGGATCCACCCGCAGCGTATCGAGGCCGCGTACGCCGACGCCCAGGCCGGCGCGCAGGAGCGGCACGACGCGGCGGGTCACGACGCCGCCGAGCGCGCCGGCGTGACGGGTCTGCACCCCGAGCTCGTCCGCACCATGGGACGGCTGCGCCTGCGGTCGTCGTACGGCCAGAACGTCCTCGAGCACCTCGTGGAGTGCGCCCAGGTCGCCGCCGCCACGGCCGCCGAGATCGGCGCCGACGTCGAGGTGGCGCGGCGCGGCGCGTTCCTGCACGACCTCGGCAAGGCACTCACCGCCGAGGTGCCGGGCACCCACGCCGCCGTCGGCGCGGACCTCGCGCGCCGGCACGGCGAGAGCGAAGCCGTCGTCAACGCGATCGCCGCGCACCACGACGAGGTGCCGCCCGCGACCGTCGAGGCGGTCCTCGTGCAGGCGGCCGACGCCGTCTCGGCCGCGCGGACCGGTGCGCGGCGGCAGGACGTCGACCAGTACGTCGAGCGGATGGTCGAGCTCGAGGCGCTCGTCACCGAGCACCAGGGGGTGCGTCGCGCGCTCGCGATGGCCGCCGGCCGCGAGGTGCGCGTCGTCGTCGAGCCCGAGGAGGTCGACGACCGGGCGCTGCCCCACCTCGCACGCGCCATCGCGCAGCACATCGAGGCCGACCTGACGTACCCGGGAGAGATCCGCGTGACCGTGGTCCGGGAGCTGCGCGCGAGCGCGACCGCGGGCTGACGCGACGCGCGCCCCCTCGTGCCGCGTGCGGCACCGGCCGGCCGCGTCGCGCCGGGAGCGCTCCGGCCCCCGGGTGCGCCGGTGCCCGGTCCGTACGGCTAGGTGGTCGCCGCCATCGCCGGGGTCTCGGCCTTGGCCGTGCCCGCCGTGAGCCGGCCGACGCGCGCCGCGAGGCGCTCGGCCAGCGTCGTGAGCGCGACGTTGATGACGATGAACACCAGCGCAGCGATCAGCAGGGCCTGCAGCATGTTGCCGTTGCCCGAGCCGAACCGGCGTGCCGCGTCCAGCAGCTCGGGGTACGTGATGATCGCGCCCAGCGCCGTGTCCTTGAGGATCACCACGAGCTGGCTCGCGATCGCGGGGAGCATCGCGATGAGCGCCTGCGGCACCTCGACGAGCCGCAACGACTGCGCGGGCCGCAGCCCGACCACCAGCGCGGCCTCACGCTGGCCCTTCGGCAGGTTGTGCACGCCCGAGCGCACGAGCTCGGCGAACACCGAGCCGTTGTACAGCGTGAGGGCCAGCACGACCGCGAGGAGCGGCACGTCGGGCGGGTCCACGACCCGCAGCTGCGCGATGCCGCTGTAGAAGAACACCATCATGAGCAGCACGGGCACGGCGCGGAAGAACTCGACGACCGTGCCGCTGACCCAGCGCACCACGCGCGAGCCGGACAGCCGGCCCATCCCGAACACGAGCCCGAAGACCGCGGAGCCGACGATCGCGAGCCCCGCCGCTCGCAGCGTCTGCAGCAGCCCCGGCAGCAGGTAGGCCGTCCACGTGCGGGGCTGGACGAAGGGCTCCCACATGGCGGGCGCGAGCTGGCCCTTGCGGCCCAGGAGCACGAGGGCCCAGACCGCGATCCCCGCGACCACGACCCCCGCGAGCACGTTGACGAGCAGCATCCGACGCCGCGTGCGCGGCCCGGGGACGTCGAACAGGACGAGGTTGCTCACCGGGCCACCGCCAGCCGTCGCGAGAGGGACGTCGTCGCCAGCCCCACGGGCACGACGATGATCACGTAGCCGATCGCGAACGTGAGGAAGACCGCGAGGATCACGTCGGGCCGGAACTCGATCATCGTCTTCATGAGCCCCGACGTCTCGGCGACGGAGCCCGCCGCGGCCACCGTCGAGTTCTTGATGAGCGCGATCAGCACGTTGCCCAGCGGGGCGACCGCGCCCCGGAACGCCTGCGGCAGGATCACGAGGCGCGCGGCCGGCCAGAACCCCAGGCCGATCGCGCGCGCCGCCTCGGCCTGCCCGACCGGCACCGTGTTGACGCCCGAGCGCAGCGCCTCGCACACGAACGCCGCGTGGTAGACCGCGAGACCGAGCACGGCGAGCCGGAAGAAGTTCGTCTGGAAGTCGCTCGAGAGCGTGATGCCGAGCTGGCCCCACAGTCCCAGCACGCAGAACACGATGATGATCGTGAGCGGCGTGTTCCGCAGCAGCGTGACGTACGTCGTGCCGGCCCACCGCAGGCTCGGCACGGGGGAGATCCGCATGACGGCCAGGACCGTGCCGATGACGAGCGCGAGCACGGCGGCGTACGCCGTGAGCTGGATGTTCACCCAGAACGCGCCGAGCACGTCGTACTGGTCGAACAGGGACACGAACTGGTCGAGGTAGCCCTCGTCCACGCGGCCTCCCGGGGTGCGGTGGGCGGTGCCGGGGCCGGCCCGCGCGACGTGCGCGCGGCCGGCCCCGGTCGACGGTCAGACGGGGATCAGGCGCAGGCCTCGACCGTCGGCGGGTTGAGGGAGTCGTTCGGCTCGTACCCCGACGCACCGACGTTGTCGTCGAGCGCCTTCTGCCACGACCCGTCCTCGATCATCGCCTCGATCGCGCTGTTGACGTCGGCGCACACGTCGTTGTCCTTCGGCAGACCCACGCCGTACTTCTCCTCGGAGAACGGGTTGCCGACCACCTTGACCTTGCCCTCGTTCGCCGGCAGCGACGCCAGGCCCGCGAGGATGATGTCGTCGGTGGTGACCGCGTCGACCGTGCCCGCGACGAGGGCGGTGACGCACTCGCCGTACCCGGGCTGCTCGAGCAGGTTCGTGCCCGCCGCGTACTCGTCCTTGATCCGCTGCGCCGACGTCGAGCCCGTCACCGAGCACAGGTTCTTGCCCTCGAGGTCCTCGGGGCCCGAGATCGAGTCGTCGTCCGCCGCGACCAGCAGGTCCTGCCCCGCCACGAAGTAGGGCCCCGCGAACGCGACGACCTCCTTGCGCTTGTCGGTGATCGAGTACGTCGCGAAGATCATGTCGACCTGGCCGTTCTGCAGCATCGTCTCGCGCTGCGCGGACGGCGCCTGCACCCACTCGATCTGGTCCGGCTCGTACCCGAGCTTGCCCGCGACGTACGTCGCGACGTCCACGTCGAAGCCCGTGTACTCGCTGCCGTCCTGGTAGCCCAGGCCGGGCTGGTCGAACTTGATGCCGATGCGGATCTTCTCGCCCGAGCCGCCCCCCGCGGTCGCGCCGTCCGAGCCGCCGCTGCCGGCGCCGTCGTCGCCGCCGGAGCAGGCGCCGAGCGTGAGCGCGGCCACCGCCGTGAGCGCGAGGGCCAGTCGTCGTGCACGCATGTGTGCTTCCCCTTCGTTCGTCCTACGTCGGTCAGGGTCGGGATGGTCGGTGAGGATGGGTCGCGGGTCGGGTCAGTGCGTGAGGATCTTCGACAGGAAGTCCTTGGCGCGCTCGCTGCGGGGCGCGGTGAAGAACGTCTCGGGGTCGGCCTCCTCGACGACCTGCCCGGCGTCCATGAACACCACGCGGTGCGCGGCCCGGCGCGCGAACCCCATCTCGTGGGTGACGACGACCATGGTCATGCCGTCGCGCGCGAGGCTCACCATGACGTCCAGCACCTCGTTGATCATCTCGGGGTCGAGCGCGGACGTCGGCTCGTCGAACAGCATCGCCTTCGGCTTCATGGCCAGGGCCCGCGCGATCGCCACGCGCTGCTGCTGACCGCCCGAGAGCTGCGCGGGCCGCTTGTGCGCCTGGTTGGCGACGCCGACGCGCTCGAGGAGCTCCATCGCGGTCGCCTTCGCCTGCGCGGGCCTGACGCCCTTGGCCTTGATCTGGCCGAGCGTGACGTTCTCGAGCACCGTCTTGTGCGCGAACAGGTTGAACGACTGGAAGACCATGCCGACGTCGGCGCGCAGCCGCGCGAGCTCGCGGCCCTCCGCGGGCAGGGGGCGGCCGTCGATCGTGATGGTGCCCGAGTCGATCGTCTCGAGCCGGTTGATCGTGCGGCACAGCGTCGACTTGCCGGAGCCCGACGGCCCGATGACGACGACCACCTCGCCCCGGTGCACGGTGAGGTTGACGTCCCGCAGGACGTGCAGCGCACCGAAGTGCTTGTCGACGTGGTCGAGGACGAGGAGCGGCTCGCCGGTCGGACGTGCGTCCACGTCCGCACGGCCCGGCTCCGCCGTGGTGCTGTCAACCATGGACCGAACCTACGGGTGAGATGTTGCGTATGCCACGTGTGGACGTCACGGTCGCGTAACAGCGGGTTCACACGAAACGTCCGTTCCGTGTCGCCCGCGCGGTCGGCGGGGTCAGTCCCGCGGGTGCGTCGAGGGCCGCCGGGCGGGTCGTACCCTGGTGGACGATGTCCACGACCCTGACCGACGCCGCAGCCGCGCCGCACGCGCCCGACGCGCCCGCGGGCGCCGACGCGCGCCCGCGGACCTACCTCGTCAAGACGCTCGGCTGCCAGATGAACGTGCACGACTCCGAGCACATGGCCGGCATGCTCGAGCAGGCCGGCTACGTGCCCGCACCGCCCGCCGAGGCGGCCGCCGAGGACGTCGACGTCATGGTCATCAACACGTGCGCCGTGCGCGAGAACGCGGCCGACAAGCTCTACGGCAACCTCGGGCGGCTCGCGGGCACCAAGCGCACGCGCCCCGGAGGCATGCAGATCGCCGTGGGCGGCTGCCTCGCGCAGAAGGACCGCGCGGGCATCGTCGAGCGCGCGCCCTGGGTCGACGTCGTCTTCGGCACGCACAACCTCGACGTGCTCCCGACGCTGCTCGAGCGCGCGCGGCACAACGCGGCGGCGCAGGTCGAGATCGCCGAGTCGCTGCAGGTGTTCCCGTCCATGCTCCCGACGCGGCGCGAGTCCGTGTACGCGGGATGGGTGTCGATCAGCGTGGGCTGCAACAACACGTGCACGTTCTGCATCGTGCCCCACCTGCGCGGCAAGGAGCGCGACCGCCGCCCGGGCGAGATCCTCGCCGAGGTCGAGGCGCTCGTCGCGACCGGGGCCATCGAGGTCACGCTCCTGGGGCAGAACGTCAACTCGTACGGCGTCGGGTTCGGCGACCGGCACGCGTTCGGCAAGCTGCTGCGCGCCGTCGGCGCCGTCCCGGGCCTGGAGCGCGTGCGCTTCACGTCGCCGCACCCGGCCGCGTTCACGGACGACGTGATCGAGGCGATGGCGCAGACGCCGACCGTGATGCCGCAGCTGCACATGCCGCTGCAGTCGGGCTCCGACCGCGTGCTGCGCGCGATGCGGCGGTCCTACCGCTCCGACCGCTTCCTCGGGATCCTCGAGCGCGTGCGGGCCGCGATCCCGCACGCCGCCATCACGACGGACGTGATCGTCGGGTTCCCGGGGGAGACCGAGGAGGACTTCGCCGAGACCCTGCGGGTGGTCGAGGCGTCGCGGTTCTCGTCGGCGTTCACGTTCCAGTACTCGCCGCGCCCGGGCACGCCGGCCGCGGACCTGCCCGACCAGCTGCCCAAGGCGGTCGTGCAGGAGCGGTACGAGCGGCTGGTCGAGCTGCAGGAGCGGATCTCCGCCGAGGAGAACGCCGCGCAGGTCGGGCGGACGCTGGACGTGCTGGTCGCCGAGGGCGAGGGACGCAAGGACGGTGCGACGGCCCGGATCTCCGGGCGCGCGGAGGACAACCGTCTGGTGCACCTCGCGCTGCCGGCGGACCTGGCGCCGCAGGACGCGCCGCGGCCGGGCGACCTCGTGACCGTCGAGGTCACGCACGGCGCGCCGCACCACCTGGTCGCCGACTCGGCGCTCGCGCCCGGCGGCACGTTCCGCGTGCGCCGCACGCGCGCCGGCGACGCGTGGCAGGCCCGTGCCGAAGGGCGCGACGAGCACGACCACGGCGGAGCGTCCTCGTGCGGGACGGGTGCGCCGGCACCGGCCGGGCCCGTGGTGCTCGGCCTGCCGACGCTCGGTCGCCCCGCGCGCTGACGCGCGCCCAACGACGCTGCGCTGACGCGCGCCCGACGACGCTGCGCTGACGCGCGCCCGACGACGCTGCGCTGACGCGCGCCGACGACGCTGCGCTGACGCGCCCTGCCGGCGCGGCCGCGCGACCCGGGCCCTTCGGACCAGGAGCGGCCCGACGACCGGCGCTTCAATGAACGCGGCAGTGTCGCCACGTCGCAGCGTCAGTGGAGCCCGTCATGCGAGACGTCTTCCTGTTCCTCGCCCAGCAGCCCGTGCTGCTGCTCTTCGTCGTCATCGGCGTCGGGTCCGCGGTGGGCCACGTCAAGGTGCGGGGCGTCGGGCTCGGCGCGGCCGCCGTGCTGTTCCTCGCGATCGGGTCGTCCGCGTGGGCGGCGTCGTACGGCGTCGACCTCGAGATCACCGAGGCGCTCGGCACGCTCGGGCTCACGCTGTTCACGTTCTGCGTCGGCCTCGTCTCGGGCGCGACGTTCTTCTCGTCGTTGCGGCGCTCGCTCGCGCCGATCCTCGCGACCGCGGGCGTGCTCGTCGTCAGCGCGGGCGTCGCGGTCGGCGCCGGCCGGCTGCTCGGGCTGGACGCCCCCACGGTGGCGGGCGCGTGGGCGGGTGCGGTGACGAACACGCCCGCGCTCGCGGCGGCGCGCGACGCCGCGGGCGACGCGACGACGCCGACGATCGGCTACGCCGTCACCTACCTCTTCGGGGTGGTCGGGATGCTCGTCGCGGTGTCGGTCGCGCTGCGGCACCGCGAGCACGACACCGACGCGCCCCCGACGCTCGTGAGCCGCACCGTGCGCGTCGAGGCGACCGCGGGCGTGCGCGTGCGCGACCTCGAGCTCGCGCACCGCGACCGGATCAAGTTCTCGCGCGTGCGACGGGGCGAGACGTCGCCGATCCGGACGGCCGCCGACGCGGACCTGCTCGTGCTCGACGACCTCGTGACCGTGGTCGGCCCGGTGGACGACGTCGAGGCGGTGACGCGCGAGCTCGGGCACGCGTCGTCGCACCGCCTCGAGGCCGACCGGCTGTACCTCGACATGCGCCGGGTCACGGTCTCGGCGGACCACGCAGCGGGGCACACGATCGCCGAGCTCGACCTGCTGCACCGGTTCGGCGCGACCATCTCGCGCGTGCGTCGCGGCGACGTCGACGTCCTCGCCACGGACGACTTCCAGCTCCAGCTCGGCGACCGCGTGCGCGTGATCGCACCGCGCGAGCGCATGGCGGAGGTGTCGCGGTGGTTCGGCGACTCGTCGCGCGGGCTGTCGGACATCACGCCCGTGGTGCTCGGCGTCGGCATGACGCTGGGCATCCTCCTGGGTGCCGTCGCGTTCCCCGTGCCGGGCCGTGTGTTCTCGATCGGCTCGGCCGCCGGCACGCTGCTCGTCGGGCTCGTGCTCGGGCGCGTCGGCCGGATCGGGCCGGTCGTCACGGCCATGCCCTACACGGCGGCGCAGGCCGTCGCCGAGCTCGGGCTCCTGGTGTTCCTGGCGCAGGCCGGGTCACGTGCGGGCGCGCAGATCGGCGCCGCGTTCACGTCCGGCGAGTGGTTGCGGATCCTCCTGCTCGGTGCGCTCGTCACGACGACGGTCGCGGTGGGGCTCTCGCTCGTCATGCGTCGCGTCTTCCGGATCGGCGGCACGCGCCTGTCCGGGATCGTCGGCGGCACGCAGACCCAGCCGGCCGTGCTCGCGTTCGCGAACGCGCGCACCGGGTACGACGCGCGCGTCGCGCTCGGCTACGCGCTCGTGTACCCGGCCGCGATGATCACCAAGATCGTGCTGGGGCAGGTGCTCGGCGGGCTGTGACGCCCCGCCGCCCGGGAGGCGCCGCGGCGGTGTGGGCGCTCAGTTGTCGGGCACGTCGGGCGGCGGCGGGCCGTCCGCCGGGACCACGGGGTCGAGCGCCGCGAACAGCTGCACACCCGTGCCCAGGCCGCACGCGAGCAGCTGCGCGAGCTGCAGGTCGGTGACGCCCTGCTCGAGGTCCGCCGAGACCTCGGCGTACACCGCGAGCTCGCCCTCCTCCTCGCGGACGTACGCCTTGGGCCAGATGCGCTCGCGGTTCCAGTCGTTGATGGCCAGCGCGACCGCGCGGCGCTGCTCGACCGGCAGCGTGCGGTGCCAGCGTCCGCGCACCTGCAGGATCTCGGACTGCTCGCCGAGCAGCAGGAACCAGAACCGGCTGCCGTCCCACGTGCCGGTGAGGTCGCCGTCCTCGTCGATCACGAACCGGTACCCGCGCCCCAGCAGGTAGTCCGCGACGCGGTCGCGCGTCAGGGGCTGCGGCGGCTCGTCGTCCTGGGGGCGCGTCTTCGTGGGCTTGGGCAGCCCGCCGAGCACGCGCAGCAGCCAGCCCGGGGCGCTCACGGGGCCGTCCCCGCGGGGTCGGGGTACCGCTCGTCGAGCGCGTCGAACAGCATGCTGCCCGTCGACAGGCCGCAGAACAGCAGCTGGCTGAGCTGGGCGTCCGTCGCGCCGTGCTCGAGGTCCGTCGCGACCTCGGAGACCACGTGCACGCGACCGTTGTCGCGCACGCGCGCGTACGCCTTGGGCCAGATCCGCTCGGCGTTCCACTCGTTGCACAGGTCGAGCACCTCCTCGAGGCGCTCGATCGCGAGCTCGCGGTGCCACTGCCCGCGGACCTGGAGGATCTCGGACTGCTCCCCGAAGAGGAAGAAGTAGAACAGCCGTCCGCGCCACAGCCCCCCGAGGTCGCCGTCGTTGTCGACGAAGTAGGAGAACTGGTTGTCGGACATCCACGACGCGATGCGCGCGGGGGACACGGGTGCCGGTGCCCGGGTCGCCGCGTCGGCGCCGCCGAGCTCGCGCACGAGCAGCTCGGACACGCGGTCGTGCAGCTCGCGGTCGTCGACGGAGCTCGCGTCGCGCACGGGTGCGGGACGCGTACGAGCCCTCCAGCGCGCAGCGCGCAGACGGAACCACCCCATGCGGCCGACCCTACCTGGCACCGCCGACGACGCGCGGGGCGGGGCGCCGGTCGCGGACGTGGCACGCGTTACGGTCGGTCCGTGCTCGCCGCCGCCCTCGTCCCCGACACCGTGCTGCTGCTGCCGGGTGCCGCCGGCCGCGGCCCCGACGAGGCCGCGCTGCGCGCGCTGCGTGCCGCGGCCGGCGCGGTCGTGGCGGACGCGGTGGCGGGTGCCGAGCGCGTCGTGGTGGTCGCCCCGGGCGCGCGCGACCGCGCGCTGACCGGCGACGTCCCGCTCGGCGCCGGTGCGGCGGGCGTGCCGGACCACCTGCTGCGGGAGCCCGTGCCGACCGTGCGGCTGCGCCCGGCCCCCGGTGCGCCGGACGCCGCGGTCGGCGGCGCCGCGACCGGGACGGTCGTCGGGCTGCGGCTCGCGCTCGCGGCGGGTACGCGGGCCGAGCGGCTGCACGCGGTCGAGGTCGCCCCCGGGCCCGCGGGCGCGCTGCGAGCGCTCGGCGCCGCGCTGGGCGCCGACCCGTCGACCGCCCTCGTCGTGGTCGGGTCCGGGTCGGCACGCCACGGCGACGACGCCCCCCTGCCCGGCGACCCGCGCGCCGACGACCTGGACGACGCCCTGCTGCGCGCGCTCGCGGACGGTGCGGGACCCGCGCGTCGCGCGCTGGCCGCGCTCGACCCGGCGACCGCCGCGGCGCTCGCGGTGACGGGCTGGGCGCCCTGGCAGGTGCTGGTGGGCGCGCTCGACGCCCGCGCGGCGACGGCGCGCGACGAGGGGCCCGCACCCGAGGTGCGGCTGGCGACGGTCTGGCGCGGCGCGGCCCACGCCGCCGTGCTGTGGCGGGCGGCGTCGTGAGCCTCGTCGTGGCGCTCGTCGGCCCCACGGCGACCGGCAAGTCGGACCTCGCGCTCGAGCTCGCCCTCGCGCTGGGGGGCGAGGTCGTCAACACCGACGCGATGCAGCTGTACCGCGGCATGGACGTCGGCACGGCCAAGCTCGCGCCCGCCGAGCGGCGCGGCGTGCCCCACCACCTGCTCGACGTGCTCGACCCGCGCGACGAGGCCTCGGTCGCGGACTACCAGGTGCAGGCGCGCGCGGTGCTCGCCGACCTGGCGCGCCGCGACGTGCGCGCCGTCGCGGTGGGCGGGTCGGGGCTGTACGTGCGCGCGCTGCTCGACCGCATGGAGTTCCCCGGCACGGACGCGGCGGTGCGCGCCGCGCTCGAGGAGCGCGTCGAGACCGAGGGGGCGCGCGCGCTGCACGCCGAGCTCGCGGCCGTCGACCCGGCGGCCGCCGAGAGCATCGGCCCGCGCAACGCCCGCCGGCTCGTGCGCGCGCTCGAGGTCGTGACGCTCACCGGGCGGCCGTACTCCGCGAGCCTGCCGCGGCACGAGTATGAGGTGCCCGCGGTGCAGATCGGGCTGGACTGCGACCGCGCGGCCCTCGACGAGCGCATCGCGCGGCGCGTCGAGCGCATGTGGGACGCGGGTCTGCTGGACGAGGTGCGCGCGCTCGCGGCCCACGGGCTGGGTCGCACGGCGTCCCGCGCGGTCGGCTACGCGCAGGCGCTCGCCGAGCTCGCGGGCGAGCTCGACGGCGCGCAGGCGCGCGCCGCGACCGCCGCGGGCACGCGCCGGCTCGCCCGCAAGCAGATGGGCTGGTTCGGCCGGGACCCCCGCGTCACGTGGCTCGACGCCCGGGACCCGGACCTCGTGGCGCGCGCGCTCGACGTGGTCGCGGCGGCCGACGCCGGGCGGCTGGACGCCCCCGTGGTCGACGCGCCCGCCCGCCGTACGCTGGGGTCGTGACCGCCACGACCACCGCCACGCCGACCGCCGCCCCGCCGGCCGGACGCCTGGTGGCCACCAAGGGCCACGGCACGCAGAACGACTTCGTGCTGCTCGACGACCGCGACGGCGCGCTCGACCTCACGCCCGCGCTCGTGCGTGCGCTGTGCGAGCGGCGTGCGGGCGTCGGCGGTGACGGCGTGATCCGGCTCGTCGCGACCGCGCACGTCGACGACGCCCCCGCCGCGGCGCGCGCCGCGCGCTGGTTCATGGACTACCGCAACGCCGACGGGTCGGTCGCGCAGATGTGCGGCAACGGCGTGCGGGTGTTCGCGGCGTACGCGCAGCGCCTGGGGCTGTGGGACCCGGCCGCGGGCCCGCTCGACGTGGGCACCCGCGCCGGGCTGCGGACGGTCGCCCTCGTCCCCGCCGACGTCGGCGAGGGGCTGTGGTTCGCGGTCGGCATGGGAGCCGTGACGCTGCCCGGCGGTGCGACCGCGGTGTCCGACGGCGGTGACGCGCACGTCGACGTCGCGGGCCTCGCGGTCACGCGGCCGGGCCTGTCGGTCGACGTCGGCAACCCGCACACGGTGGTCGTGCTCGCGGACGGCGCCGACCTCGCGCGCGCCGACCTCACGACCGCTCCCGAGGTCGCTCCCGTGCCGCACGACGGCACCAACGTCGAGCTCGTCGTGCCGCTGGGCGAGGAGGCCGGACCCGACGGTCACCCGCGGGGGCACGTGCGCATGCGCGTGCACGAGCGCGGCGTGGGGGAGACCCGGTCGTGCGGCACGGGGGCGGTCGCCGCGGCCGCCGCGGTCCGCGCGTGGGGCGGGGACCAGGCGCCGGACGTGTGGCTCGTCGACGTGCCGGGCGGCACGGTGCGCGTCACGCTGCACGCCGACGGGCAGGCCGAGCTCGCCGGCCCCGCGACGCTCGTCGCCGAGCTGGACGTCGACCTGGCCGCGCTGCCCGCGTGACCGAGCCGCTGACGCTCACGGCGCACGACCTCGGCGGGCCGCGGGGGGAGCGGGCGACGCTCCTGCAGGTGTCGACCGCGTTCTGCGCGCCGTGCCGCGCGACGCGTCGCGTGCTCGCGCGTGTGGCAGGTTCGGTGCCCGGTGTGCGGCACGTCGAGGTCGACGTCGCGGACGCGCCCGGGCTCGCGGCCGCGCTGCGGGTCGTGAGCACCCCGACCGTCGTCGTGCTCGACGCCGACGGGCGGGTCGTGACGCGGGCCGAGGGCGTGCCGACGCCGGCTCAGGTGCTGGGTGCGCTCGCGGCGGCGCTGCCCCCGGCCGTGAGCGGGGACGCCGCTGCGGTCGGCGGCGGCGCGTCCGACCCCGCGGGCGGCCACCCCGCCGGCGGGGTGGCCGCACCGGGTGTCGGCC
>NZ_BCRB01000020.1 GCF_001552375.1 Cellulomonas iranensis NBRC 101100 = JCM 18110 | reverse complement strand
CCGGCGGCGGACGACCTGCGGCGCGGCGGCGCCGCCGCCGGGTGTCGGCGGGCCGAGCGGCACGGGCGACGCGTGCCCCGGGGCCGTCGCGGGCGGCACGGGTGCGTACCCGGGGTGCGCGCCGGGGACGGGTGCGGCGTGCGCGACCGGCGCGTCCGCGGCGGTCGGGCGCGCGACGTGCCGGTACGACGACGGGGCCGCGAACAGCGGCGCGGACGGCGCCGGGGCGGGCACGGGACCGGTGGCCGCCGGCTCGGCGGGACGCGTCCCGTCGGCGTCGCTCACGGGCGCTCCCACACCGTCGACACGGTCTGCCAGCCGCGGCCGATGCGCCCGGTCATGGTGTCGTCGTAGCCGCCGGCCGGGAAGGCCGCGACGAGCGCGTCGACGTCGCCGTCGTCCTGCGCGGCGACGACCTGCACGACCGTCGCCTCGGACTGCCACGCGACGTGCCAGGGCTCGTACGACAGCACGTGGACCTCGCGACCGCCGATCTCGCGGACGGGGGCGCCCGCGAGCGCGTCGGTGTCGAGGCGTCCCTGCTGCTCCGTCACCACGAACGTGCCGTCGGGGCCCGCGACGTCGACCTCGAGCGTGTCGACGTCGCCAGGCGACCAGCGGATCCCCGCGACGCGCCAGTCGGTGGGCAGGCTCTGCGGGAACGTCCACCCCTGGCCGCGCAGCCGCGACACGGTGTCGTCGTCGGCACGCAGCGTGCGTCCGTCGACCGCGACGGCCGACGGGTGCGCGAGGAGCCCGAGCACCGCCGCGGGGTGGCTCGTGGGGGTCACGACGGGACGGCCGCCGAGGACGAACAGGCTCGCGGCGACCGCGCCCAGCCCCGCCACCGAGCCCACCACGAGGCGCACGGGTGAACGGCGCGCGACGACGTCGCCGCGCAGCGCACGCGTGGCCGCGACGGGCAGCGCGGCGCCGCCGCCGACGGCGAACGGGTCGCACCGGGGCGCGTCCGGCGGCGCCCCCTGCGCGGACAGCGAGAGCAGACGGGCCGTGAGGTCCTCGGTGGGCTGCACCGGCTCCGCGGCCGCGAGCGCGCGCCGCGCGGCACGCGCGTCGGCCAGCTCGCGCGCGCACGCACCGCACAGCGCGACGTGCGCGAGCGCGCGCTCGGTCGCGGCGGGGTCGAGCTGCCCGTCCACGAGCGCGCTGATGCGCGAGCCGAGGTGCATCATCGGGCCACCCCCGCGGGGGCGTCCGCCGTGCCGGTCACGACCCCCGGCAGGGACGCGTCCGGGTCGGCGGACGTCGCGGCGGACGGCCGCCGGTGCTCGAGCGCGACCCGCAGCCGGGCACGGGCCCGGTGGATCCGCGAGCGCACGGTGCCGAGCTTGATGCCCAGCGTGACGGCGATCTCCTCGTACGACAGCCCCTCGATGTCGCACAGCACGACGGCCGCGCGGTACTCGGGCGGCAGCGCGTCGAGCGCGCGCTGCACGTCGTGGTCGAGGTTCCCGTTCTCGAACGCGCGCTCGGGCGTCGCGAGCGCGTCGGGCGAGGCCCAGCGCTCGGTGTCGTCCCCGATGGTCTCGATCCGCACGCGCTGGCGGCGGCGCGCCTGGTCGAGGAACAGGTTGGTCGTGATGCGGTGCAACCACCCCTCGAACGTGCCGGGGCTGTACGTGTGCAGCGACCGGAAGACCCGCACGAACGTCTCCTGCGTGAGGTCCTCGGCGTCGTGCCGGTTGCCGGTCAGGCGGTACGCGAGACGGTAGACGCGCGCCGAGTGCTCGCGGACGATCTCCTCCCACGACGGTGCCTGCCAGTCGGCGGGCTGATCGCTCATGTGCGTGGGTTCTCTCCGGGTCGGGACGCTGACCACCAGTGTCCCAGGTCGACGCCAGGACCTCGACCCGTGTTCGTCGTGGGCGAACCCGTGCGCGCCCGTCCGCCACGCGCGCGCGGTGACCGACGGCCGACGCACCCGGGACTACGCTGACCGGCAGGGACGCCCCCGCCCGGGGCGCACGACGAGGAGGCCGACATCTCCACCGACAAGGCCCAGAGCTGGGTGTACTGCGAGGAGTTCCTCGACGAGGACGACGTGCTGCTGCGGGCCCGCGAGCGCGCGTCGCACCTCGGGTGCACCCCCGTGGCCCCCGGTGCGGGTGCGGCGCTGCGCGTGCTGGCGGCCGCGGTGCAGGCGCGCGCGGTCGTCGAGGTCGGCACCGGTGCCGGCGTCGGCTCGCTCTACCTGCTGCGCGGCATGCCCGCGGACGGCGTGCTCACGACGATCGACATCGAGCTCGAGCACCAGCGCGCCGCCAAGGAGGCGTTCGCCGAGGAGGGCGTCCGCAGCACGCGCACGCGCGCGATCTCGGGCCGCGCGCTGGACGTGCTGCCGCGCCTGACCGACGGCGGCTACGACATGGTCGTCGTCGACGCCGACGTCGAGGGCTACCCGGGCTACGTCGAGCAGGCCGTGCGGCTGCTGCGCCCGGGCGGCGTGCTGGTCGTGGACGACGCGCTCTGGTACGACCGCGTCGCCGACCCGGCGCGCCGCGACGAGACCACGACGACCGTGCGGGACGTCGGCCGGCAGGTCCGTGCGGACGAGCGCCTGGTGCCCGCGCTGCTGCCCACGGGCGACGGCCTGCTGGTGGCCGTGCGACGCTGACCGCTCCCCCGCCGGGGGGCGGCGCGGGCACGCGTCAGACCAGCGCGTCCAGGTACTCCAGGAGCAGCCGGGCGCCGTAGCCGGTCGCGCCCTCGGTGACCTCGTGCTTGTCGGCGGTCGCCCGTGCAGGGCCGGCGATGTCGAGGTGGGCCCAGGTCCGCTCGCCGACGAAGCGCTGCAGGAACAGGGCCGCGGTGATCGAGCCGCCGCCGATCGTGCGGTCCTGCGGCACGTGCCGCAGGTCGGCGACGGACGAGTGCACGGCCTCGGCGTAGTCCGCGACGAGCGGCATCGGCCAGGCGAGCTCGCCCGTGCGCTCACCCGCGGCGGCGAGCGCGGCGACGAGGGCGTCGTCGGTGCCGTACAGCGCGGCGTGCTGCTTGCCGAGGCCGAGGCTCGCGGCGCCCGTGAGCGTCGCGACGTCGAGGAGCACGTCGGGCTCGAGCGTCGCGTCGGCCCACGCGAGCGCGTCGGCGAGCACCAGGCGCCCCTCGGCGTCGGTGTTGGCGATCTCGACGGTCGTGCCGCCGTGCAGCGTCAGCACGTCGCCGGGCCGGTAGGAGGCGGCGCCGACGTGGTTCTCGGCGAGCGGCAGCACGGCGGTCACGCGGTGCGGCACGCGAGAGCGCGCGGCACCGAGGACGGTCGCGAGCGCGACCGCGGCACCGGCCATGTCCGTCTTCATGGGCACCATGGCCTCGCGCGGCTTGATCGACAGACCGCCCGTGTCGTAGGTGATGCCCTTGCCCACGACGACGACGTGCCGGCCCCCGCCGCCCTCCGGCGTGTACGTGAGCCGCACGAGGCGCGGCGGCGAGGCGGAACCGCCGCCCACCGCGAGGATCCCGCCGAACCCGCCCGCGGCGAGCTCGCGCGGGCCGAGCACCTGGACCTCGAGCCCCGCGTCCGTGCCGAGCCGGCGCGCACGGTCCGCGAGCCACGCCGGGTCCTTGACGTTCGAGGGCGTGTTGGCGAGGTCGCGCACGAGCCACGTCGCGGTGGCCCCGGTGCGGGCGGCCTCGACGGCCGTCGCCACCTCGTCGCCGTCCCGCCCGAGCAGCACGAGCTCGGCGGCGCGCGCGGTCGGCGGCTCGGCCGTGACGCGCGGCGTCGTGTACGCCGCGAGCAGGTAGCCCTCGACGACCGCGCGCGCGGCACGTGCGGCGCCGGCGGCGTCGTGGTGGGTCTGCGCGCCGACGGTCGTCGCGACCCGGCCCAGGTCGCGCGTCGCGCGTGCGAGCGCCGCACCCGCACGGCGCAGCGCCGTCGGGCTCTCGTCGCCGACGCCCACGAGCACGAGCCGCGGCGGCAGCCCCGCCCACGGCAGCGCGACGGACGACCCGACGGGCAGCGGCAGGTGCACCGTGAACGCCTCGCCCGCCGCACCCGTGAGCCCGGCGCGCTCCGCCAGCTCGGCGAGGTCGACGCCGTACCGCGCCGCCGCCTGCGGCGTCCCCGAGCGGGGCTGCAGCGCGTCGTCGCCCGGCCGCGGCGGGGCGACCTGCACGGCCACCGCGTCGACCGACCCGTCCGTGAGGAGCGGGGAGTCGACGACGGTGGCGCCGTGCAGCGTGACGAGCGGCGGCGTGCGCAGGGCGGCGGTGCCGGTGGAGCGAGGGCTCATGCGGCGGTCGTCAGCCGACGACGGAGGACAATGCCTCGCCCAGCTCGGCGGCCTCGGTCGCGTTGAGCTCGACCACCAGCCGTCCGCCACCCTCGAGCGGGACGCGCATGACGATGCCGCGACCCTCCTTGGTCACCTCGAGCGGTCCGTCGCCGGTCCTCGGCTTCATCGCGGCCATGCGGCCTCTCCTTCGCCTCGTCTACGGCCGTCCGACGTTCGTCGGCGGCCCCGGCAACCTCACTGGTCAGCCGGTTGTCCGCCGACCATCCTAGTTCACCGAGGGCGGACACCGCCCCGGTGCCCGCACCACGGACCGCTCACGGCGGCCAGTCGCCGTGCGGGTTGAACTCCCACATCTGGCGGATCCACAGCACCTGCAGCCCCAGCATGAGCACGAGGACGGCGCCGAACCACAGCCGACGCGCCCACGGGGGCCGCGTCACTACCCCGGCCGTGACCGCTGCCAGCGGGAACGCGAGCAGCAGGAACCGCGCGAGGCTCGAGCCCGGCTCGATGACCGCGACGATGTACAGCACGTACGCGGCCGACCACGCGTGCAGCTCGGGCCCGACGCGCCACGCGGCCGGCACCAGCAGCACCGCCAGCACGAGCGCCGCACCGGCCGCGACGAGCCACGGCCCGGCGTCGCCGAACCAGAACTGCGGCACGTACGTCCAGCCGTAGAACGGCGTCACCTCGCGGATGCCGCGCCACGCCTCCTGCGTCTGCAGGTAGCCGTCCGGCACCCCCGTCGCCCAGCCGCAGACGGCCGGCCACGCGACGCCCGACACCCCCGCCGCGACCGCGAGCCCGGCGAGGCCGAGGCCGTCGCGCCGCCCGAACGTGTCCTCGCCGCGGCGCGCACGCCACCAGCGCACACCCGCGTGGACCACCACGACGACGGCCATCGGCAGCGCGACCGCGCGCGTGAAGCCGAGCGCCACGACCGCGAGCGCGGCCCAGCCGTACTGCCGCCGCACGATCAGCAGCAGCGACGTCGCGACCAACAGCAGCGCGGCGGACTCGGTGTACGCCACCTGCAGGACCGCGGCCGTCGGGAACGCGCAGACCAGCGCGACCGACGCGAGCGGCAGCCCGGGCCGCGCCGCGACCGCGCGAGGCGCACCCTGCCGGACCACCTCGTGCACGACCAGCGCGGCCGCGGCCGCGAGCACGAGCGAGACGGTCGGCGCCACGACGACCCACGAGCCGCCCGTGAGCGCCATGAGGCCCCGCACGAGCATCGGGTAGAGCGGGAAGAAGGCCCAGGGGTTCTGCTGCACGAGCCCCTGCGCGTCGCGCGGGAGCTCCGCGGGGTAGCCGCTCTCGGCGATCTGCCGGTACCAGCCGCCGTCGTACATGAGCGCGACGTACTCCTGGTACGGCGGGTTGGCGTCGGTCCAGAGGTTCGCCTCCTGGACCGTCGACGTCCACACGAAGACCACGCCCGCGAGCAGCCGCGACGCGGCGAACACGAGCAGCACGTGCACCCACCAGGGCCACGCACGGACGCGCTCCCACCACCCCGCGGGCCGCCGCTCCGGCGCGGCGTCGTGCCCGGTCGCGTCCGCGGCGGCCACGGCGCCGTCGCCGTGCCCGCCCTGCGCCGCGCTCACACCATGCCCCGCAGCGCGACCGCGGGCGCCCGCTCGGCGCGGATCGCCGCGACCATGTCGAGCGTGCGCCGCGTCGCCGCGACGTCGTGCACGCGGAACACGCGCGCACCGAGCCACGCCGCGACCGCCGTCGCGGCGAGCGTGCCCTCGAGCCGCTCGTCGGGCGGCAGGTCGAGCGTCTCCCCCACCAGGTCCTTGCGCGAGATCGCCATGAGCACAGGGTGCCCGATCTGCACGATCTGCGGGGTGCTTCTGAGCAGGTGCAGCGAGTGCCACGTGGTCTTGCCGAAGTCGAGCGTCGCGTCGACGAGCACCGCGGCGGGGTCGACCCCGAGCGCGACCGCCCGCGCGGCCGCGGCCGTCAGCGTGCGGACCACGTCGTCGACGACGCCGTCGAGCGGGTCGACGCCCGGCGGCGCGGGGTACGTGACGCGGAACGGGTCGGTGCGCGGCGTCGCGCCGCCGGTGTGCGAGCACACGACGCCGAGCCCCCGCTCGGCGGCGACCTCGACGAGCCCCGGGTCGTGCCCCGCCCACGTGTCGTTGAGCAGGTCGGCACCCGCGTCGGCGACCGCGCGCGCGACGCCCGCGCGCCACGTGTCCACGCTCACCAGCAGCTCCGGGTGCCGCGCGCGCACGCGCTCGACGACGGGCACGACGCGCGCGACCTCCTCGGCCTCGTCGACCGCCGGACCGCGGCCCGCCCGCACGCCCCCGACGTCCAGCACGTCGGCGCCCTGCTCGACGGCCCTGTCGACGGCCGCGTCGACGTCGTCGTCGCGGTAGCGCGCCGCGGCGTAGAACGAGTCCGGCGTGCGGTTGACGACCGCCATGACGACGGGCCGGTCGGGCGCGAACGTCCGACCGCGCAGCCGCAGCGGCGTCGCACCGGCGGGGACGCCGGGCAGCGGGCCGCTCGTCACCACCCGCCGCCGGCGAGCTGCTCGTCCTGCGGCTCGCCGCCGACGGGCTCCGGGACCGGGCCGCCGCCGGCGACCTGCGCCTCGTGGTTCGCCCGTTCGGTCGCCTCGGCGGCCGCAGCCTCCTCGGCACGGATCTCGGCGTTGCGCCGCACGACGACGTCGACGGCCTCCTCGGCGGTCGACGCGACGTGCAGCAGGTCGACGTCGGCGGCGGCGATCATGCCGTTCTCGAGGACCGGTCCCCGCAGCCACGCGAGCAACCCGTCCCAGTAGTCGCCGCCGAGCAGCACGATCGGGAAGCCCGTGACCTTGTGGGTCTGGACGAGCGTGAGCGCCTCGAACAGCTCGTCGAACGTGCCGAAACCGCCGGGCAGCACGACGAAGCCCTCGGAGTACTTGACGAACATCGTCTTGCGGGCGAAGAAGTAGCGGAAGTTGACGCCGAGGTCGACCCACCGGTTCATGCCCTGCTCGAACGGCAGCTCGATCCCGAGGCCGATCGACAGCCCCTCGGCGTCGGCGGCACCCTTGTTGGCCGCCTCCATGATCCCGGGGCCGCCGCCCGTGATCACCGCGTACCCCGCGTCGACGAGGCCGCGCGAGACGTCCTGCGCCATCGCGTAGTACGGGTCGCCCGGCTTGACGCGTGCCGAGCCGAACACGCTCACGGCGGGCCCGACCTCGGCCAGCGCGCCGAACCCCTCGACGAACTCGCTCTGGATCCGCATGACGCGCCAGGGGTCCGAGTGCAGCCAGGAGGCGCCCTCGCCGCGCGACAGCAGCCGCTGGTCGGAGGTCGTGGCGGGGATCTGGTCGCGCCGCAGCAGCACGGGGCCGCGGCGGTACTCCGGTGCGGGTGCCGACGTCTCGTGGGTCATGGCCCCGAGCCTAGGTGCAGGTGGGACGCGTCGCGGCGGGAAGCGCGCCGCTCGCCGCAGGCCCGGGGACGCCGCGTCAGGCCGTGCCGGGGCCGTCCGGCTGCTCGCCCGTGAGCCACGCGCGCAGCGCGCGGTGGCACAGCTCGATCTGCGCGACGGGCACGCGCTCGTCGTCCTTGTGCGCGAGCAGCGGGTCGCCGGGCCCGAAGTTCACGGCGGGCACCCCGAGCTCGCTGAACCGCGCGACGTCCGTCCAGCCGTACTTGGGCGCCGGGCTGCCCCCGGTCACCGCGAGGACCGCGGCCGCGAAGTCCTGCGCGGCGGGCACGTCGAGCCCGGGGCGGGCGCCCGCGGCCGCGTCGGTGACCTCGATGTCGTAGCCCGCGAACAGGTCGCGCACGTGCGCCACGGCCTCGTCGACCGACCGCGACGGCGCGAACCGGTAGTTGACCGTGACGACGCACGCGTCGGGGATGACGTTGGTCGCGACGCCGCCGCTGATGAGGACCGCGTTGAGGCTCTCGCGGTACGCGAGCCCGTCGACCTCGACCGTCGCGGGCTCGTACGCCTCGAGCCGGCGCAGCACCTCGCCCGCGGCGTGCACCGCGTTGACGCCGACCCACGCGCGCGCCGAGTGCGCCGCGACGCCCGCCAGACGCACCTCGACGCGCAGCGTGCCGTTGCAGCCGCCCTCGAGTCCGCCGTCGCTGGGCTCGCCGAGCACCGCGAAGTCCGCGGCGAGCCACTCGGGGTGGTGCCGCACGACGCGACCCAGGCCGTTGAGCTCGGACGCGACCTCCTCATGGTCGTAGAACACCCACGTCACGTCGTGCACCGGCGCTGTGAGCGACGCGGCGAGGGACAGCGCGACGGCCACGCCGCCCTTCATGTCGACCGTGCCCCGACCCCACAGCACGTCACCCTCGAGGCGCGTCGGCAGGTTCCCCGCGAGCGGCACCGTGTCGAGGTGGCCCGCGACGACCACGCGCCGCTCGCGCCCCAGGTGCGTGCGCGCGACCACGGTGTCGCCGTCGCGCAGCACCTCCAGGTGCGGGTACGCGCGCAGCGCGGCCTCGACCGCGTCCGCGAGGCGCGTCTCGTCACCGCTCACGGACGGCAGGTCGCACACCTGGCGCGTGAGCGTCACGACGTCGGCGGACAGGTCGAGCAGGTCGTCGGCAGCCACGGCGCCGACCCTACGCGCCTGCGCCTCCCGCACCGCGGACGGGCCGCCGTGCGGACGTGGGGGCGCCGTAGGCTGGCGCCATGACCGACCGCACGGCCTGGGGCCTCGGCCTGGCCACCGTCACCGAGTCCGGCACGACCCTCGACGTCTGGTACCCGGCGCCCGCCCTGGGCGAGCCGCCCGCGACCCTCGTCGCCGACGACGCGGCGTCCGTGCACGAGCACGCGCCGGCCGACCTCGCGGCGTGCGAGCGCCACGACGCCGCGCGCCGCGTGCACGTGCGCCTCGTCGCGACCGTCGTCGACCTCGACGCGCCCCCCGCCGGCACGGCCGACGCCTACCTGCGCCTGCACCTGCTCTCGCACCGGCTCGTCGCACCGCACGGGCAGAACCTCGACGGCCTGTTCGCGGCGCTGCCGAACGTCGTGTGGACCGACCGGGGCCCGTGCGCGGTCGACGACTTCGAGGCCACCCGGCTGCGGCTGCGCGCCGCCACCGGCACGACGGCGACCGTGTACGGCGTCGACAAGTTCCCGCGCATGGTCGACTACGTGCTGCCGTCGGGCGTGCGCGTGGCGGACGCCGACCGCGTCCGGCTGGGCGCCCACCTCGCACCGGGCACGACCGTCATGCACGAGGGGTTCGTCAACTTCAACGCGGGCACGCTGGGCACGTCGATGGTCGAGGGCCGCATCTCGGCCGGCGTCGTCGTCGGCGACGGGTCGGACGTCGGCGGCGGCGCGTCGATCATGGGCACGCTGTCCGGCGGTGGCCGCGAGGTCGTGTCGATCGGTGAGCGCTCGCTGCTGGGCGCCAACTCGGGCCTCGGCATCCCGCTCGGCGACGACTGCGTGGTCGAGGCGGGGCTCTACGTGACGGCCGGCACCAAGGTGCGGCTCGTCGGGTTCGACGTCGAGGGCGCCGTCGACGACGGCGACGTGCGCGTCGTGAAGGCCCGTGCGCTGGCCGGGGCCGACAACGTGCTGTTCCGCCGCAACTCGCGCACGGGCGAGGTCGAGGCCGTCGCGCGGTCGGGCGCCGGGGTGCACCTCAACGCGGCCCTGCACGCGAACTGACGCCGTGGCCCGACCCCGCAGGCGCCGTCGTCGTGGCGGCTGCCTGCCCGCGCTCGGCGTCGCCGTCCTCGCGGTGCTCGTCGTGGGGCTGGGCGTCGCGGGGGTCGTCGCGCTGCTCGACCGCGCCCGCCCGGAGCGCCCCGTCGCCGAGCGCTGCGTGGCGCACCTCGACGGCACCGACTGGAGCCTGAGCCCCGACCAGGCGCAGAACGCCGCGCTCGTCTCGTCGCTCGCCGTGCGGCGCGGCCTGCCGGCGCGCGCCGTGACCATCGGCCTCGCGACCGCGCTGCAGGAGTCGCGCCTCGAGAACATCGACTACGGCGACCGCGACTCGATCGGGCTGTTCCAGCAGCGCCCGTCGCAGGGCTGGGGCACGGTCGAGCAGATCATGGACCCCGTCTACTCGACGACCAAGTTCTACGACGGGCTCGAGAAGGTCGCGGGCTACCAGGACATGCCGGTCACGCAGGCCGCGCAGGCCGTGCAGCGCAGCGGCTTCCCCGACGCGTACGCGCAGCACGAGGCCCGGTCGCGCGCGTGGGCCTCGGCGCTGACCGGCTTCTCGCCCGCCGCGCTGCGCTGCACGCTGCGGCCCGTCGAGACGCCGACCGGCACCGGGCCTGTCACCGACCGCGTCGCGCGGGACTGGGGCGACCTGCCCGCCGTGGTGACGCTCGCGGACGGACCGGAGGGCACGGCGTCGACGGTCGACCTCGACGCGACCTCGATCGCGCCGCAGGACGTGCCGCGCGCCGCGTGGGGGCTCGCGCAGTGGGCCGTCGCGGTCGCGCGCGACACGGGCGCCGACGCGGTGACCGTCGCCGACCAGCGGTGGTCGCGCGAGGACCCGACGTGGCGCCCGACCGGTGCGCCCGCGCTGCCGACCGGTCAGGTGCGGGTGACGGTCACGGGCTGACCCGCGGCGCCCGGCACGCGGGCGCCGCCCACCGTCAGCGGTCGGTGACGGGCACGTACGCGCGCTCGGTGGCGCCCGTGTAGACCTGGCGCGGGCGCCCGATCTTGGTCTGCGGGTCGTTCATCATCTCGCGCCACTGGGCGATCCAGCCGGGCATGCGGCCCAGCGCGAACAGCGGCGTGAACATCTGCTCCGAGAAGCCCATCGCCTTGTAGATGAGACCCGTGTAGAAGTCGACGTTCGGGTACAGCTTGCGCGAGACGAAGTAGTCGTCGTGCAGCGCGATCTCCTCGAGGCCCATCGCGATGTCGAGCAGCTCGTCGGTGCTGCCGAGCGCCTGCAGCACCTCGTGGGCGCTCTGCTTCACGATCGCGGCACGCGGGTCGTAGTTCTTGTAGACCCGGTGGCCGAAGCCCATGAGGCGGACGCCGTCCTCCTTGTTCTTCACGCGGCGCATGAAGTCGGTGGCGTCGCCGCCGTTCGCCTTGATCTGGTCGAGCATGCGCAGCACGGCCTCGTTCGCGCCGCCGTGCAGCGGGCCCGAGAGCGCGTTGATGCCGGCCGCGACCGACGCGTACACGTTGGCGTGGCTCGAGCCGACGATGCGGACGGTCGACGTGGAGCAGTTCTGCTCGTGGTCGGCGTGCAGGATCAGCAGCTTGTCGAGCGCGTTGACGACGACCGGGTCCGGGTCCCACTGCTGGTAGGGCACCGCGAACGTCATGCGCAGGAAGTCCTCGACGTATCCGCGCGAGTAGTCCGGGTACAGCAGCGGCTCACCCTTGGCGGTGCGGTGCACGTAGGACGTGATCGTGCGCGTCTTGGCGAGGATGAGGACCGTCGCGAGCTCGACGGTCTCGGGGTCGAACGGGTCGAGCGACTCCGGGTAGAACGTCGACAGCGCGTTGAGCGCCGACGCCATGACCGTCATCGGGTGCGCGCCGCGCGGGAACGAGCCGAGGAACGTGCGGAAGTCCTCGTGGACGAGCGTGTGCCGGTTGACGCGCTCCTCGAACGAGCTGAGCGCGTCGGGCGTCGGCAGCTCGCCGTTGATGAGCAGGTACGCGACCTCGAGGAACGACGAGTGCTCGGCGAGCTGCTCGATCGGGTAGCCGCGGTAGCGCAGGATGCCCGCGTCGCCGTCGATGTAGGTGATCTGCGACTCGCAGGACGCGGTGTTCATGAACCCGGGGTCCACGGTGACCATGCCGGTGTCGCGCAGCAGCGACGAGACGACGATGCCGTCGTTGCCCTCGGTCGCGGGGACCACGGGCAGGTCGTGGGCCTCCCCGCCGACCACGAGCTGGACGGGGGCCTGCACCGGTGCGGTGACGACGTCCGACATGGTGTTCCTTCCTGCGCCGACGAGCGTGCGACCGGCCCCGGCGGGTGCGCCGCGACCATCTTCGGTGGCCGGCGCGCGGTGGTGACCCTCGTCGGCCCGCAGTGACGGTACCTGCGAATCCGGCGTCGTGACGACCGTGCGAACGGACCTTGGTCCGTATGTGACACGCCTCACAGGGAGTAGGGCGTCGGGCCGCGGGCCGCGCGCACGCGACGCGCGACCCGCCGGCTCACGCGCCGGACAGCCGGGCCGCGGCCTGCGCGACGCGCTCGTCGGACGCCGTCAGCGCGACCCGCACGTGACCCGCGGCCGCCGCGCCGTAGAACGCGCCGGGCGCCACCAGCACGCCCAGCGACGCGAGGTCGCGCACCGTCGTCCACGAGTCCTGGAACCCGCCGTCGGGCCGCACCCACAGGTACAGCCCCGCGTGCGAGCGGTCGACGACGTACCCCGCGGCCTCGAGACCGGCCCGCAGGGCACCCCGCCGGCGCCGGTAGCGCTCGCGCTGCTCCGCGACGTGCGCGTCGTCCCCGAGCGCGACCGTCATCGCCGCCTGCACGGGAGCCGGCACGATCATCCCCGCGTGCTTGCGCGTCTCGAGCAGACCCGCGACCAGCGCGCCGTCGCCCGCGACGAACGCGGCCCGGTAGCCCGCGAGGTTCGACTGCTTGGACAGCGAGTACACCGCGAGCAGCCCGGCGGTGTCGCCGCCCGTGACCCGCGGGTCCAGCACGCTCGGCACGCCGTCCGTCGCCCACGGCGCGTCCCACGCGAGCTCGGCGTAGCACTCGTCCGACGCCACGACGACCGGTCGGCCCGTGCGCGCCTGCGCGGCGCGCGCCGCGTCCACCACGGCCCGCAGCTGCGCCACGTCCAGCACCGACCCGTCCGGGTTGCCGGGCGAGTTCAGCCACACGAGGCGCACGTCGTCGCGCTGCGCGAGCACGGCCGCCGGGTCCTCGACCGGCACGGGCGTCGCGCCCGCCAGCCGCGCACCGACGTCGTACGTCGGGTACGCCGTGGCGGGGTGCAGCACGACGTCGCCGGCGCCCAGGCCCAGCAGGGACGGCAGCAGCGCGACGAGCTCCTTCGAGCCCACGGTCGGCAGCACCGCGTCCGCGTCCAGGCCCGGCACGCCGCGCCGGCGCGCGAACCAGTCGACGACCGCCTCGCGCAGCGCGCGCGTGCCGTGCGTCGTCGGGTACCCCGGCGCGTCGGCGGCCGCGGCGAGCGCGTCGCGCACGACCGCGGGCGTCGGGTCGACGGGCGTGCCGACCGACAGGTCGACGATGCCGTCGGGGTGCGCGCGGGCCAGCTCGGCCAGCGGCACGAGCGAGTCCCACGGGAAGTCCGGCAGCGCGCCGGTCAGCAGTCCCACGTGCGCGTCGTCCGCGGTGCGCGGCGTCAGTCGCCGTGCACGCGCAGCGGCAGCGTGGCGATGATCGGGTGGTCGTGCGCGATCTCACCCATCTTCGCGGCGCCGCCGGGCGAGCCGATCTCGTCGAAGAAGTGCACGTTGGCCTCGTAGTACGACGACCACTGCTCGGGGACGTCGTCCTCGTAGTAGATGGCCTCGACCGGGCACACCGGCTCGCAGGCGCCGCAGTCCACGCACTCGTCGGGGTGGATGTACAGCGACCGCTTGCCCTCGTAGATGCAGTCGACCGGACACTCCTCGATGCACGCCTTGTCCTTGACGTCCACGCAGGGTTCGGCGATCACATACGTCACGGCGGGTCCTCCACGGGTGCAGCGGTCGACCTAGTATCCCCCACGTGACCGTCCCGACGAGCCCCCGTCCAACCCCCGACACGCGGTGCACGACGTGAGGCGCGCCACGTGGCGGGACTGGACCCCCGGGACGCGCGTCGTCGTGCGTCGGTTGCGGGACGACCTGCCCGCCGGTGCGCCGACCGGCACGCTGCACGGCGGCGAGCCGCCGTTCACCGACGTCCTCGGCGACGTGCTCGCCGTGGACGACGCCGGGCTCACGGTGCGCACGCGCCGCGGCGACGTCCACGTGCCCGCCGCGGCGGTCGTGCGCGCGAAGACCGTGCCGCCCGCCCCGCCCCGGCGCGCGCCGCGAGCAGCCGCCCCCGGCGGCGCGGACGCCCGGCACGAGGTCGGCGCGGACGTCCGGCACGACGACGGCCACGACCACGGCCGCGCGGACGACGACGGCCCGGACCGCTCGGCCTGAGCCGCCGGTCCGGGCCGTCCGCACGTCAGGGCGTCGCGGGCGCCCCCGGCGCCGGCGGGCTGCCGCACACCACGCGGTTCTGCGGCTTGTACCGCCAGGTCCTCGACTCGGTGTCGACCAGCTCGCCCGCGAGGTACACGCGGCGCGTGTTCGTCACCGTGAAGCCGGGGTTGCCGGCGCTCTGCGGCTGGCACGTCGCCGACTGCGAGTACACGGTCGTCGGCGAGACGACGCCCGAGCGGCCGCTCTTCTCGGTCTCGACCGTGAAGTGCTTGGTGCTCCAGATGCGCACGGTCGCGCGACCGTCGGCCACGTACCCCTGCACGAGTGCGCCGTACGGCGTGTTGTTCTTCCACTTCATGTCGATGACACCCGTGAAGATCGTGGCCTCACGACCCTCGGGGTACCGCTGGAACCACTCCGAGTGCGGCGTGTGCTCGACGTCCTCGAAGCCCGCGAAGTACGCCGCGTTGTACGTCGTGGTCGACACCTGCGACAGGCCGCCGCCCCACGCGTCGGCGTGCTCGCCGTTGACGATCGCACCGGCCTGCACGAACCCGTGCGCGGCGTCCACCGGGCCGAGCGCCTCCGTCAGGCTGAACGTCTCCCCCGGCCGCACGAGCGTCCCGGTGATGTTGCGCAGCCCCGTCGAGATGTTCGACGTGCGGCGCGGCTCGCTCGTCAGGGGCGTCGAGAACTCCGACACGACCTCCTTGACGCCGAGCGCCTCGAGCGCGGCCGTCGTCTCCGCGGGGTCGCTCTCGACCAGGTCCACCGTCGCGAGACGGTTGCCCGTCCCCGACGTCGCGGCCGTCGCGACGGCCGACGCCACGCCCGCCGGGTCCAGCGTCGTGCCGGCGACGCCCGGGACGATCACGGGCGCGCCGTCCTGGAACTCGAAGCGCGCGTCGGACGCCGTCGTGAGCAGGTCCGGCAGCTGGGACAGCATCGCGTCGGTCAGCGCCTGGCCGTCGAGCTGCAGCTCGAGCGTGCCGTCCACCGGCGCGAAGGACGCGTTCGCGGTGAGCGTCGCGACGTCGAGGGTCGCCTGCCGGTCCGCCACCTGCACCGTGACCGGGGCGGCGGCGAGCGGCTGCGCGACCTGCGTGAGCACGCGGTCGGTCTCCGCCTGCGTGATGGCGGGCTCGACGACCGTCGTCGGGAGCTCGACGGGCGTCGGCTGCGTGAGCCAGCCGTCCGCGAGCACGTCGGCCGCACCGGTGACGTCGAGGTCCCAGCCGTCGACCGCCTCGGTCGCGTGCGGCGCGCCGTCGGCGAACACGACGGTGCCGTCGACGGGGGCCAGGACGAGCGACCCGGACAGCTCGGTGAGCGCACCCTCGAGCGCGGTGTCGTCCACCCGGGACACGGGCGGCTGCTCGCGCACGCCGACCAGCTGGCGCCACAGCCGCACGGGCTGCGTGAGGTCCACGCCCGTGAGGCGGGCGACCGTCGCGGGCGCGTCGAGCGCGAGACCGGCCGTCGCGGGGTCGAGCTCCGCCTGCACGTCCTGCGCGACGACCGGCACCGGGCCCGCGGTGCGGTCGGCGAGACCGTCGACGAGGGCCTTCTCCGCCTCGTCCGCCGTCATGCCGCCGATCTCGACGCCCGCGACGGTCGCGCCGCGCGGCACCCGGTCGGCGAGCGCGTAGGACGCCCCGACGTAGCCGGCGGCGAGCAGCACGACGACGCCGCCGACGATCGCGAGCGCGCGCGGCCAGCGCCGCCGGCGCGTCTCCTCGTCGAAGCCGTCGAGCGGCGAGCCCTCGCGCTCGGTCACGGACGTGCGCACGACGGGTCCTCCCGGTGATCCCGGTGCGGCACCCGCACCCTGGGCCGTCGCGGGCCACGCCGTGGTGCGCGCCGCGTCGTCGTCCACGACCGGGGGCAGCACCGCCGTGGCGTCGGGCGGGGTCGTCGTGGCGTCGCTCGCCCCGCCCGCGGCAGGCGCTGCCGGGTCGACGGCCGGACGAGCGGCGGCCTCGGGGACGGTGTCGTCGCGTGCCGCGTCGGCGGTGGGCGCGGTCACGTCCGCGGCCGTCCCGTCGGGGGCGTCGGCGGCGGGCACGGCGTCGCCGGTGGCCGGATCCGCGGACGTGCCGCTCGCCGGGCCCTCGGGCGTGAGCGTGACGCGCGAGCCGTCCTCCGCCAGCGGGCTGCGGGGCAGCGCGTGCGCGGGCACGCCGACGGCCGCCGCGTTGAGCGCGGCGAACGCGAGGGCCGACAGGTCGAGCGGACCGGCGGCCGGGGCCGCGTCGCCGTCGGCGGCCGGCTCCTCGGTCGCGGGCGCCGAGGACTCCTCCTGCCGCTCGGACGGCGCCGCGCCGGGGGCGTCGTCGGCCGCACGATCGGCGACGGCGTGATCGGCGACGCTGTGATCGGCGACCGCGTGATCGGCGACCACGTCGTCGGCGGCGGCACGGACGGCGCCCACGTCGTCCGACGGGGCCGAGCCGTCGCGCTCCGACGCGTCCGGGGCCGGCTCGTCGGCGGGCGGTGCCGTCACCGCGACGTCGTCCCACGAGGGCCAGGCCGTCAGGGGCGCGGCGGGCTCGGGCGCGAGGCTGCGACGCACGGCAGGCTCGGGCGCGTCGCCGGCGGGGGCCGGGTCCTCGCCGTCGTCGTCCGCGAGGGCGGCGTCCGCCGGCTCGGCGGGGGCGGGCACGGCGTCCACCTCGTCCGGCACCGCCGCGCCGGACACCGGCTCGGCGTCCACGGGCGCGGCGTCCGCAGGCGCGACGTCCGCAGGCGCGACGTCGGCGGGCGCGTCGCCCGTCGCCGTCCCGTCCGCGGGCTCGCGCACGGGCGCACCCGCCGTCTGCGCGTCCGCGTCGAGGGCGTCGGCGTGCTCGACGGAGACCCCGTCCTCGTGCGGCCCGGGCACGACGGCGTCGCCCGCCGTGCGCTCGTCCGGTCCGTCGCGGTCGGTCCCGTGCGTCATCGATCCCCCGAGGTGGTGCTTGGGCGCACGCGTTCCGCGCGCGCGGCGATTCTACGGCCGCGGCACCCGCGCACGGGCCGTCGCCCGCGCGCGTGCCGCGCGCGGCACCACCCGCCCCCGGCGGCGGCGCGTCCTGCCGCTCAGCGGACGCCGCGGAGCCGTCCGCGCAGGTGGACCAGGCCACCCGCGTCGGGTGCACCCTCGTGGGCGGCGACCACGCGCCCGATCACGACGTCGTGGTCCCCCGCGCCGTGCACGGCCTCGGTGCGGCAGTCGAACCACGCCGCCGCGCCGTCCAGCCACGGGGCACCCGACACGGGCGCCGCCACGTGCGCGACCCGGTCGAGCTGGCCGACCGCCGGGCGCCCGGGCGAGGCGAGCCAGTCGGCCACGTCCGCCTGGCCGTCCGCGAGCACCGAGACGGCCCACGCGTCGGTCCCGTCGAGCACGTCGCGCAGCCGCGCGTCGACGTGCACGCAGAAGAGCAGCATCGGCGGGTCGAGCGACACGGACGCGACCGACGACACGGTCGCGGCGTGCGCGACGCCGTGCCGGACCGCCGTCACCACGACGACCCCGGCCGCGAGCCGGGCCGCGACCGCGCGGTAGTCCGCGGGATCGACGTCCGTCACGGCGCGTCCGGCGGCGTGTCCTCGACCCACCGCCGCGGCACCAGCGCGACCGACCCCAGCGCGACCACCGCGCCGATCACCCACGCCCAGCCCCAGCCGTCGCCGGCCGGCACGAGCACGTCGCCCCCGGGTCCCTCGCTCGACAGCACCTGCACCGCGACGAGCACCCCCACCGAGGCCGCGACGTAGGCGGGCCAGCCCGCCCACGCGCGCGTCGTCAGCGCGACGGCCAGCACCAGGGCGAGGCACAGCACGAGCCCCCACGGCCGGATCGAGCGGTGCATGACGGTGCCGATGGCGCCGGCGAGCAGGCCCGTGCCGAGCGAGGCGGCGGTCCGGCCCAGGGTGGTGGCGGTGAGCTGCGGCACGGCGCTCAGGCTACCGGCCGCACACCGGCGGGCCAGACGACCCCCGCCTCGTGCGCGCGCAGGCTCCCGGGTGCGTAGCGGTAGCCCTCGACGGTCGGGACGGCGGCGAGCACGTCGTTGCTCAGCGCGTAGCAGCCGACCAGGCCGTCGTCGCCGTCGACGGCCCGCACGGCCTGCACCTGCGTCGCGTGCGCGCGCAGCGCGGCCAGCACGCGGGCGCGCACCGGCGCGACGTCGACCACGAGGTCGACCTGGTCGTCCGGCACGGCGACCGACGGCGGCTCGGCGGCCGGGTCCGGCAGGGTGAGCCCCTCGATCGCCGGCCCGAGGGCCGCGAGGACGGCCTCGCCCGCGAGCGCGGTCTGCGCGCGGCGCAGCGCCGCCCGGCCCGTCACGGCCCACAGCGCGACGGGCACGACGTGCGCGGGCGACAGCGGGTCGTCCCCGCGGGCCGCGAGCTCGAGCGCTCGCACCGTCACCTCGTGCGTCCGCACGTGGTCCGGGTGCCCGTAGCCGCCGCCGGGCTCGTACGTCACGACGACGTCGGGGCGGCGCGAGCGCAGCACGCGTGCGAGCCCTTCCGCGGCCTCCTCGAGCGACGCGAACGCGAACGCGCCGGGCGGTGCGTCGCCCGCGGCCCCCGCGCGCCCCGCGGCGACCCACGCCATGCCCGAGTCCTCGTACCGCTCGTCCTGGCCGACGGCCTCGTCGAGGAACCCGTGGTCCTGCACGCCGAGCGCCGCGAGCGCCTGCGCCAGCTCGCCGGTGCGGTGCTCCGCGAGCGCCGGGCCGTCGCCCTCCAGGTGCGCCCACCGCTGCCCGATGACCTCGCCCCGCTCGCCGCGCGTGGCGGTCACGACCGTCACGGGCCGACCGGCGGCCGCCCACGTGGCGAGCAGCGCACCGGTCGCGAGCGACTCGTCGTCGGGGTGCGCGTGCACCGCCAGCAGCCCGCCGCTCACGCGTCGGCCTCCGTGCTCTCGCCGTCGCCCGCGCCGGTGCCCGCAGCGCTCGCGTCGCGGCGCTGCGCGAGCATCTTCCGGACACGGCGGTTGGCGCCGCTCGCGACGAGGCGGCCGCGCTCGGCGGCGACGCCCTCGCCGATGGCCTCCTCGAGCAGCTCGCGCTGCGCGAGCCGCTCCGCGACCAGGCGCGCGTGGTGCTCGGCGCGGAACGCCCGGACGGTCGCGGCGACCATCGCGAGCATGACGAACGAGAACGGCAGCGCGATGAGGATGGCGGCCGTCTGGAGCGTCACCAGGCCGCCCGCGACCAGGAGCGACGCCGCGAGCAGCGCCGTCACGGCCGACCACGCGACGCGCGTCCACGTGCGCGGCGAGGGGTGGCCGCCGGTCGTCAGCATCGCGACGACGAACGAGCCCGAGTCCGCGCTCGTGACGAAGAACAGACCGATGAGCACGACCGCGCCCACCGACAGCGCGACCCCGCCGGGCAGCCGCCCGAGCAGGTCGAACAACGCGTTCGTCTGGTCGACCTGGCCGTCGGCGCCGACCAGGCCGCCGCCGCCGAACAGCTCGGTCCACAGCGCGGAGCCGCCCAGCACCGAGAACCACAGGAACGTCGCGACGACCGGCACGCCGAGCACGCCGACGACGAACTCACGGACCGTGCGGCCGCGCGAGATCCGCGCGATGAACACCCCGACGAAGGGCGCCCACGAGATCCACCAGCCCCAGTAGAACGTCGTCCAGGCGGCCTGCCATGCCTCGCCCTCGGCGCCCGAGAACGCGCTGACGTTGAACGACATCGGGACCACGCGCGCGAGGTACACGCCGATCGACTGCACGAACTCGCGCAGCAGGAACAGCGTCGGGCCGAGCGCGAGCACGCACACCATGAGGAGCCCGGCGAGCGCGACGTTGACGTTCGACAGCCACTTGAGCCCCTTGTCGAGGCCCGACACGACCGACACCGTCGCGACGGCCATGATCGCGACGACGAGCACGACCTCGAGCCCGGTCGACGCGGTCACGACACCCAGGTGCTCGAGGCCGCCGGCGATCTGCAGCACGCCGAGGCCGAGCGACGTCGCGAGGCCGAACACCGTGCCCACGACCGCGATCACGTCGACCACGTCGCCCAGGCGCCCGGCGGCGCGTCGCTCCCCCACGAGCGGCTCGAGCGCCCACCGCATCGACACGGGGCGGCCACGGCGGTGCACCGCGTACGCGAGCGCCAGGCCCACCACGACGTACACCGACCACGCGTGCACGCCCCAGTGCAGGTACGTCTGCACCATCGCCGTCTCGGCGAGCTGGGCGGGCGTGCCCGACGTCCCCGGCTTGGGCTCGGCGTAGTGGCTGAGCGGCTCGGCGACGCCCCAGAACACCAGGCCGATGCCCATGCCCGCGGCGAACAGCATCGAGAACCACGACCCGAGCGAGAACTCGGGCTCGTCGTCGTCGTCCCCGAGCATGATGTCGCCGAAGCGGCTCAGCCCCATCCACAGCGCGAACAGCACGAAGCCCGCGACGATCAGCACGTAGTACCAGCCGAACGCGCCGATGACGTCGGCCTGCACGGCCTCCACGACCGACTCCGCCCGGTCCGGGAAGAGGATCGCCAGGCCCGCGAGCAGCACGATCACCGCGGCGGCGGGCGCGAACACGCGCCAGGAGACGCGGGACACGCCGGACGTGGCCGGCGACGGGGCGGGGGTGGCGGCGCTGGGTTCGTCGGTCGGCGTCGTCATGCCGTCATCCTCGCCCCTGCGGGTCAGGACCGCTTGTTGCGTGCGGTCTGACGTGCGCGCTCGGTCTGGTCGAGCACGACCTTGCGGATGCGCACGACCTCGGGGGTGACCTCGACGCACTCGTCCTCGCGCGCGAACTCGAGCGACTCCTCGAGCGTGAGCTTGCGCGGCGGCACCAGGTTCTCGAACGACTCCGACGTGGACGACCGGATGTTGTTGAGCTTCTTCTCCTTGGTGATGTTGACGTCCATGTCGTCGTTGCGGGAGTTCTCCCCGACGACCATGCCCTCGTACACCTCGGACGTCGGGTCGACGAAGAACACGCCGCGGTCCTGCAGGTTGAGCATCGCGAACGGCGTCGCGACGCCCGCACGGTCGGCGACGAGCGAGCCGTTGGTGCGGGTCTCGATCGGGCCGGCCCACGGCTCGTAGCCCTCGGCGATGGACGACGCGATGCCGGTGCCGCGCGTGTCGGTGAGGAACCGCGTGCGGAAGCCGATGAGGCCGCGCGCCGGCACGACGAACTCCATGCGCACCCAGCCGGTGCCGTGGTTGCTCATCGTCTCCATGCGGCCCTTGCGCTGCGCGAGGAGCTGCGTGACGGCGCCGAGGTACTCCTCGGGCACGTCGATCGTCATGCGCTCGGTGGGCTCGTGCACCTTGCCGTCGATGGTCCGGGTGACGACCTGCGGCTTGCCGACCGTGAGCTCGAAGCCCTCACGACGCATCTGCTCGACGAGGATCGCGAGCGCGAGCTCGCCGCGGCCCTGCACCTCCCACGCGTCGGGACGCTCGGTGGGCAGCACGCGCAGCGACACGTTGCCGATGAGCTCGCGGTCGAGGCGGTCCTTCACCTGGCGGGCCGTGACCTTGTGGCCCTTGCCGCCCTTGCCGGCCAGCGGGGACGTGTTGATCCCGATGGTCATCGAGATCGCCGGGTCGTCGACCTGGATGAGCGGCAGCGGGCGCGGGTCGTCGGGGTCGGTGAGCGTCTCGCCGATCGTGATGTCCTCGATGCCGGCGACGGCGACGATCTCGCCCGGGCCCGCCTGCTCGGTCGGCACGCGGTCGAGGGCCTTGGTCTCGAGGAGCTCGGTGACGCGCACGTTCTGCAGCGTGCCGTCGTGCCGGGCCCACGCGACGGTCTGGCCCTTGCGCAGGGTGCCGTTGTGGATGCGCAGCAGCGCGAGACGCCCGAGGAACGGCGACGCGTCGAGGTTGGTCACGTGCGCCTGCAGCGGCGCCGTGGGGTCGTACGACGGCGCGGGGATCTTCTCGAGGATCGTCGCGAACAGCGGCTCGAGGTCGGGGCTGTCCGGCAGGCCGCCGTCGGCGGGCTGCTCGAGCGACGCCTTGCCGACCTTGGCGGCGGCGTACACCACGGGCACGTCGAGGATCGCGTCGAGGTCGAGGTCCGGGACCTCCTCGTGCAGGTCGGACGCCAGGCCGAGCAGCAGGTCGGTCGCCTCGTGCACGACCTCCTCGATGCGCGCGTCGGGGCGGTCGACCTTGTTGACGACGAGGATGACGGGGAGCTTCGCGGCGAGCGCCTTGCGCAGCACGAACCGCGTCTGCGGCAGCGGCCCCTCGGACGCGTCGACGAGCAGCACGACGCCGTCGACCATCGACAGGCCGCGCTCGACCTCGCCGCCGAAGTCGGCGTGCCCGGGCGTGTCGATGACGTTGATGGTGATGCCGTCGGGCTGCCCGACCTTCGCGGCCGCGGGACCGGCGTACCGGACCGCGGTGTTCTTCGCGAGGATCGTGATGCCCTTCTCGCGCTCGAGGTCGCCCGAGTCCATGGCCCGCTCGTCCACGTGGTCGTGCGCGCCGAACGCGCCGGACTGCCAGAGCATCGCGTCGACGAGCGTCGTCTTGCCGTGGTCGACGTGCGCGACGATCGCGACGTTGCGCAGGTCGGAACGGACGGCCGTGCCGGAGGCCTGGTCGGTGGCGGGCATGCGGGTACTCATCTCAGGAGGGGGGCACGCCGGGCGCGACGCGGCGTCCATCTTACCGCCGTGTCCAGCGCCACCACCATGTGAGGTCCGCCGCTCCCGGCGTCAGCGCGGGCACGGGGTCGAGCACGGGCAGCCCCGGGTCCTCGTCCGCCGACCGCTCCGCGGTCAGCGTCACGACCGGGGTGCGCACGAGCGGCAGCACCGCGCCCGACGCGACCAGGGCGGCGGACACCTCCGCGACCTGCGCCGGGACGACCGCGGGGTCGCGCTGCGCGACGAGCGCGTCGAGCGTCGCGTCCAGCGCGGCGTCGGCGTGCCCCGTGACGTTGGTGGCGCCGCCCGTGCGCCAGCGCGCGGCCAGCGCGGCCACCGGCAGGTCCTCCTGCGCGACCGGCACGACGGCCACGTCCCAGTCCTCGGGGCGCGTGCGCAGGGTCCCCGCGGGGTCCGTCGCCTCGACCGGCTCGACGTCGAAGCCCGCACGCCGCCCGGCCTCCACCAGGGCGTCGACCACGCCCGCGCGGACCGGGTCGGCGGTGTTCGCGAGCACGCGGACCGTCACGCGCTCCGGCGCCGCGTCGGTCGTGGCAGGTGCACGCCCGTCCCCGGCCTGCGCGTCCCCGGCGTCCGCGTCCTCGGCGTCCGCGTCGCCCGGCTGCGGCGCGGCGGGCGCCTCGGCGCCGACCTGCGCCGCGACCACGTCGGAGACCTCGGCCCCCTCCCACAGCGGCGCGACGACGTCGTTCACGGCCTGCTCACGGGGGACGCCCGCGAGGAACGCCCGCCGCAGCTCGGCCGCCGCTGCCGCCGGGTCGGCCGCGGACGCGTGCGCGGCCGGGTCGAACGCTCCCCCGGCCGCCTCCTGCACCACGAGCTGGAGCACCGCGTCGCCGCCCGTGACGACCGTGACGTCGTCGGCGTCGACCGCGGCGGCGAGCACGTCGGCCGTGCTCAGCGGCGCCGCGACGTCGAGCTCGTCGGCCCCGACGGCCGCGACCTGCGCGAGCGGGTCGAGGTCCGTCCGCAGCCGCACGCGGTCGAACGCGGCCGGACGCTCGCCCGCGTACGCCTCGTTGCGCACGGCCTCGACGCCGCCGTCGTCGACACGCTCGAGGACGTACGGCCCGGTCGTCGTGGTGAGCGTCGGGTCGGCCGCCACCGCACCCGCGCGCCCGGCGCCGCGCCACACGCGCGACAGCGGCACGAGCGCGGCCCGGTCCTGCTGCTGCACCGCCGTCACGACCGCCGCGGCCCAGCGCTCCGCGTCCTGCGCCGGATCGGGTGCGGCGGTCGCGCCGGGCGTCGAGGTCGCCTCGGGCGCGGAGGTCGTGGTGGCGTCCGGGGCCGCGCCGGGAGCCGGGGTCGCGTCCGACGCCGCGGTGCCGGACGCTCCCGGCGCCGGGGCCTCGGCCTGCGCGGTGACGTCCGCGGCCGGCTCCTGCGCGGGGAACCTCGGCGCGGCCGGGTCCAGCGCGAGCCGCCCGACGACGTGCGCGGGAAGGTTGACGTCGAGCGCGACCTGCCAGTCCGCGACGGGGGTGTCGTAGACGACCGTCAAGGTGGCCCCGTCCACCGCCGGCACCGCGGACGCGTGCGCGAGCGCCGCCGACGTCGCGCCGAACGCGACGACGTCGTCGAGGTCGCCCGCCGGTGCGCCGTCGGCGTCGAGCTCGGGTACCACCTCGTCGAGCTGCCCGCTCCGTGCCGCCCACTCCAGCAGCAGGTCCGCCGGGGTGACCGCGACGCCGTCGGACCACCGTGCCGTCGGGGCGATCGTGTACCGCACGGTCAGCGGGTCGTCGGCGACCTTCTCGACCGTGCCGAACGACGCGTCCTGCTCGACGGTGCCGTCGGCGGCGAGCGTCGTGAACCCGGACTGCACGAGCCCGCGGACCAGCACGCTGCCCGGTGCGCGACCGGCCGCCGTCGCGCCGTTGAGCGACACGAACGGGAGGTCGACGCCCACGGCGACCGTCCCGGCGCGTGCCGGGTCCACGGGGTCCGACGTGCACGCGGCGAGCGCACCCGTGAGCACCACCACCAGCCCTGCCGCGACGCCGCGCGTCGCACCCACCCGTGTCCGCAGCACCGACCGACCTCCCGCAGCTGTGCACCACCTACCAGGGCCGGGCACGTGCGCGCCCGGTGGAACCCGCCGTGCCGGGCCCGACGTGGTCGGACCCGGCACGGCGGCACAGCGTCGGCACCCGCCGTGGCGGGTGCGCGGGGCGTCAGCCCGCGTCGACGAGCAGCGCGCGCAGGCGCCGCCGCTCGCGCTGCTTCTCGGGGTTCGGCAGCGGAACCGCGGCGATGAGCCGCTGGGTGTACGCGTGCTGCGGCCGGCGCAGGATCTCGTCGCGCGAGCCCTGCTCGACGATCTCGCCGCGCCGCATCACCGCGATCCGGTCCGCCAGCAGGTCGACGACCGCGAGGTCGTGCGTGACGAACAGGCACGCGAACCGCAGGCGCTGCTGCAGCTCCTGCAGCAGCTCGAGCACGTGCGCCTGCACCGACACGTCGAGGGCCGACGTGGGCTCGTCCGCGACGAGCAGCTCGGGCGAGAGCGACAGCGCCCGCGCGATGCCGACGCGCTGCTTCTGCCCGCCCGACAGCTCGTGCGGGTAGCGGTTGCGGTAGGCCCGGGGCAGCTCGACCTGGTCGAGCAGCTCCTCGATCCGCCGCTGCAGCGCCTGACCCTTGGCCTCGCCCGCGAGACGCAGCGGCTCGCCGATGCTCTCTCCGATGGGCAGGCGCGGGTTCAGGGACGACGACGGGTCCTGGAAGACCATGCCGACCTTGCGTCGCAGCGCCGCCATCTCCTTGCGCTTGGCGGCGCGGACGTCGATCCCCGCGACCGTCAGCTCGCCCTCGACCGCGGGCAGCAGCCCGACGGCGGCGCGGCCGATCGTGGTCTTGCCCGAGCCCGACTCGCCGACCAGACCCACGACCTCGCCGGCGTGCACGACGAGGTCGGCGTCGGAGACGGCGCGGAACGCGGGCATGCGCCCCTGCTTGGGGTACTCGATCGCGACCCCGCGCAGCGACAGCACGGGCTCGCCGATGCGCTCCAGACGCTGCCGCTCGGTCTCGGCCGCCTCGGCGAGACGACGCGCGTTCTCGGCCTCGCGCGCGGCGAGCTCCTCGGGCGTCACCGCCTCGACGAGCGCCTCGGCACCCGTGACCGACGCGAGCGCGGCGGTCAGGTCGATCTCGGGGCCGCCCAGGTGCGGGACGGCCGCGAGGAGCTCCTGCGTGTACGGGTGCTGGGGCCGCGCGAAGATCTCCTCCGCCGGGCCGGTCTCGACGATCACGCCGTGGCGCATGACCGCGATGCGGTCGGCGAGGTCGGCGACCACGCCCATGTCGTGCGTGATGAGGATGACCGCCGAGTCGAGCCGGTCGCGCAGGTTGCGCATGAGGTCGAGGATCTCGGCCTGCACCGTGACGTCGAGCGCGGTGGTCGGCTCGTCGGCGATCAGCAGCGCCGGGTCGCACGACAGCGACTGCGCGATCATCGCGCGCTGCCGCTGACCGCCCGAGAGCTGGTGCGGGTACGAGCGGAACGCCTTCTCGGGGTCGGGGAGCTCGACCATCCGCAGGAGCTCGATCGCACGCTCGCGCGCCTCGGCCGGCGAGATCGCGCGGTGCAGCCGCAGCGTCTCGACGATCTGCGCGCCGACCGTGTACGCGGGGTTCAGCGCGGTCATCGGCTCCTGGAAGATCATCGCGATGTCGTCGCCGCGCACGCGACGCATGCGCTGCGCCGAGATGCCGCGCAGCTCCTCGCCGCGCAGCTTGATCGACCCGGAGATGCGCGCGTTGCGCGGGAGCAGGTCGAGGATCGCCATCGAGCTCACGGACTTGCCGGAGCCGGACTCGCCGACGATCGCGAGCACCTCGCCGGCGCGCACCTCGTAGTTGAGGCGGATCGCGGCGGGGACCCAGCGTCGGTCCACGGCGAAGTCCACCGACAGGTCGCTGACCTGCAGGACCGGGGTCGTGGTCGCGTCGGACGTGGTCATCGCGGTGCTCCTGAGATCATGACGGGGTGGAACAGCAGTGGACGTACCGGCCGCGCAGCTCGGCCGTGCTCACCGGAGCCACCTGGCTCGTCGCCGTCGGTCTGACGACCGCCGAGGTCCTGGCCGGTGGCGCGGCCGCGGGGCTGCGCGTCCTGCCCGCCGCCCTGCTGGTGGCGCTGCTGGGCTGGGCGGTCTTCTACCGCCCGCACGTCGCGGTCGACGACGCCGGTGTGCTCGTCGTGAACCCGCTGAGCACGACCCGCGTGCCCTGGGCGGCGCTCATCGACGTGCGCACACGCTTCACGTGCACGCTCGTCACGCCGCACGCGTCGGTCGAGGTCTTCGCCGCGCCGGGTCCCGGCCGCCACCGCGCCGCCTCGGCGACCGCGCAGGACGTGCGCGCGGTCGCCCGCGGCGCGGCCGACGGCCGCGGCGCCGTGAGCATCGGCGAGCTGCCCGGCTCGCCGTCCGCGGTCGTCGCGCACCACGTGCGTGAGCGCTGGGCCGCGCTCGTCGAGTCGGGCCGCCTCGAGGCGGGCCTCGCGGACGAGACCCCGGTCGAACGACGGACGCACGGGCGACTGCTGGCGGCCGTGGCCGTCCTGCTGGTCGCCGCGGTCGTGCCGCACCTCGGCTGAGCGCGCGGACCGCACGGCGGTCGCCGCCGTCACGGGCCGTCCACGGACCCGGCGGGTCCCGACCGCGGCGCCTCGTCGGCGCGGGCGGGCGCTGCGACGGCCGGTGCCGCACCGGCGGCGTCGGGCCGGCCCGGGCCGGACTCCTTCATGCGCCGCAGCGAGATCTTGCGCTGCCGCGGGTCGAACGCGTCGCGCAGGCCGTCACCGATGAAGTTGATGCACAGGCAGATCAGCACGATGAACAGGCCCGGGAACCAGAACAGCCACGGGCGCGTCGAGAACGCGGCCTGGTTCGCGCTGATGAGCAGACCGAGCGACGTGTCCGGCGCGCGGACACCCATGCCGAGGTAGGACAGGGCCGTCTCGAGCAGGATCGCCGACGACATCAGCAGGGTCGCGTTGACCGTGATGACGCCGACCGCGTTGGGCAGGATGTGCCGGAAGATGATCCGCGCGTCGGACGCCCCGGCGAGCCGGGCCGCGTCGACGAACTCGCGCTCGCGCAGCGACAGGAAGTCGCCGCGCACCAGACGCGCCATGCCGGTCCACGTGGTGAGCCCGAGCAGCACGCCCAGCACGAGCACGCCGGCCTTCGAGTTGTACGCGATGACCGCGCCGATGAGCAGCACGGGGATGATGATCACCATGTCGGTCAGGCGCATGAGCACCGCCTCGATCCAGCCACGGAAGTAGCCGGCGGCGGCACCGAAGACGACGCCGATGATCGCGGAGATCGCGCCGACCATGAACGTGATCGCCAGGGAGATCTGCGTCCCGCGCATCGTCATGGCGAAGTAGTCGCGGCCGACCGTGTCCTGGCCGAACGGGTGGTCGCCGAGCGAGAACGGGAACAGCTGGAGCGTCGGACGCCCGCCGTTCTGCAGCGGCGGCGTGTCGGTCCAGCGGAACTGCCACCAGCCCTTGATCGGGCCGATGCCGACCGACGTCAGGGCCAGCAGGACCACCAGGACGAGGAGCACGAGGGAGACGATCGCCCCCGTGTGCCCGAGGAACCTCTTGCGGACGAGGGCGCCCTGGCTCATGCCGCGGAGCTCGCCGGGCACCTCCCGGGACTCGCGCTCGTCGGTCTGCGTCGTGCTGCTCATGCCTTCACCCTCACGCGCGGGTCGAGTGCGGAGTACGCCAGGTCGGCCAGGAGGTTGAACACCACCGCCGTGATCCCGACGACCAGGAACGTCCCCATGACCGGGTTCGGGTCCTGGTGGCTGAGCCCGTTGATGAACAACGCACCCATGCCCTTGAACGAGAACACGTTCTCGGTGATGACGGCGCCGCCCAGCAGGCCGCCGATGTCGTACGCGACGATCGTCGCGAGCGGGATCAGCGCGTTGCGGAACGCGTGCCGGACGACGACCACGCGCTCGGGCAGGCCCTTGGCGCGCGCCGTGCGGACGTAGTCCTGCCCCATGACCTCGAGCATCGACGCGCGCGAGTAGCGCGTGTACGACGCGAGGGAGATGAGCATCAGGGCGAGCGTCGGCAGCACGAGGTGCGTGTACTTGTCGAGGCCCGAGACCCAGAAGTCGCCACCCAGGCCCGGGGTCTCGGAGCCGATCGTGGCGATCGGGCGGCCGCGGACCTGCGTGAAGTAGCTGGGCCACGCGATCATGAAGCGGTCGAGCATGACGAGCCCGGCCACGAGGAACGACGTGAGCCCGGCGACGCGCATCGACTGGCGGCGGTCGTACCCGCCGAACAGGTAGCCCACCAGCACGCCGGCGCCGACCGCGAGGACCCCCAGCAGCAGGATCAGCGGGAACGTCGCGCGGTCGAGCAGCGGGCGCAGCGCGAACATCGCGACCAGCGCGAGCGCCACGGTGACGAGCGAGGCGTAGAGCGCCCGACGGTTCTGGGAGCCGGCGATGAGCGCCGAGAGGCCGATCGCGATGCCGACGCCGGTGACGGCGACGAGCGCGGGACCGAGCCCGGGGTACCGGAACCACTGGGTCGCACCGAGGTACCAGAGCACGCCACCCGCGGCGACCGCGGCGACCGCGAACGTGATGAGCCGCCGGCGCAGGTCGCCGCCGATGATCAGGGCCCAGACCAGTCCGGAGACCAGCCCCACCACGACCACGGTGGTGATCGGCACGCTCGGGTCCGCGAGGAAGTCGTTGAACCGGATCGCGCCGAACTCCTTGAGGAGGACGGCGACCCAGAAGACCGGGAGCGAGAAGAACAGGAACGTCAGGAAGGTGACGCCGTAGTCGAGCGCCGAGTACTGCCGCAGGGCGGTGACGATGCCGATCGCGATGCCGACGACGATCGCGAGCACGGTCGCCGCGGCGACGAGCTGCAGCGTGGACGGGATCGCCGACCCGAGCGCCTGCGTGACCGGCTGGCCCTGGAGCGTGACGCCCAGGTCGCACTGCCCGGGGATGACGCACTTGACGGCGCCGCCGAGCCAGAGGAAGTACCGCACCGGCGCGGGGACGTCGAGGTTGAGCAGCGCGGTGCGCTGCGCCATCAACGCTTCCTTGTTCGGGCGGGTCGATTCGCGGAACTCCTGCAGGGGGTCGCCCGAGAGGGCGACGAGCTGGTACACGAGGAACGACGCACCGAGCAGGATCAGCAGCGACACACCGAGGCGCCGCAAGACGTAGGAAGTCATGACTCTCGCTCTCGCACGGCGGCTCCGGCGACGCGGGGTCGCGCCGGGCCGTCGAGACGGGACGTGCAGGGGGACGCCCGATCTGTGCACGGGCGCGGGTGGACAGAACTGTATCCCCCGGCCGGGCCCTCCCGGGCCCGCGCGCGACGGCGCCGGGACTGCGAGCTCGCGAGTCCCGGCGCCGTCGATGTCACACCGGAGGTGTCAACGGATCAGTCGTTGACCGTCCACTCCCAGACGTTCCACCAGACACCGGCCTGGTTGGGGTTGTAGTCGTCGATGCCGCTGACGCGGTCGCCGACCGCGTCGAGACCGACCGACTGGAACAGCGGGAGGCCGTAGGCGTCGGCGAAGATCAGCGGGTCGATCTCCTCCTGGATCTGCGCCTGCTGGTCGGTGTCGAGCGTGACCACGAGCTTCGCGGCCAGCTCGTCGACCTTGCTGTTCGAGTAGCCGTTGTAGTTGCCGCCACCGGTCGTCGAGAAGATCTGCGGGACGCCGGCCACGCCGATGCCGCTGTTGATCCAGCCGAAGATCGCCGCGTCGTACGTGCCGTCGGACAGGCGCGAGCCCCAGGCCGCGTCGCCCTGGTCGTCGATGACGAAGCCGGCCTGCGTCGCCGAGGCGGCGATCAGGGTGTAGGCGTTCACGCGGTTCGGGTTGTTGACGTTGTAGAGCACGCGGACCGTCGGGCTGGTGACACCGGCCTCGGCGAGCAGCTGCTTGGCGCCCTCGACGTCGGGCTCACCCGGGTAGTCGGCCGAGCCGTTGGCCGCGACGGAGTCCTCGTACGAGGCCTGCGCCGGCACGAAGAGCTGCGAGTTGAGGATCTGCGCGTCGTCCTTCTGCGGCGTGATGATCGCGTCGAGGATCTGCTGGCGCGGGATCGTCTTGAGGAACGCCTCACGCACCTTCTGCGCCTTCGCGGCGTCGCCGCCGTAGGTGGCCGGGTCGAACGGGCCGCCGTTGTTGAAGGTCAGGTCGATGTGGTCGTACGCGAGCTGGTCGCCCTGGTGCAGCGTCACGCCGTCGAGCGCCTTGAGCGCCGTCAGGGTGTCGGCCGACGACTGCGGGGAGATCACGTCGACCTCGCCGTTGCCGAGCGCCTGCACGGCCGCCGTGGCGTCCGGGATGGTGCGCATGATGATCGTGTCGAGCTGCGCCTTCAGGTCGCCCGTGTACTTCTCGTTCGGGACGAGGGTCACCGACTGGTTCTCGACGACGTCCGACACGATGTACGGGCCCGAGGACAGGTAGAGCTCGGGGTCCGAGGGCAGCACGGTCGAGTCGTAGCCCGTGTTCCAGAAGTCGGCCACGGCACGCAGCTCGGCGTTGTCCGCCGTCGCGGTGGGCGCGACGTCGGCCTGCGCCTCGAGCAGGTCGAGCAGGGCCTGGCCGTCGGCGAGGCCCGCCTTCTTGGCGACGACGTGCGCCGGCGCCTCGGCCGCGAACGCGACCTCCCAGTCGGCGGCGGGCGCGCTGTAGTTCAGCGTGATCGAGCGGCCGTCCTCGCCGATCTCGGGGAAGTCCGTCAGACCGAGCGTGGTGGAGTCACCCGCGTAGTCGAAGTAGGTGACGTCGCCCGACTCGGAGTTGTAGTGGCCCGACTGCACGGCCCACGCGAACACCAGGTCGTCGGCGTCGACGGGCTCGCCGTCGGACCAGGTCACGCCCTCGTTGACGGTGTACTTGACCGAGAACGGGTCCTCGGAGACGACCTCGTAGGTGCCGAACGACTCGTCCTTCTGCACCTTCGGGTCGCCCGCGGCGAACGACGAGCCGTCGACGTAGTTGAACCACGCACGCGTGGGGTACGTCGTGATCTTCGAGTTGATGTCGACGTTGCCGTTCGACGTGTTCGGGTTGAACGACGAGAACTGGTTCGTCTCCGCCACCGTGAGGGTGCCGCCGCCGGCGCCCGCCGAGGCGCTGCTGCCACCGTCGGGCTCGTCCTGCGGCGTGTTCGCGCACGCGCTCAGCACGAGCGCGCCCGTCGCGAACAGGGCCACAGCGAGGCTGGCCCGCCTGATCTTCAATGTTCCTCCTGAGACGTGGTGGACGTGGCCGCACGGCTCCCCCGGGGTACAGCTGCAGGGGGCCGGGGCGCGCTCGCCCGCCGGAATTGGGGCAACGCTAGCCCCGGAAGAGGGGACGAATCAGGCATGGGCCGACACCGATGTCGATCGTTACCTGATTGATACTGGTGAGTACCGTCCATCATACGAGACGCGCCAAGCGGAAACAGCCGCGTAACACGGATGACACACGCACAGGCGGTGTGGTTCGCGTCACAGTGCCCGTGCGCAGGTGCGGGCGCCGTCAGTCGCGGTCGCGGGACGTGCACAGGCACGCCCGGTTGCCCTCGGGATCCTCGACGACCACGAAGCTCGGCGCCTGCGTGCGGTCGACGACCCGACCGCCCGCGGCCACGGCCGCCGCGACCCGCTCGTCGAGGCGCCCGGGCTCGACCCACACGTCCAGGTGCCAGCGCTGGCGCGGCTCCTGCGCGCCGGAGCGCTGGAACCACACGGGCGGCTGCGCGTCGGCGGGGTCGCGCACCTCGTCGTCCGACCCCGGGGTCTCCTCGTACGCGAGGAACGCCGCCCACCAGCGTCGCGCCGCGGCGACGTCGGGCGTGTCGAGCGCGATCTCGGTGCGCTGCAGGCCCGCGCCGTCGCACGTCAGACCGGCGTCGGCCGCCAGGCGCGACACCGTCCGGGCGAGCGCGACGTCCCGCTCGGTCACGCCGCCCGAGTCGTGGCTCACGAGGCGCACGTCGACGCGGCCGTAGCGCAGGTCGACGTCCGGGTGGTGCCCCGCCTCCTCGGATGCCGCGCCGATCGCCGCGACCAGCGCCAGGCCCGTCGTGAAGTCGCCCGTCACGACGCGCGTGCGCAGCCCGTCGCCGAGGTCCGTCCACCCCGCGAGGCCCGCGTCCGCGACCTCCTGCCCGCTCAGCGTCGTCGCCATGCGCCCATCGTGACGCCACCACCGCGCCGACGCGCGGCGGGGCGCACGCGGCGGTCACACGTTGAAGCGGAACTCCACGACGTCGCCGTCGGCCATCACGTAGTCCTTGCCCTCGATGCGCGCCTTGCCCGCCGAGCGCGCGGCCGCGACGGACCCCGCCTCGACGAGGTCCGCGAACGAGATCACCTCGGCCTTGATGAAGCCCTTCTGGAAGTCCGTGTGGATGACGCCCGCGGCCTGCGGCGCCGTCCAGCCCTGGCGGATCGTCCACGCCCGGGACTCCTTGGGGCCCGCCGTGAGGTACGTCTGCAGGCCGAGGGTGTGGAAGCCGACGCGCGCGAGCTGGTCCAGCCCGGCCTCGTCCTGGCCGTTGGCCTCGAGCATCTCGCGCGCCTCGTCCTCGTCGAGCTCGACGAGCTCCGACTCGAACTTCGCGTCGAGGAACACCGCGTCCGCGGGCGCGACGTACGCGCGCAGGTCGTCCTGCATGGCCGTGTCGGCCAGGCCCGCGTCGTCGGTGTTGAAGACGTAGATGAACGGCTTGGTCGTCATGAGCTGGAACGGCGCCAGGTCCGCCGGGTCGATGCCAGCGGCGCGCGCGCCCTGCGACAGGACCGTGCCCTGCTCGAGCACGCCGAGCGCGGCCTGCGCGGCCGCGAGCACCGACGCGTCGGTCTTCTTGGCGCGCACCTCCTTCTCGAGGCGCGGCACGGCCTTCTCGAGCGTCTGCAGGTCCGCGAGGACCAGCTCGGTGTGGATCGTCTCGATGTCGTCCTTCGGCGACACGCGCCCGTCGACGTGCACGACGTCGGGGTCCGCGAACGCGCGTGTCACGACGCAGATGGCGTCGGCCTCGCGGATGTTGGCGAGGAACTGGTTGCCCATGCCCTCGCCCTCGCTCGCGCCGCGCACGATGCCCGCGATGTCGACGAACGACACCGTCGCCGGCAGGATCCGCTCCGAGCCGAAGATCTCGGCGAGGGTCGTCAGCCGGGGGTCCGGCAGCGGGACCACCCCCACGTTGGGCTCGATCGTCGCGAACGGGTAGTTCGCCGCGAGCACCTGCGCGCGCGTGAGCGCGTTGAAGAGGGTGGACTTGCCGACGTTGGGCAGGCCGACGATGCCGATGGTGAGAGCCACGGGCGACGAGTCTACGCAGCGCCGCGGCCGGCCCCCGACCCGTGCGGGCGGGGACCGGCCGACCGGCCTTCACGGACTCAGTCGAACGCGCGCATCCGCTGCAGCAGCTCCGGCCCGCGGCGCTCCAGCACCGACCCGCCGACGCGCACGCCGACCACCAGCAGCACGGCGCCCAGCACCGCCCCGACCGCGAGCGCCACCCAGCCGAGGACGGCCGAGCGCTGCAGCACCGCGATCAGCGCGAGCACGGCGGCCGGTGCGCCGAGCACGCCGACGGCGGTGAAGCCCGCCAGCTGCGACGTGAACGACGCCGCGTTCGCGCCCTGCTTGGTGCCGAACGGGTTCTCGCCCGGCATCTGCACCGGGTAGACGACGAGCGCCGACGTGACGCTCGCGGTGCCCAGCGACGTGAGCAGCAGGCCCAGGCTCGCGCCGAGCAGCGCGGGCAGCGCGTCGAACCGGTCCGCGTACCAGGCGGTCCCGACCGTGACCAGGACCGTCACGACGAGCCCGAGCACACCGGCCACGAGCACGCGGCCCCAACGGTCGGTCACGCCGCGGACGGGCGCCGCCACGTGGGTCCAGAACGCGGTGCCGTCGTACGCGACGTCGGCGGAGATGCTCCAGCCGACGACGAACGCCGTCGCCGGACCCGCGATGAGCAGGAGCGCACCGCCCGGCGACGAGAACGCCAGCACCAGCGGGATGGCCGGCACGATCGCCACGGCGATCGCGTAGCGGGGGTCGCGGAGCCAGTACGTCGCGGCGCGCGCGGCGATCGCGCCGACGGGCGTGGCCGGCAGCCGGCCGAACCACCCGAGGCCGCGCGCCCGCGCGTCGCCGCCCGTCGACACCGGGTCGGTGAGCGTGCGATCCAGCGCCCAGGACCACACGCGCAGCGCCACGAGGACCGTCGCGACGCCGATCGCGAGCCGCGCGAGCGCGCCGAGCCAGTCCCCCGCAGCGACGGCCGGTGCGACCGCCCACGGCGCGCCCACCGGCGTCCACGACAGCACGCGCGCCACCGTGACGAGCCCCGCCAGGCGGTCGGCCGAGTCGGCGAGCGTCGACATGATCGGGCCGAGGAACATGATCGGCACGATCGCCAGTGCGGCGACCAGCTCGCGCACGCGGCGCCGCCCGATGAACGGCGCCAGCGCGGTGGTGGTCGCCCGCGAGCCGATCGTGCACGCGAGCACGCCGACGAGCGCGCCGACCAGCGCCGCGACCGCGGCGGCGGGCTCGCGCCACCACGACAGCGGCGTCGCGAGCGCGACCAGGGCCGTGACGACGCCCGGCACGCCGATGAGCCCAGCGAGCGTGAGCCCCACGAGCAGGTCGCGCCGTGACAGGCCGAACGTGAGGAACCGGCGCGGGTCGAGCGTCGCGTCGACGCCGAACGCGACCAGCGGGATCAGCCACCAGCCGAGCACCAGCAGCGAGCCCCCGACGACCAGGACGTCGGACCGGGCCTGCAGGTCGACGAAGCCGAGCGCGAACAGGCCCACGACCGCGCCGACCAGCAGGAACAGTCCGTACAGCGCGCCCACGACCATGCCGAGGACCTGCCAGACGCTGCGCCGCAGACCGTTGCGCAGCAGCGTGAGCTTCAGTCGGACGAGGTGCGCAACCACGCGATGCCCTCCCCGCTGATCCGCCCGCCGACGAGGTCGACGAAGCGCTCCTCGAGCGACCGGCCCGCGCGCACCTCGTCGACGGTGCCGGCCGCGAGCACGTGGCCCTGCGCGATCACCGCGACGTGGTCGCACATGCGCTGCACGAGGTCCATGACGTGCGACGACACGACGACCGTGCCGCCGCCGTCGACGTACTGGTGCAGGATCTCGCGGATGTTCGCGGCCGACACGGGGTCGACGGCCTCGAACGGCTCGTCGAGCACGAGCACGCGCGGCGCGTGCACCAGCGCGCACGCGAGCGCGACCTTCTTGGTCATGCCCGCGGAGTAGTCGACGACGAGCGTGTCGGCGTCCTGCGTGAGCCCGACCGCGGCGAGCAGGTCGCGCGTGCGGCCCTCGACCGTCGGCCGGTCGAGGCCCTGCAGGAGGCCCGCGTAGGTGACGAGCTGCGCGCCGGTGAGGCGGTCGAACAGGCGCACGCCGTCGGGCAGCACGCCGAGGCTGCGCTTGACCTCCACCGGGTTCGCCCACAGGTCGACGCCGCCGACGAGCACCGTGCCCGCGTCGGGGCGCAGCAGGCCCGTCGCCATCGACAGCGTGGTGGTCTTGCCGGCGCCGTTGGGGCCGACGAGCCCGTAGAACGAGCCCGCCGGGATCGCGAGGTCGACGCCCGCGACGGCGACCTTCTGGCCGAAGCGGCGCCACAGGCCGTGCAGGGACAGCGCGGGAGCGGCGGCGGTCGCGGGGGCCGGGGCGGGCGTCGGGACGGCACCCGGCGTCACGCCGCCGCCGGACGGGGCGCCGGCGTCGTGCCCGGGCTGCGGGACGGGAGGTGGTGTGGTCACGCCACCGAGGATAGGGACGGGCCGCGTCGCGCCGGATCGGTCGCGCGGCCGATCCTGCGCCTCCGTCCCGGGACGCAGACGAGGGGTCGCCGACGCGTCGCGGACCGGTGTCGGAGGTGGCTGGCACGCTGCGTGGCATGGAGATCCCCGCGTCGCCCTGGCCGGTCCTCGTCGCGCTGCTCGCCGGGATGCTGGTCGGCGGCGTGGTCGCCTGGGTGCTCGCGGCGTCGCGTGCGGCACGCGCCGCGGAGGACCGCGTGCGCGCGGCCGAGGTCGACGCCGCGCGCGCCCGCGCCCAGCTCGAGGCCGAGCGCGCGGGCGCGGGCGACCGGTTCCGTGCGCTCGCGGACGAGGCGCTCGCCGCGACGAGCGAGCAGTTCCTCGCGCTCGCGCACCAGCGCCTGGCGGCCGAGCACCAGACGCAGGCCGGCGAGCTCGCGCAGCGCGAGCAGGCCGTGCGGGCGATGGTCGAGCCGCTGGGGCGCACGCTCGACCAGGTGCGCGCCGAGATCGCGGCCGCCGAGCGCGCACGGGCCGAGGGCAACGCGGCGCTCGGCGAGCAGGTCCGCGCGATGCGCGCGGCGTCCGAGCAGCTGCGCGGCGAGACCGGGCGGCTCGTGACAGCCCTGCGGTCGTCGCAGGTGCGCGGGCGCTGGGGCGAGGTGCAGCTGCGCCGCGTGGTCGAGGCGGCGGGCATGCTCGCGCACGTCGACTTCGTCGAGCAGGAGCAGGTGCGCACCGACGACGGGCTGCTGCGCCCCGACATGGTGGTGCGGCTCGCGGGCGGCAAGCACGTGGTCGTCGACGCCAAGGTCGCGTTCCTCGGGTTCCTGGAGGCCACCGAGACCGACGACGAGACGGTGCGCGCGCAGCGGCTCGCGGCGCACGCGCGGCACGTGCGCAAGCACGTGGACGACCTCGCGTCCAAGCGGTACTGGGACCAGTTCGCCCCGGCGCCCGAGTTCGTCGTGATGTTCGTCCCCGCCGAGTCGTTCCTGCACGCCGCGGCGGACCAGGACCCGACGCTCGTCGAGTACGCGTTCGAGCGGAACGTGGTGCTCGCGACGCCCGTCACGCTGCTCACGCTCCTGCGGACCGTCGCGTACGCGTGGCGCCAGGACGCGCTCGCCGCGAACGCTCAGCAGGTGCTCACGCTCGGCAAGGAGCTGCACGGACGGCTCGCGACGATGGGCGGGCACCTCACGCGGCTCGGGCGTGCGATCGACGCCGCGGCGGGGGCGTACAACCAGACGGTCGGGTCGCTCGAGTCGCGCGTGCTGGTCAGCGCGCGACGGTTCGCCGACCTGCACGTCGTCGACGACGAGCTGCCCACACCGGAGCCGGCGAACCCGCGGCTGACGGCGTTGAGCGCGCCCGAGCTCGTCGCGTCGGCAGCGGACCGGCTGGCAGCGCTCGACGAGCGCGTCCTCGGGGACCCTGCGACGCGGCGCGACGCCCGGTCGCTCGACGACGGGCCCGCCGATGTGCGCGAGGACGACGCGTCGGCCTGAGCGCCGTCAGTCCTGCGTGGTCGCGCCCGGTGTCGCATCCGGCGCGCAGAGCGCGGCTGCGGCCCGGGCGTCGGCCTCGAAGCGCGAGGTCGCCGCCGTCACGGCTGCAGCGTCGACGGTCCCGTCGTCGACCGCGGCGGTGGTGGCCTCGACGAGACCAGCGAGCGCGTCGTCGTACGCCGTGACGGTCGGGCTCGACGCGTCGTCGAGATCCGTCGCGCTCTCCCGGAAGGCGCTGCGCGCCTCCTCGAGGGCGGCGAGGGCCGCCTGGGGGTCGGAGTCGAGCAGGGCGAACGCGTTGAGGACCACCGTCGAGGAGTCAACGAGCTGGCTCGTGACGCCCGCGCACGGCGGGTCGGGCTCGAGCTCGATCGGCACGGGCGACACGGTGCCGTGCGGTCCCGCGGTGTCCTGCGGTCCCGCGGTGTCCTGCGGTCCCGCGGTGCCCGGAGCACCCGCGACGCAGCCCGACAGTGCCAGCAGGCCCGCCACGGCCACCGCGTGTGCGGGCGTACGGAGAGTCCTCATCGTTGGTCCGCGATCCCTTCGTCACGCAGCCGGCGCAGCACGCTCAGCTGGGTCCGGTGGTTGCGACGCGTGGCGTCGACCGTCAAGACGGTGTCCGGCCACCCGGCCCTGACCATGAGATCCAGACCGACCCGGAAGGCCGTCCCCTCCCAGTCGAACGTCCGCCACCGACCGTCCAGCAGGTTCTCGCGCCGCACGACCACCTGCGTCTCCGGATCCCTGCGGATCCGGTCCGCCGCGTACCCACGCACCTCGACCTTGCCGACCGCCTCGGTGATGTCCAGCGTCCACTCGACATCCGCCTCGGCGGCCCGGATCGCGTCGACGTAGGCCCGCTCGTACTCAGGAGAGACGTGCTTCGGGTTCAGGATCACCGTGCCCACCCGGCCCCGCAACGTGACCCGCTCGAACTGGTTGGCGAAGAAGAACATCGAGGTCTTGTCGCACGACAACCCCTCAACCCTCACGTCCCGCAGCACCGCACCGCTCAGCGCCACCCGCGTCAACCGAAGATCGGTCAACGTCAGCCCATGCAGCAGCGGCCGCTGGCCGTCCGGGGGACCCCAGTCACTCCAGCAGTCGTCGACATGGACACCCGACGCCACGAGCGGCCCGATGACACTCCCCCGGTCCAGCTGCCGCCCCGCGATCGTCGGCTCAGTCTTCCTCACGCCCTCAGCCTCCGAACGTCCACATCACGTAGTTCACCATCCGCTCCACGCTCACGTACGAACGCCTCAGGTGCGCCGCGATCGTCGACGGGTTCGTCGTGGTCACCTCGTAGGCCTGCCCGGTCGCCCGTGACACGAAGTCCGGACGCCCCGCGCCACCCTGGTGCTCGAAGTGCTGGCGGACCCACGAATCCTGGGCGGTCTCGCGCCCGACGGCCTTCCCGTTGTTCGCGCGCTCGAGCCAGGGCTCCTGCTCCTCCGCCTCGCGATCCGGCGGAGGCGGCCGAGGCCGCGTCCCCGGGGTGCGAGGCGGCGGCCCCCAGGCGGTCCGCCACGACGGGACAGCACGTGTCGGTGACGGGTCGCCCCGGGCGGTGGGGCAGCCCCGTCAGACCGGCTGGACGCTCAGCGAGCGACGACCCTCGGGCCGCGGGCGGCCGGTCGGCGCACCGGCGGCCTTGAGGTCGGCGCGCAGCTCGCGCGGCAGCGAGAACATGAGGTCCTCGGTCGCGGTGCGCACCTCCTCGACCTCGCCGAAGCCGTGCTCGGCGAGCAGCGCGAGGACGTCGGACACCAGGATCTCCGGGACGGACGCCCCCGAGGTGACGCCGACCGTGGTCGCACCCTCGAGCCACGCCGGGTCGATCTCGGCGGCCTTGTCGACGCGGTAAGACGCACGCGCACCCGCGTCGAGGGCGACCTCGACGAGGCGCACCGAGTTCGACGAGTTGGCGGACCCGACCGTGATGACCACGTCACACGAGGGCGCGAGCTTCTTCACCGCGACCTGGCGGTTCTGCGTCGCGTAGCAGATGTCGTCGCTCGGCGGGTCCTGCAGGTGCGGGAACCGCTCGCGCAGGCGGCGGACCGTCTCCATCGTCTCGTCCACCGACAGCGTGGTCTGCGAGATCCACATGACCCGCTCGGGGTCGCGGACCACGACGTGGTCCGCGTCGGCCGGCGAGTTGACGACCTGGATGTGCTCGGGGGCGTGCCCCTGCGTGCCCTCGACCTCCTCGTGCCCGTCGTGACCGATGAGCAGGATGTCGAAGTCGTCGGCGGCGAACCGCACGGCCTCCTTGTGGACCTTGGTGACCAGCGGGCACGTCGCGTCGATGGTCTGCAGGTTGCGCGCCGCGGCGGCCTCCTTGACCGCGGGCGACACCCCGTGCGCCGAGAACACGACGCGCGCACCCTCGGGGACCGCGTCGGTCTCGTCGACGAACACCGCGCCGCGCGCGGCCAGCGTGTCGACGACGTGCCGGTTGTGCACGATCTCCTTGCGGACGTACACCGGGGCGCCGTAGTGCTCGAGGGCCTTCTCGACCGCGACGACCGCGCGGTCGACGCCCGCGCAGTACCCGCGGGGGGCCGCCAGCAGCACGCGCTTGCGGGGCGCGGCGGGCGCGGCGGCCGCGTCGGGACCGGAGGCAGCAGGGTTCACGCCCTCAGTCTAGGTGGGACGTCCCGCGGCGCCCCCGGCGGGACGGGTGACGGCCACCACGCTCACGCGACCTCCACGACCCGGCGACGGGACGTCCGCGCGACCGGCCCGTCGCCACCCGGACGCACCCGTCCGTGCCGCGCGCACCGGTCCGCGCGGGACGGGCACGGGTGCCGCGACCACGCCCGTCCCGACCCGTGTCGCACGCGTGCGGCACCCTGGTGCCGTGCCCGACGACTCCCCCGCCCCCACGGCCCCGCTGCCGCTGCCGCTCAAGGCCGCGGACACGACGCCCGAGCGTCCGTGGCCCGTGCGGCACCTCGCGCCGAAGGTCGCGGACTACGTCGCGCGCATGCCGCCCGTGTGGGTCGAGGGCCAGGTGCTCAACGTGCGGCGCTGGAACTCGCTGCTGTTCCTCACGCTGCGCGACACCGACCTCGACATGTCGCTGTCGGTCACGCTGCCCGCGGTCGCGGCGATGAGCCTGGGCGACCGGTTCGCCGACGGCGCTCACGTCGTGGTGCACGCGCGGCCGCAGTACCAGGTGAAGAAGGGCGCGCTCGGGTTCTCCGCGGACCGCGTGCGGCTCGTGGGGCTGGGCGAGCTGCTCGCGCGCATCGAGCACCTCAAGGGCGTGCTCGCGGCCGAGGGCCTGTTCGACGAGTCGCGCAAGCGCCCGCTGCCGTTCCTGCCCGCCGTGGTCGGGCTGGTGTGCGCGCAGCAGGGCGACGCCGAGCACGACGTCGTCTCGAACGCGCGGGCCCGCTGGCCTGGCGTGCAGTTCGAGATCCGGCGCGTCACGGTGCAGGGCGCCGAGGCGGTGCCGTCGGTGACCGCGGCGATCGCCGAGCTCGACGCCGACCCGCGGGTCGAGGTCGTCGTGGTCGCGCGCGGCGGCGGGTCCTTCGAGGACCTGCTGCCGTTCAGCAACGAGACCCTCGTGCGTGCCGCCGCGGCGTGCCGCACGCCGCTGGTCAGCGCGATCGGGCACCACATGGACGCGCCGCTGCTCGACCTCGTCGCGGACCTGCGGGCGTCGACGCCCACCGACGCAGCCAAGCGCGTCGTGCCCGACGTCACCGAGGAGCGCGCGCGGATCGCGCAGGCGCGCACCCGCACGCGCGCCGCGCTCACCCACCGCCTCGCGCGCGAGCAGGCGGCGCTCGACCACTGGCGCACGCGACCCGTCATGGCGCGGCCCGAGACGCTCGTCGACCCGCACGAGCGCGCGCTGCGCGACCAGACCGCGCGCGGTCGCGCGGTCCTCGACGCCGCGCTCGCGCACGCCGCGACCGCGACCGCCCGGCTCGCGGGGCAGGTGCGCGCGCTGTCCCCCGCCGCGACGCTCGAGCGCGGGTACGCGGTCGTGCAGCGCGCCGACGGCGCCGTGGTGCGCGACCCCGCCGAGGTCGCGACCGGGGACCGCCTGCGGGTGCGGGTCGCGGCGGGCGAGCTCGCCGCCGACGTCGTCGACGCGTGAGCCGCGTCGCGCGGCACCAGGGCACGGCGCTCTGGGGGCACCGACGTCGCCGTGCCGACGCACGGCGTGGTCCGCAGCACGGGCCCGCGCGTGCGCCGTCGGCGACGACTGGTTGACTGTGCGCGTGGCACGACGAGAGACGACCGCACCCGACGGTCCGGCGGACGGGGCGGCCGGCACCGGCTCCCGCCTGCCCGACCCCGCGACGCTCGGCTACGAGCAGGCCCGCGACGAGCTCGCCTCGATCGTCGGCCGCCTGGAGTCGGGCGCGGGCACGCTCGAGGAGTCGCTCGCGCTGTGGGAGCGGGGCGAGGCGCTCGCGGCGCGCTGCCAGGAGTGGCTCGACGGCGCGCGCGAGCGGCTGACCGCCGCGCGCGGTGGCCGCACCGGCACGGCCGGGACGCTGGACGAGGACGCCCGGGCGCACGCCGCGGGCGAGGACGACGAGGAGGACCGGTGAGCGGCAGCACGCAGGGCCGTGCGCTCGTGATCGGCGAGGCGCTGGTGGACGCGGTCCGCCGCCCCGACGGCACGCACGACGAGTTCCCGGGCGGCAGCCCGGCCAACGTGGCGATCGGCCTCGCGAGGCTCGGCCGGCGCGCCGAGCTGCTCACGTGGCTGGCCGACGACGCGCACGGCGACCTCGTGCGCCGGCACCTCGCGGCCTCCGGCGTGCACGTGCTGACCGGTGACCGCGCGCCCGCCCGGACCCCCGTCGCCACCGCACACCTCGACGCCGCGGGCGTCGCGACGTACGACTTCGACCTCGAGTGGGACCTGCCCGCGACGTGGGACGAGGGCGAGGGCGACGCGCTCGTCGTGCACACCGGGTCGATCGCGGCCGTGCTGACGCCCGGCGGACCCAAGGTCGCCGACCTGCTCGAGAGCCGCCGCGCGACGTCGACGATCACCTACGACCCGAACCTGCGCCCCGCGCTCATGGGAGACCCGGCCGACGTGCGGCCCGTCGTCGAGCGGCTCGTGCGCGCGTCCGACGTGGTCAAGGTCAGCGACGAGGACCTCGCGTGGCTGCTGCCCGGCGTCGCGCCGGCCGAGGTCGCGGAGGACTGGAGCCGCTCGGGCCCCGCGCTCGTGGTCGTCACGCACGGCGGCGAGGGCGCGTTCGCGAGCACCGCCGCCGGCGCGCGCCTCACGGTCCCGGCGCCGCGCGTCACCGTCGCCGACACCGTCGGCGCGGGTGACTCGTTCATGGGTGGCCTGGTCGACGGCCTGTGGTCCGCCGGGCTGCTCGGCGCCGACCGCCGCGCCGCGCTGCACGACGTCGACGCGGGCACGGTCGAGCAGGTGCTCGCCCGCTGCGCACGCATCGCCGCCATCACGGTCTCGCGTGCGGGCGCCAACCCGCCGACGACCGCCGAGCTCGACACCGAGGGAGCCCCCGCATGAGCACGACGCCGACCACTCCCGCGCAGGCCTGGGCCGCGCTGGCCGACGGCAACCTGCGGTTCGTCGAGGACCGCATGGCGCACCCGTCGCAGGGCATCGCCCGCCGCACCGAGGTGAGCGTCGAGCAGCACCCGTTCGCGGTGGTCTTCGGCTGCTCCGACAGCCGCGTCGCGGCCGAGATCATCTTCGACCAGGGCCTCGGCGACCTGTTCGTCGTGCGCACCGCCGGGCACGTGCTCGACACGACCGTCATCGGGTCCATCGAGTACGGCGTCGAGGTGCTGGGCGCGCCGCTCGTCGTGGTCCTCGCGCACGACTCGTGCGGCGCCGTCGCCGCCGCGACGGACGCGATCACGCACGGCAACGTGCCGCCCGGGTTCGTGCAGGCCGTCGTCGACCGCGTGATCCCCTCGATCGTCGGGCTCACCGCGTCGGGCCGGCCGCTCGACTCGTTCGACGCCGCGACCCTGGGCCACGAGCACGTGCTGCACACGTCGCGTCAGCTGCACGGCTACTCGGTGTCGCTCGCCGAGTCGGTCGCCGCGGGCCGCACCGCGATCGTCGCGGTCGAGTACACGCTCGCCGACGGGCGCGCCCAGGTCGCGCAGGTCATCGGCGACATCGGTGCGGGACCGGGCGTCGTGCCGGCGGGCGCGCCGGCCTGACGTCCCGGGCGACGACGCGAGGAGCCCACGCCGGCGTCCCGCACGTCACCGGCGTGGTCCCTCGTCGGCGTGGCACGTCGTTCGCGCCACGCCCCGACGCGCCCGTCCGCCGGTGGTCGTCTGCGCGCGCGTGTCAGCCCGCGGCCCGGGCGTCCGGCTCGTCGTCGTGCGGCGTCACGCGCTCGCGCCAGTACCGCGACCCGTCCTGCCGACGGCCGACGAGCCCGGCCTCGACGAGATCGCGCCGCACGCGCACCGGGTCGTCGGCGAGCGTCGCGATGCGCTCGGTCAGCGCGGCCTCGTCGAGCTCCTCGCCCGGCGCGACGAGGAGCGCCGCGACGTGCTCGAGCAGCTCGTCACGGTCGCGCGTGCGGCGGGGCGTCGTGACCCAGCGCCCGCGCACCAGGAACCGCGCGGCGTCGCACGGCGGGGTGGTGGTGGTGTCCATCCCGCCATGCTGCCCGCCCACGACCCCGGGAGCCGAGGCCTTTCCCCGTCCGCGTCCCCGAGCTCCGGCCGCCGGGCGGCCAGGCCGTCACGCCGCGGTGTGCCGCCCCCCACCCGCCGACGCGCGGTCGCCCCTCCCGGACGCTCGCTCCTCGGCGCGCGCGGCACGGCGCTGCGCGCGCTCGGTCGCGCGGCGCCGCTCCTCGACGCTCTCCTCGTCGGCCCGGCGCGCCGCCTCCTCGTCGTACGTGAGGTTCTCACCCGTCTCGGGGTCGAAGACCATGAGCCGCGCGGGGTCGAACCACAGCTCGGCGACGTCGCCGTCGCGCACGTGCGACTCGGCGCCGAGCGACGCGACCAGCTGCGTGCGCATACCCTCGCCGTCGAGGTCGCGATCGAGCTCCTCGAGCGTCTGCGCCACGTCCGCGTGCGTCTCGAACGGCACGTACGCGTACAGCTCGGCGCCCAGCCACTCGACGACGTCCACGTCCGCCTCGAACGTCACGCCGCCCTCGCGGCCGCCCTCGTCGAACGTGTCGGCGTCCTCGAGGTGCTCGGGCCGCAGCCCGACGATCACGAGCGAACGGTCCCCGATCCGCTCGCGCAGCGCGGGTGCGAGCGGCACGTCGGCCAGCGGCAGCCGCAACGTGTCGCCGTCGACCTCGCCGGGCAGGAAGTTCATGGGCGGCGAGCCGATGAACCCGGCGACGAACAGGTTGACGGGCTGCTCGTAGAGCGCACGCGGGCTCGCGGCCTGCTGGAGCACGCCCTTCTTGAGCACCGCGACCCGGTCGCCCAGCGTCATGGCCTCCGTCTGGTCGTGCGTCACGTAGAGCGTCGTGGTGCCGAGCCGGCGCTGCATGCGCGCGATCTCGGTGCGCATCTGCCCGCGGAGCTTGGCGTCGAGGTTCGACAGCGGCTCGTCGAACAGGAACGCGCGCGCGTCGCGCACGATCGCGCGTCCCATCGCGACGCGCTGCCGCTGCCCGCCCGACAGGTTCGCGGGCTTGCGGTCGAGGTGCTCGCGCAGCTCCAGGGTGTCCGCGGCCCGCTCGACGCGCTCCCGGATCTCGTCGTCCGAGAACTTGCCCTTCTCGAGGCGCAGCGGGAACGCGATGTTCTCGAACACGCTCAGGTGCGGGTACAGCGCGTAGTTCTGGAACACCATCGCGAGCTTGCGGTCGCGCGGCGCCTTGTCGTTGACGACCTCGCCGTCGATGCTGATCTCGCCGTCGGTGATGTCCTCGAGCCCCACGACCATGCGCAGCAGCGTCGACTTCCCGCAGCCCGACGGCCCGACGAGGATGACGAACTCGCCGTTCTCGACGTCGAGGCTGACGTCGTTCACGGCCGGGTAGCCGTCGCCGTACTTCTTCACGACGTGGCTCAGCGTGATCGCGGCCATGGCGAACCTCCCTCGGTCCGGGTCAGCCCTTGACGGCGCCCTGGGTGAGCCCGGCGACGATCTGGCGCTGGAACAGCAGCACCAGGACCACGACGGGGATGGTGACGATGACGGCGGCGGCCGAGATGGCGCCGGTCGGCTCCTCGAACTGCGAGGCGCCGGTGAAGAACGCGAGCGCGGCGGGCACGGGGCGCGCGGCCTCGGTCGACGTGAGCGAGATGCCGTACACGAAGTCGTTCCACGCGAGGAAGAACGCGATGATCGCGGTGGTGGCCACGCCCGGGCCGGCGAGCGGCACGATGACCTTGCGGAACGCCTGCGCGGTGGTCGCGCCGTCGACCTGCGCGGCCTGCTCCATCTCCCACGGGATCTCACGGAAGAAGGCCGTGAGGGTCCAGATCGACAGCGGCAGCGTGATCGACAGGTACGGGATCACCAGGCCGGCCCACGTGTCGTACAGCCCGATCGAGCGCCAGATGTTGAACAGCGGCGTGACGATCGAGATCACGGGGAACATCGACACCGCGAGCGACAGGCCCAGCACGAACGCCTTGCCGGGGAAGTCGAGCCGCGCGACCGCGTACGCGCACAGCGACGCGAGGACGACGGCGATCGCGGTGGCGATGAGGCAGATCCCCACCGAGTTGCGCAGCGCCGGCAGGAACAGGTCCGACGCCGAGCCCGTGAGGATCAGCTGGTAGTTCTGCCACGTCACGGACGACGGCAGGAACGAGCCGTTGTCGAGGTCGGACGGCGCCTTGAGCGACAACGACACGATCCACGCCACCGGGAACAGGCAGTACAGGACGATCGCCAGGCCGCCGACCCACCACCACAGCTTGCCGCGCGCGTTCATCGTCCCGCCCTCGTCGACGCCGCCAGGTTGACCTTGAAGCCCTTGACGAACATCAGGGCGATGAGCGCGACGGCGATCGTCAGCAGCACGGACACCGCCGAGCCGATGCCGATCTCGAGGCGCTGGATGGTCTGCCGGTACGCGAGGAACGCGACCGACTCGGTGCCCGCGGCACCGTTCGTCATGATGAAGATGTTGTCGAAGATGCGGAACGCGTCGAGCGTGCGGAACAGCAGCGCGACCATGATCGCGGCCTTCATGTTCGGGATCGTCACGCGCCGCATGCGCTGCCACGCGGTCGCGCCGTCGACCTTCGCGGCCTCCTGCAGCTCGCCCGGCACCTGCGCGAGGCCCGACAGCAGCAGCAGCGAGATGAACGGCGTGGTCTTCCAGATCTCCGACAGCGCGATGACCGTCACGGCGCTGCCGAACGACGCGAACCAGTCGGTGTCGGCCGGCACGAACGGTAGCCAGCTGTTCATGAACCCGCTGGTGAGGTCGAACATGAACCGGAACGCGAACGCCGAGACGACCGTGATGATCGCGTACGGGATGAGGATCGCGGTGCGCAGCGCGGGCCGCAGCCGCTGCAGCGCGTTGTTCATGACGAGCGCGAGGCCGAACCCCAGCACGAGCTCGACCGCGACGGTCACGACCGTGATCAGCACGGTCACGCCGAGGGCCTGCCACCAGATCGGGTCGCCCAGGATCAGCGTGAAGTTGCCGAGCCCGACGAAGTGCCGCGCGTCGGGGTTGGTGAGCTTGTAGCTGAACAGCGAGTCCCACACGGCCTGCAGGATCGGGTAGCCGACGACGGCGACGAGCACGAAGATCGCGGGCGCGGACAGCAGCAGCCCGAGCCGCGCCTCCTGCCGGGCCCGGTCGGAGCGCTGCGGCCTGCGCCGCGGCTGCTGCGCGGAGCGCACGGCGCCCGCGCCGGTGGTCGTGGTGCTCACAGCAGCGCCTCCCCCTGCAGCACGGCCGTGATCAGCTCGTCGGCGCGCTGCGGGCTCGTGCCGGGCGACACCGCGCGCGGCGGGTGCCACGTGCGCTGCAGGCTCGACGACACCTCGTTGTAGAACGGCGTCTGGGGCCGCGGCGCCGCGTTCTGCAGCGACTCGCGGATGACGTCCGCCATGGGGAACGTCTCGCGGACCTCGGGGTCGTCGAAGGCCGTGAGCGACGACGGCGGGTTGCCGTCGGACAGGAAGTACTCGGCCTGCTTCTCGGGCGCGACGATGCACCGCGCGGCCTCGAACGCGAGGTCGACGTGCTCGCTGAACGCGCCGACGCCGAGGTTGATCCCGCCGTACGGGGGCCGGGCCTGCTCGCCCTCGACGGCCTGCGGGTACACCGCCCAGCCGAAGTCGTCGACGACCGACTGGTCGAGCGTGCCGGCCTCGACGGCCGACTTGGCGCGCTGCCAGACGAACGGCCAGTTCACCATGAAGCCCGCGGTGTCGCCCTCGAACATCGACGCGTCGATGTCCTCGGTCGCGTTGGACAGCTGCGGACCGCCGACGCCCGCGTCCGCGAGGCCGCGGATGATCTCGGCCGCCGTGCGACCCGCGTCGGAGTCGAGGGACGGGCGCACGTCCTGCGGGTCCGTCGCCTCGGGGTTCTCCAGGACGTGCCCGCCGGCGGACTCCACGAGCGCGTTGATCCACACCGTGAGGGACTCGGCGCGCACGCCCTGCACGGCGACCGTGCGGTCCTGGTCGGCCGCCGCCTGCACGACCTGCTCCCACGTCACGGGCTGCGTCATGTCGAGACCGGCGGCCTCCGCGACCGACTTGCGGTACCAGAGCAGCTGCGTGTTCGCCCAGAAGGGCACGGTCACGAGCTCGTCGTCGTAGGTCGCGCCCGCGACGGCGCCCTCGGCGACGTCCTGCGTGACGGCCTGCGCGACGTCGTCGGGCACGGGTGCCAGGAAGTCGGCGTTGGCGAACTCGGGGATGTACGGCGGGTCGATGCTCATGAGGTCGATCGACGTGTCGTTGGCCGCGAGGCGGCGCACGAGCTGCTCGCGCTGGCTCGGCGCGTCGCGCGGCAGCAGCACGGTGCTGAGGCGGTAGGCGCCCCCGGACTCCTGCGTGCACTGCTGCGCGATGCGCTCCTGACCGCCCGAGTCGGGGTTGATGTACCAGAGCAGCTCGGGGGGTCCGGCCTCGGCGGCGGAGCAGGCGGCGAGCGGGGCCGCGAGCGCCACGGCGAGGAGAGCCGCGGGTCGTCGCCTCAGGTGTCGCACGGGCGCCTGGCCTCTCACGTCGTCGGGAAGGGGTGTGCCCACATCCGACTACGACCTGCGGGTTCCCGCCACCGGAGCGGTGGAAGGATGGGTCCATGACTTCCACCACCGGTCCCGACGGCGCGGCCGCGGGCGAGCAGGCCTACCGCGTCGAGCACGACACCATGGGCGAGGTGCGCGTCCCCGCGCACGCGCTGTACCGCGCGCAGACGCAGCGCGCGGTCGAGAACTTCCCGATCTCGGGCAGCACGCTCGAGCGCGGGCACGTCGAGGCGCTCGCGCGCGTGAAGAAGGCCGCGGCGCGCGCCAACGCCGAGCTCGGCGTGCTGCCGCAGGACGTCGCCGACGCGATCGTCGCGGCGGCCGACGAGGTCGCGACGGGCGTGCACGACGCGCACTTCCCGGTCGACGTCTACCAGACGGGTTCGGGCACGAGCTCGAACATGAACACCAACGAGGTGCTCGCGACGCTCGCGACGCGCCTGCTGGGGCGCGACGTGCACCCCAACGACCACGTGAACGCGTCGCAGTCGTCGAACGACGTGTTCCCGACGTCGGTGCACGTGGCCGCGACCGCGGGCGTCGTGCGCGACCTCGTGCCGGCGCTCGAGCACCTCGCGGGCGCGCTCGAGGAGAAGGCGACCGCGTGGGCGCAGGTCGTGAAGTCGGGGCGCACGCACCTCATGGACGCGACCCCCGTGACGCTCGGGCAGGAGTTCGGCGGGTACGCCGCGGCCGTGCGGTACGGCGTCGAGCGGCTGCAGGCGGCGCTCCCCCGCGCGGCCGAGGTGCCGCTGGGCGGCACCGCCGTCGGCACGGGCATCAACACGCCGGCCGGGTTCCCGCAGCGCGTCATCGCGCTGCTCGTGGAGGACACGGGCCTGCCGCTCACCGAGGCGCGCGACCACTTCGAGGCGCAGTCCTCGCGCGACGGGCTCGTCGAGCTGTCGGGCGCGCTGCGCACGATCGCCGTGAGCCTCACGAAGATCTGCAACGACCTGCGCTGGATGGGCTCGGGCCCCAACACGGGGCTCGGCGAGATCGCGCTGCCCGACCTGCAGCCCGGGTCGTCGATCATGCCCGGCAAGGTGAACCCGGTCGTGCCCGAGGCCGTGCTCATGGTGTGCTCGCGCGTCGTCGGCAACGACGCGACCGTGGCGTGGGCCGGCGCGTCGGGCTCCTTCGAGCTCAACGTGCAGATCCCCGTCATCGCGTCGGCCGTGCTCGAGTCGATCCGCCTGCTGGCGAACGGCGCGCGCGTGCTCGCCGACCGCACGGTCGCCGGGACCACGCCGAACGTCGAGCGCGCCCGCGCGCTCGCGGAGTCGTCGCCGTCGATCGTCACGCCGCTCAACCGCGTCATCGGGTACGAGAACGCCGCGAAGATCGCCAAGCACGCCGTGAAGGCGGGCGTCACGATCCGGCAGGCGACGCTCGACCTCGGGTTCGTCGAGCGCGGCGAGCTCACGCTCGAGCAGCTCGACACCGCGCTCGACGTGCTCGCGATGACGCGTCCGCCGCAGGGCTGAGCCGCCCGCGGTGCGGGCGTCCGGGGCCGTCACCCGGACGCCCGCACCGGCCACCCGACCGGGTCGCCGCGCACCGACCCGCACAACCGTGGTGGCAGCGCGACCACGCCCGCAGCCCGGCGTCCCCTAGCATCACCGCGACGGGTGCGCGACGGTGCCGCCCACGGAAGGGGAACCACGTGGCCTGGCGGTCCCGCGTGCTGCTCGGACGTCTGCGCGACCAGGCCTCGGTGGTCGCCACCGTGACGCTCGTCGCGGTCGTCGCGACGTCCCTGCTCGCGACCCTCGCCCTGCTGCTCGACCTCACCGCGAACGGCGCGGTCGACGAGGCGCTCGACCGGGCCCCGGCCGCCGACGTGCAGATCGACGTGCTGCTGAGGGTCGGTGGGGCGGACGCCGCGCCGGCCGTCGCGACCGCCGACCGCGTGCTCGACGAGGTCGTCGGCGACGTGCCCGCCACCCGCACCGAGTGGCTCGAGGGCGTGCCGCACCGGTTGGTGGAGCCCGAGCGCACGGGCCTGTCCGCGGTCGCCTACCTCGCGTCGTACCCGCGGACGGACGACACCGCGCGGCTCGTGCGCGGCACGTGGCCCGAGCGGGCCACGGACGACCAGGGCCGCGTCGAGGTCAACGTCCCCGAGGTGGCCGCGGCCGCGCACGGGTGGGACGTCGGCTCGGTCGTCTCCGCGCGGCGAGGCAGGGACGACGTCGCGTGGGTCGTCGTGGGCACGCACGAGCTCGTCGGCCCGCCCCGCACCTGGAGCCGCGACCCGCTCGGCGGCGCCGGGCACGACCCCGCGTACCCCGCACCGGGGGCGTTGGGCGTGTCGACGACGGACGCGTGGGGCCCGTTCCTGGTCGCGCCCGACGCGCTCGCGGGCGAGAACCAGGTCGAGACCGCGCACGTCGTGCTGACGCCGCGGCTCGGCGGCGCGCCGCGCGGCGCGGTCGCGCACCTGCGGACCGCGCTGGACGACGCCCAGGTCGCCCTCGCGCAGGGGCTGGGCGCGGGCACCTCCGGCACCGTCAGCGCGCCCGTCGCGACGACCGTCGACGCCGCGTGGCGCGAGCTCGCCGTGACGCGCATCGGCGTGCTCGTCGTCGGGCTCCTGCTGACCGTGCTCGCCACGACCGTCATGCTGCTCTCGGCACGGCTCCTCGCCGAGCGCCGGGCGAGCGAGGGCGAGCTCCTGGCCGCGCGCGGCGGGTCCGCGCGGCAGCTGCGCTCGCTCGCGGTGCTCGAGGCCGCGGCCGTCGCGGCCCTCACCTGGCTGGTCGCGCCGTGGGCCGCGCTGCTCGCGCTCGGGCGCCTCACCGCGTCCGGGCCGCTGGCGCGCGCCGGCTACGTGGTCCCCGACGCCCCGCCCGGACCCGTGCTGCTCGCCACGGGCGTCGTGGCGGTCGCGCTGGCCGTCGCCCTCGTGGTGCCCGCGTGGCACACCGCGGGGTCCACGTCGCGCGCACCGCACGCGAGCCTGGCCCGCGCGGGCGCCGACGTCGCGCTCGTCGTGCTCGCGGGCCTGGCGCTCGCGCAGCTCGTCACCTACGGCGCACCGCTCGTCACCGGCGGCGGCGGTGCGCGCCTCGACCCCGTGCTGGTCGCCGGGCCCGCGGTCGTCACGCTCGGGGCGGCCGTGATCGCGCTGCGCCTGGTCGGTCCGCTGGGGCGCCTGGGTGACGCGCTCGCACGGCGCACGCGCTCGTTCGTCGGCCCGATGGCGGCCTGGCAGGTCGCGCGCCGCCCCGAGGCGGCGGCCGGCACGTGCCTCGTGATCGTGCTCGCCGTGGCGACGGCGACCTTCGGGCAGTCGTTCCAGGCGACGTGGCGGCTGTCGCAGCTCGAGCAGGTCGACCTCGCGACCGGTGCCGACCTGCGCGTGACGGGGCTCGGCGGCGAGCCCGGTGACTCGTCGCGGGCCGTGACCGACGCGCTCGCGGCGGCGCCGCGCGTCGACGTGCGACCCGTCGTGGACCGGTCGGTGCGCCTCGGCTACACGGACGGGTCGTCCGGGGCGCTGACGACCGTGCAGCTCCTCGGGGTCGACACCGCGGCGCCGCAGGACCTGCGGGGGCGGACCGCCACCCCCTGGTCGGAGCTGCTCGCGACGCTGCCCGAGCGCGGCGTCCGCGAACCGCTCGACGCGGGCACGCTCGTCGGCGTGCCGCTGCCCGAGGGGACCGACCGGCTGAGCCTGGACGCCGTCGCCGGCACGGTCCCGTCGGCGCCCGGCACGACGACGCTCGCCGTCGCGGTCGAGGACGCCCGCGGCGTGCGCACATGGGCGTCGGCCCGGGACGGCCTCGGCGGCGGCGACGTGCGGCTGGACACGCCCACGCGGCTCGAGGTCGCGGTGCCGCCGGGCGTCGAGCCGCGACGGCTCGTCGCGGTGCAGGCGCTCATGACCCTCGAGGACCTGCCGCCCGAGATGACCCCGGGGTCCGCGGCCGGCACGACGGGCGACCTCGGCCTGTCGGTGAGCGGCGCCCTCGCCCACGACGACGACACGGGCGCGCAGACCGCCCTGCCCCTGGCCCCCGCCGGGCGCGCGGGCTCGGTGGCCCCGATCGGCGGCACCCTGCTGACGGCCCGGACCGGCCAGGAGGCGAACGCGCCGTCCGGCGCCGCCCAGGGCGGCGACGCGCTGCACCTCGACGCCCGGCTCGGCCTCACCGACGCGACGCAGGGTCCCGTGCGCCTGACGGCGACGGCGTGGCCGACGCAGGGCGTGGTGCCGGCCGTGCTCACGGCGGACGCGGCCCGGCAGGGCGACGTGCAGCCGGGCGACGTGCTTCCGCTGCGGGTCGGCTCGCCGCCCGTCCAGCTGCGCGTCGAGGCCGTCGTGCCCTACCTGCCCGGTGCACCGCGCGGTGCGGCGGTGATGGTCGACCGCGAGGCGCTCCAGCGTGCCGCGACCGAGTCCGGCATGCGCGACCCGCTGGTCGACGCGTGGTGGGGCACGGGGGCGGGCCCCGACGTGGAGGCCGCCGCGGCGGCGCTGCGCCAGGAGGTCGACGCCACGGTCGTCACGCGCCGAGCCGAACGCGTGCACGCGCTCGAGGGTCCGCTGCGCGCGGCCGTGCCCGCCGCGCTGACCCTGGTCGTGGGCACCGCGGGGCTGCTCGTCCTCGTCGGCATGGGCGCGGCCGCGACCGCGACGGTGCGCTCGCGGCGTCTCGAGCTGGCCCGCCTGCAGGCCCTCGGGCTCTCGCGCGGCGCGGCCGTGCGCGGCGTCCTCGCGGAGAACCTCACGCTCGTCGTGCTCGGCGCGGGCGCCGGGCTGCTCATCGGCTACGGGCTCGCGGCGCTGCTCGGTCCGCTGCTCACGGTGTCGCCGGACGGCCTGGCCCCGGTCCCCCGGCCGCTGCTGGTCTGGCCGTGGCCGGTGCAGGGCGCGGTCGTCGGGGCGCTCGTCACGACCGCGGGCGTCGCGGTCGCGCTGCTCGTCGCGACGGGCGTGCGCCGCGCGTCCGGCGCGCTCCTGCGACTGGGGGACGACCGATGACCGACCTGCTCGCCCGCACCCGGACGCGCGCGCGTGCCGTCGTCGCCGTCGGGCCGCTCGTCGTCCGCCGCCGTGCTCGGCGCGACGCCGGGCTGCTGCTGGGCACCGCGCTGCTGCTGCTCGGCGCGCTGCTGGTCGCGCTCGCGCTGCCCCGGCTGGTCGCCCGGACCGCCGACGAGGCGTTGCAGGGCACGGTCGACCGTGCCGGCACCGACGCCGCCGCCGTCGTGACGCAGCTCGTCGGCCAGCAGCCCGCGGAGGCGATCGACTTCGTCCGCGGCCACGTCGAGCAGGTCTGGTCGGAGCACCCGACGCTCGCGCCACCGACGACGGTCGTCTCGACGCGGCCCTTCGTGGTCGGGTCCCCGTCCGGCGACGTCATCGCGAGCCTCGTCATGCTCGACGGGGTCGAGGAGTCCCGCCCGACGGTGCGCTGGGTCGAGGGCCGCGAGCCGTCGGCGGTGCCCGCGGACGAGCAGTGGCAGACGGACGCGCCGGACCGGCCCCGCGTCGTCGAGGCCGGGCTGTCGGTGCCGGCGGCGCGCGCGCTCGGCGTGGACGTCACGGACGGGCCCGTCACGCTGCGGCTCGACACCGAGAGCAGCGGCCGGATCGCGCGCGTCACGGGGCTGTACGAGGTGGCGGACCCAGCCGCGCGGCACTGGTCGCTCGTCCCCGACGTCGTCGCACCCGTGCCGACGCCGCCGAACGCGCTCGGCGACCTGCGCGTCGCGCTGTACGTGCCGTTCGAGCTGCGCGAGGACGTCCAGGTCGTGGGCGCCAACCGCGCGCTGACCGCGGTCGGGACGTCCTTCCTGCGCACCGACGGCCTGAGCGTCGCGCAGGCGCACGGGGTGAGCGCCGCGCTCGTCGCGCTCGGCGTGCGCGGGCAGCCGGTCGCCACGAACCTGCCCGCCGTGCTCGACGCGTTCGACGCGCGCCTGACGGCGGTGCGCGCGCAGGCCGCGCTCGTGGTCGTGGGCATCGCCGCCACCGCGGCGTCGTGCCTCGTGCTCGCGGGCGGGCTGCTCGCGACGCGACGCCGGCCGACGCTCGCCGCCGAGCGCGCCCGCGGCGCGTCCGTCGCGTCGGTGGCGTACCGGGCGGCGCTCGAGTCCGTGCCGGTCACGCTCGTGGCGTCCGTGCTGGCGTTCGCGGCCGTCACCTGGTGGCTGCCGGGCGCGACCGGCACCGTGACGGTGGCCCTCGGCATCGCGGCCGTGGCGGTCACGGCACCCGTCGTGCTCGCGGGTCGCGTCGCCGCCCAGGCGTGGAACGGGCGTCGCGTCCCGGCGGACCGCCGCGAGCGCGCACGCCTGCGCGCGGTCGGGCAGGCGCGCCGGCTCGTCGCCGAGCTGACGACGCTCGCGGTCGCCGCCGCCGCGCTCGTGTCCGTCCGGGGCCGTGGCCTCGTGCCGTCCGGCGGCGGTGACGCCGACCCGCTGCTGGCCGCCGCGCCCGTGCTGCTCGCGGCGTGCGCGGCGCTCGTCGTCGTGCGGGTCGCGCCCGCGCTGGTC
>NZ_BCRB01000019.1 GCF_001552375.1 Cellulomonas iranensis NBRC 101100 = JCM 18110 | reverse complement strand
TCACGCGACCGCCCGCGGGGCGCGTGCGCGGGCGGCGGCGGGCGCGCCGGTGCCGTGCAGCGGGTCGGGGGTCGCGTCGTCGCGCGCGGCGTCCTGGGCGACGTCGCGCACGAGCGTCGGCAGGTCGCCGCCGAGCCGGACGCGCTCGAGGAACTGCACGACGGCGCCGGCGACCGTGCGGTGGGCCGCGTCGTTGAGCACGTCGTGCCGGCCGTCGGTGACGAGCAGCACGTGGCGCGCGCCCAGCGTGCGGTAGGCGGCGACCGCGTGCTCGGCGGGGCTGATGCGGTCGTCCTCGCCGTGCAGCGCGAGCACGGGCACCGGCAGCGGTGCGTCGCGCGGGTCGGTGAGGTCGGCGGCGACGATCGCGGTGACGTCGGCAAACAGGCTCGTGCGCGTGGCCTGCGCGAGCACGCGCTGGTGGGCGGGGCACGCGGACCGTGCGTCGAGCTCGGCGTCCCACGTGAGCGAGCGGACGCCCGCGGCGGTCGGCACGCCGGCGAGCACGACGCCGGCGACGTCGAGCACGCGCGCGAGGCGGGCGGCGGCGAGTGCGCCCGCGTCCGTGCCGACGAGGACGTGCGGGGCGGGGAGCGTGGTGAGCAGCGCGGCGACGGCCTGCGGTGCGGGGTCGGCCTCGCCGACGGCGACGACGCGGTAGGCGTCGGCGGCGAGGCGGCGACCGAACCGCTCGTAGACCTCGGGGGTCTCGCCGCGGCCGACCAGCACGACGACGGTGCCGCGTGCGTCGGGCCCGCCGACGGGCTCGGTCCAGGTGCGCAGCGCGGAGGTGCGCAGCGTCGCTGCCGGGTGTGCGGCGGTCGTCACGGCGGGCTCCTGTCGGGGCGGTCGAGCGGGTTCCTCGCAGCGTAGGCATGCTCCAGATAAAAGGAGATGAATTTGGTCTGGTTTCTCGCGACGTGAGACGTCGCGCGCGTCCCGCCGACGGCGTCGGCCTCGGGGCCGCAGCGGGTCGAGGCGCCGACGGACCCCGGTGCGGACGTCCGGGTCGACCTGGGCGCGGTCGACCGGGCCGTCTCCTGCCTCGCCCCCTGAGCGAAGCTCAGTCGCGCCCGTCCGTCGCGGGCGGGTGCGGCAGCCACGGGCCCACGACGTCGGTGCTCGCGCCCGTGGACTCCCGGGCCACGATGCGGAACGCGGCCTTGTGGAAGCGCCGGGGGCGCAGCGCGCGGTCGCCGTCCTCGATCCGCTCGACGAGCATCGCGACGGCCGTCTCGGCGATCTCCTCGCGGCCGGGGTCGACGGTGGACAGCGAGGGCGTGGTGAAGCGGCCGTCCGCGATCGCGTCGAACCCGATGACCGCGACGTCGTCAGGCACGCGGCGGCCGGCCTCCGCGAGGGCGCGCAGCACACCGATGGCGAGGCTGTCGTTGAGCGCGAGGACCGCGTCGAACTCGACGCCCGACGCGATGAGCTCGCGCGTGGCCTCGACGCCGTTGACGGGCAGCCACGGCGCGACGACGACCTCGAGGCGCGGGTCCTCCGGCACGCCCGCGACCGTGAGCGCCTCGCGGTAGCCGCGGACGCGCAGGTCGGAGGGGCGCATCTGCCCCGTGCGGCGGTCGGGGTGCGCACCGACGACGGCGATGCGCCGCCGGCCGAGCGACAGCAGGTGCTCGACCGCGGCCCGCGCGCCCTCGACGTTGTGCATGGTGACGTGGTCGTTCGGCCCGCCGAAGATGCGCTCGCCGAGCAGGACGAGCGGGTAGGTCACGTCGTCGAGGAGGCCGCGGTCCTCGGTGCCGAGGTGCTCGGGGCTGAAGAGCAGACCGTCGGTCTGCCGCAGGCCGTTGGCCAGGACGGCCGTCTCGTGCGCGCGGTCGGCGCCGGCCTGGCCGATGATCACGCTGAGGCCGCGACGCTCGGCTGCCGCGATCACGGCGTCGGCGAGCTCGGCGAAGTAGGGCTGGCGCAGCTGGGGGACGGCCAGCCCGATGACGCCCGTGCGCCCGGACCGCAGCCCGCGCGCGGAGAGGTTGGGCCGGTAGCCGAGCTCGTCGATGGCGCGCTGCACGCGCGCCCGGGTCTCGGGGCTCACGTGCGGGTGGTCGTTGACGACGTTGGAGACCGTCTTGTTGGAGACACCCGCCAGCTGGGCGACGTCGTGCATCGTCACCTTCACGCCGGAGCCGCCGTCCGGTGTGCCGGGAGGTGCGCCCGGCGGAGCGCCCGACTTCTCGTCATGGGCATGAGGTTGACAGGTCCGTCGCGGGGAAGCAATAGTGGCCGAGCCATTACGACGTCGTAAACGGCCAGGTCAGCGGTGTTCAACGTCAGAGACGACGGCACATCGCGCCTCTCGGGGCGGTGCTCTGGCGCTGCTCGGCCCGTCATCGACGACGAGCGACCCGGGCGCCTCCTTGGAGGCAGGAGGAGAAGAAGTGGCTCAGCCCCCAGGACGCCTCGCGTCCCGAGCACCGGCCGCCGGCCGGTGGAAGGACCTGCTGTACTCGCAGCGCCTCGCCCCGTACTTCTTCATCGCGCCGTTCGTCGTCACGCTGCTCGCGTTCTGGGCGGTGCCGCTCGTGCGCACGTTCGTCATGAGCACGCAGAACGTGATGTTCGGCGAGGCCGCGTTCGTCGGCACGGACAACTTCGAGCGGCTGTGGCGGGACCGGATCTTCTGGCAGGCGATGTACAACAGCGCCCGCTACATGGTCCTCACTCTCGTCATCCTCATCCCCGTCCCGCTGCTGCTCGCGGTCGTGCTCAACGCGCGGCTCGGGTCGCCCCGCCTGAAGAACCTCTTCAAGGCGTCGATGTTCGTCCCGGCCCTGACGTCCGTGGTCGTGGCCGGCATCATCTTCCGGCTCATGTTCGCCGAGACGAGCACGGGCCTGGTCAACCAGGTGATCGCCTGGTTCGGGGCGGACCCCGTGCGGTGGCTGCGCACCGACATCGGTGGTCTCGTCGCGCTGCTCTCGCTGGCGACCTGGCGCTACACCGGCGTCAACATCCTGTACTTCCTGTCCGGCCTGCAGTCGATCCCCGACGAGTACTACGAGGCGGCGTCGATCGACGGCGCCGGCAAGCTCCGGCAGTTCTTCTCCATCACCCTGCCGAACATCAAGCCGACCATGGTCTACGTCACGACCATCAGCATCTACGGCGGCCTGGCGATGTTCCTCGAGAGCTTCATGCTCTACGCCGGCAACAGCTCCCCGAACAACCAGGGCCTGACGGTCGTCGGCTACCTGTACCGCCGCGGCATCGAGGAGAACGACCTCGGCTACGCGTCCGCCGTGGGGGTGGTCCTGCTCGTCGTGATCATGGCGATCAACCTCACCTACCTCACCCTCACCGGCACGTTCAAGAAGGAGTCCCGATGAGCGCGCCGACCACCACGACCATGCCCGGCGCGTCGGCGGAGCGCGCCACGAGCGGCCCCGGCCGCCGCCGGTACCCGCTGCCGCGCGCGATGTTCGTGACGATCCAGAGCGTCTTCCTCGCGGTCATCGGCCTCATCGTCCTCGTGCCCCTCGCGGTCATCTTCGTCGGCACGTTCCAGGACGGCGGCGAGATCATGCGCAGCGGCCTGCGGCTCGACGTCGACGTCTCGTCGTTCCGGCTCGACAACTACGTCATGCTCCTCACCGACTCCGGCCTGTACTTCCGGTGGTTCGCCAACTCGGTGGGACTCACGGTCGTCCAGGTGGCCGGCACGTTGCTCGTCAGCTCGTTCGTCGCCTACGGGTTCGCGATGTACGACTTCAAGGGCAAGACCGCCGCGTTCATCGCGGTGCTGCTCCTGATGACCGTGCCGTTCGAGATCATGATGCTGCCGCTGTACGTCATGGTGAACGACCTCGGGCTCGCGGACTCGTACGCCGTCATCGTCCTCCCGTTCCTCGCGGCGTCCGTGACGATCTTCTTCTTCCGGCAGTACTTCACGGGGATCCCCAAGGAGCTGCTCGAGGCGGGCCGCGTCGACGGCGTCACCGAGTTCGGCATCTTCTTCAAGGTCGTCCTGCCCATCTCGCGGCCGGCGCTGGCCGCCATGGGGATCCTCAACGGCATGGTCACGTGGAACAACTTCCTGTGGCCCCTGCTGGTGCTGCGCTCCGCGGAGAAGTTCACGCTGCCCATCGGTCTGAACACCCTGCTCACGCCGTACGGGAACAACTACGACCTGCTGATCATCGGGTCCTTCTTCTCCCTGCTGCCCGTCCTCGTGCTCTTCCTCTGCTTCCAGCGATTCTTCGTCGCCGGGATGACGGCGGGGGCGCTCAAGGGCTGATCGTCCACCCCGCCACCCGCACCACACAACGAAACGGAGTCACCACCATGGCAGGACCACGCAGGTACCCGGCGCTCGTCGCGGCCGGCCTGGCAGGCGCGCTCATGCTCTCGGCGTGCAGCGGCGGCTCGGACGAGCCCGCGGCGGCCCCGGCCGACGGCGAGGCCACCGCGCTCGACATGTGGGTGTTCGCCGAGCTCCACGCGGACTACTACGAGCAGATGGCCGAGGAGTGGAACGAGCAGAACCCCGACCGTCCCGTCGACCTCGACGTGACCGTCTACCCGTACCAGGACATGCACAACAAGCTGCAGCTCGCGGTCAACTCGGGCTCCGGACTGCCGGACGTCGTCGACATCGAGGTCAACAAGTTCGGCAACTTCGTGTCCGCGGACGGCCGCACCCCGCTCATGGACCTGTCCGAGGCCGCCAAGCCCTACCAGGACGACATCGTCCAGGCGCGGCTCGACCTCTACACCCGCGCGGACAAGATCCTCGGCTTCCCCATGCACGTCGGGGCGTTCGTGACCTTCTACAACGCCGCCCTGCTCGAGGAGGCCGGGATCGACTACACGACCATCGAGACCTGGGACGACTTCTCGGAGGCCGGCGCGACGTACCACCAGGCGACCGGCAAGGCGTTCGGCGTCGCCAGCACGTCCGTCAACTTCGTCGAGCCGCTCATCGTCGCGCAGCTCGGGGGCAACTTCTTCGACGAGGACGGCGACGTCGACGTCGCCAACCCCGACGTCGTCAAGGCGTTCGAGATGCAGAAGGCCATGCTCGACGCGGGCGCCATCTCCACCATCCCCGGCGGCAGCCCCGACGACGAGCAGGCGTTCGGCGTCATCAACAGCGGCGACTACGCCGCCGTCGTGTACCCCGCCTGGTACACGTCGCGCTTCGTCGACTACATGCCCGACCTCGCCGGTGACGTCGCGATCGCCCCGGCGCCCGTCGTCGAGGGCGGCGAGGTCGCCACGATCGGTGGCGGCGGCACCGGGACGGCCGTCATCGAGTCGTCGCCGAAGAAGGACTTCGCGGCGGAGTGGCTCGCGTTCGCCAAGCTGTCGCCCGAGGCGAACGTCGCCGTGTGGGAGGTCCTCGGCTTCGACCCCGTCAACATGTCGGTGTGGGAGGACGAGGCGGTCACGAAGGACCCGGAGAACAAGTTCAACAAGTACTTCCGCACGAACCTGTTCGACGTGCTCAACGAGGTCAAGGACGGCATCGGCCACTTCGACGGCTTCGCCAACCCGAACCTGCCGACGCTGAACAACCTCTTCACGACCACCACCCTGACCGAGGTCTACGAGAACGGCGTCGCGCCGCAGCAGGCCCTCGACCAGGCGCAGAAGGACCTGCAGAACCAGCTCGGCCAGTAGTCGCGGGTGCCCGGGCGTCGGTACCCCCGGCGCCCGGGCCCGCGGCCCACCCGCGCCCCCGGCCCGTACGGTGGGCCGTTCGGCCCACTTACCCACGGCCGGACCGTTGAAAACTCGGGGCATGACAGCAGACCTGGCGGCAGCCCCCGGCCGCGTGGTCGTCGTCGGTGCGGGCATGGTCGCGCACCGGTTCGCGGAGCAGCTCTGCCGCCGCGACGGCGACTGGACCCTCACGGTGATCGGCGACGAGCCGCACGCCCCCTACGACCGCGTGCACCTGTCCGAGGTGTTCGCCGGTCGGACCCCCGAGGACCTCGTGCTCGACACGAGCGTGTGGGACGACCCGCGCGCGACGCTCGTCACGGGCGACCGCGTCGTCGCGCTGGACCGCGCCGCGCAGACCGTCACCACCGCGTCGGGCCGCGTCGAGCCGTACGACCAGCTCGTGCTGGCGACGGGCTCGTGGGCGTGGGTGCCGCGCGCCGAGGGCACCGACCTGCCCGGCGTGCTGCGCTACCGCACGCTCGCCGACCTGGTCGACCTGCGCACGTGGGTCGAGGGCCGGGCCGCCGCGCTCGGGCGCCCGCTGCGGGGCGTCGTCGTCGGCGGCGGCGTGCTGGGTCTGGAGGCCGCGGCCGCGCTCGGCACGCTCGGCGTCGCGCCGACCGTCGTCGAGTTCGCCGACCGGCTCATGGCCGTGCAGCTCGACGCGGGCGGCGGCGAGGCGCTGCGCGTCCTGGTCACCGAGCTCGGCATGGAGATCCGCACGTCGACCGCGGCGAGCCGCGTGCTCGCGGGGGACGAGGGCACGGTCGCGGGCCTCGAGCTGTCCGACGGCGAGGTGCTGCCGGCCGACGTCGTCGTCTACTCCACGGGCATCCGCCCGCGCGACCGCCTCGCGCGCGAGGGCGGCCTGCCCGTCGCCGAGCGCGGCGGCGTCGTGGTCGGGCCCACGTGCCGCACCGAGGACCCGGCGGTCTGGGCGATCGGCGAGGTCGCGAGCCACGACGGCGAGTGCGCCGGCCTGGTGGCCCCCGGCAACGCGATGGCCGACGTCGTCGTCGACCGGCTGTTCGGCGGCGACGCGGTCTACGCCAAGGCCGCGGACGGCACCAAGCTCAAGGGCGTCGGGGTCGACGCCGCGGCGTTCGGCGACGTCCTCGGCCTGACGCCCGGCGCGCTCGAGGTGACGTTCGCCGACCCGGTCGCGCGCACCTACCGCAAGCTCGTGGTGTCCGACGACGCGCGCGTGCTGCTCGGCGGCGTGTTCGTCGGCGACATCGAGCTGTACTCGCAGCTGCGCCCGCTGCTGGGCCGGCCGCTGGGCGCCGACCCGTCGGCGTTCCTCGCGCCCGCCGGCGGTGCCGCGCCCGTGCAGACCGACCTGCCCGACGACGTCGTGCTGTGCTCGTGCTCCCACGTGTCGGTCGGCACCGTGCGCGCCGCCGTCACCGAGCACGGCTGCCGCAGCGTCGGCGAGGTCAAGACCTGCACGCGCGCGGGCACGGTCTGCGGGTCGTGCGTGCCGCTGCTCACCAAGGTCGTCAACGGCACGCTCGAGAAGGCCGGGTTCACGGTCTCGAAGGCCATGTGCGAGCACTTCGGCATGCCGCGCGCCGAGCTGTACGCGCTCGTGCGCGCCGAGGGGCTGCGGACGTTCTCCGAGATCGTCGCGCGGCACGGGCAGGGCCGCGGCTGCGCGGTCTGCAAGCCGGTCGTCGCGTCGATCCTGTCCTCGCTGGGCATCGGGCACGTGCTGCAGCCCGACCAGGTCACGCTGCAGGACACCAACGACCGCCTGCTGGGCAACATGCAGAAGGACGGCACCTACTCGGTGGTCCCGCGCATGCCCGGCGGCGAGGTCACGCCCGAGAAGCTGCTCGCGTTCGCGCAGATCGCGCACGACTTCGGGCTGTTCACGCGCGTCACGGGCGCGCAGCGGCTCGGCATGTTCGGTGCGCGGCAGGACCAGCTCCCGGAGATCTGGCGGCGCCTGGTCGACGCGGGCTTCGAGTCCGGGCAGGCGTACGGCAAGTCGCTGCGCGCCGTGAAGACGTGCGTCGGGTCGACGTGGTGCCGGTTCGGCGTGCAGGACTCCTCGACCATGGCCGTGCGCCTCGAGCTGCGGTACCGCGGCCTGCGCGCGCCGCACAAGTTCAAGGTCGGCGTCTCGGGCTGCGCGCGCGAGTGCGCCGAGGCCCGCGGCAAGGACGTCGGCGTGATCGCGACCGAGAAGGGCTGGAACGTGTACGTCGGCGGCAACGGCGGCTTCACGCCCCGGCACGCCGACCTGCTCGCGGAGGACCTCGACGACGACCGTCTGATCCAGGTCATCGACCGGTTCCTCGCGCTGTACGTGCGCAGCGCCGACCGTCTGCAGCGCACCGCGCCGTGGGTCGCGTCCTACCCGGGCGGCATCGACGCGCTGCGCCGCGTCCTGGTGGACGACGCCGACGGCATCGGCGCCGAGCTCGAGGCCGAGGTCGCGCGGCACGTCGGCGCGTACGTCGACGAGTGGCGCGCGACCCTCGAGGACCCCGAGATGCTGCGGCGCTTCACGCCGTACGTCAACGCGCCCGACGCGACCGACACCGACCTGTCGTACGTGCCCGTGCGCGGGCAGGCGCGCCCGGCCCGACCCGACGAGCAGGGCTACCCCGACCTGCTGTCCGCGCGTGCCGCCGGCACCCAGGAGGAGCGATGAGCACGGTCCCCGCCGAGGGCGTCCGCGTGTGCGCGGTCGACGACCTGCTGCCCGAGTGCGGCACCGGCGCCCTCGTGGGCGAGGACCGGGTCGCGCTGTTCCGGCTCGCGTCCGACGAGGTGCTGGCCGTCCAGCAGCGCGACCCGTACACGGGCGCCAACGTGCTGAGCCGCGGCATCGTCGGCGACGTCGCCGGTGCCCCGACCATCACGTCGCCCCTGCTCAAGCAGGTGTGGGACCTGCGCACGGGCGCGTGCCTCGACCCGGTCGGCAAGGACCCCGTCGACCTGCGGGTCTACCGCGTGGTCGTCGACGGCGAGGACGTCCGGGTCCTGCCGTGACCCTGCTCGCGGGGCTCGACCTGACGGGCCGCACGGTGCTCGTCGCGGGGGCCGGGCCCGTCGGCGTGCGACGCGCCCGCGCGGCCGTCGCCGAGGGCGCGCACGTGCGGCTCGTGGCCCCCGACGTGGGCGCGGGCGTCGACGACCTCGGCGACGCCGTCGAGGTGCACCGCCGTGAGGTGCGCGCCGCGGACCTCGACGACGTGTGGTTCGTGCACGCGTGCACGGGCGTCGCCGACGTCGACGCGGCGCTCGCGGCGTGGGCGCACGAGCGGCGCGTGTTCTGCGTCGTCGCGTCCGACGCGTCGCGCGGCACGGCCCGCACGGTCGCCGCCGCGCGCGTCTCCGGCCTGCACCTGGGCGTGCTCACCGACGGCCCGCCCGACCCGGGGCGCGCGGTGGCGGTGCGCGACCGGCTCGTCGCGCACGTCGCCGCGGGCGGCGTCGTCGTGGGGGAGGTGCGCCCCGGCAGCGGCGGCGACGACGTGCTGCGCGCCGGCGAGGTCGCGCTGGTCGGCGGCGGGCCCGGCGACCCCGCGCTCATGACGGTCCGCGCGCGGGCGCTGCTCGCGCAGGCCGACGTGGTCGTCACCGACCGGCTCGGCCCGACGTCCGTGCTCGACGAGCTCGCCGACGACGTCGCGGTCGTGCACGTCGGCAAGGCCCCCGGGCGGCACACCGTGCCGCAGGAGCAGATCGACGCGCTGCTGGTCGAGCACGCGCTCGCCGGGCACCGCGTGGTGCGGCTCAAGGGCGGCGACCCGTTCCTGTTCGGACGCGGCGGCGAGGAGGTCGCCGCGTGCCGCGCCGCGGGCGTCCCCGTGCGCGTCGTGCCCGGCGTGACGTCCGCGGTCGCCGCCGCCGAGGCGGCGGGCATCCCCGTGACGCACCGCGGCACGAGCGCGCGCCTGCACGTCGTCAACGGCCACGGCGCGCTCACCGACGTCGACCTGGCCGCGCTGCGCGCCCCCGACGTCACGGTCGTCGTCCTCATGGGCCTGGCCGGCCTGCCCCGCCTCACGGCGCAGGCCCTCGCGGCGGGCGTCGACCCCGCGCAGCCCGCCGCGGTCGTGTCCCGCGCGACCCTGCCCGGGCAGCGCGTCGTGCGCGCACCGCTCGCCGCCCTCGCGCAGCGCGCCGCCGAGGCGTGGCTCGGGTCGCCGAGCGTCGTGGTGGTGGGGGACGTGACGGCCGAGGGGCTCCTGGACCGACCGGTCGCCTGACCGGGGCACCGGGCGCCCGTTCGCCGCTCGGGAGGCGCTGCTGCTCGACGTGGTCGGGAGGGTCCGGCCCCTCACCCGGGCGACGTGACGGCGCGCGACGGCGACGGCGCCCGCCCGTGCACGGGCCGTGCGTGCGGCGGCGGCGCCCCGACCTCGGCGACGGTGCGCCCGCTGCACGTGGCGGTCGTGACGGTCGCGCGGTGCACGCGGTCCAGGCGGAACCAGCGCATCGCGTCGCGCAGGCGGCACCAGCCGATGAGGTACCACCAACCGTTCGCGGCCGCGAACAGCACGGGCTCGACGTCGCGCGTGGACACCGTGCCGTCGCCCGCGGCGTAGCCGATGCGCACGACGTGCTGGTCGGCCATCGCCTGCTCGAGCGCCGACCGGACCGCGCGGCTCGGCACCGGCGGGGCGTCGACCCACACGCGCTCGGCGAGCTGCATCGCGCGGTCGCGCGTGCGCGGGTCGAGCACGTCGAGCACCTTCTGCACGGCCGCGCCGGCCAGGTCGGCGTACGGCGCGTCCGGGGCGGCCGAGACCGCCGCGAGCAGCGCGACCGCCTGCGCCGGGCTGAGGTTGACGGGCGGCAGCGACGCGCGGGCAGCGAGCCCGTAGCCGCCGCCAGGACCCGGCCGCGACCACACGGGTGCACCGCTGCGCTCGAGCGCCGCGACGTCGCGCTTGACGGTGCGCACCGACACCCCGAACTCGTCCGCCAGGCGCTCGGCGGTGCAGCCGCGCGCACCGCTGCGCCGCAGCATCTCGGACAGCGCGTGCAGGCGCTCGGCTCGCTTCACCCGGCCACGGTACAGATCGTGCCGGAAACGGTGACACCACGGTGTCCGGGCCCCGGTCGACGATCGAGGCATGAGCACCCCCGACACCACCCCGACCGTCGTCCTCGTCCCCGGCCACTGGCTGGGCGCGTGGGCCTGGGACGACGTCGTCACCCACCTGCACGCCGCCGGTCTCGCGACCGCCGCCCTCACGCTGCCCGGCCTCGACCCGCACGACCCCGACCGCGCGACCCGCACGCTCGACGACCAGACCGCCGCCGTCGAGGACGCCGTGCGCGCCGCCGCCGGGGCGGGGCACCCCGTCGTGCTCGTCGCGCACAGCGGCGCCAACGCGCCCGTCAGCGTGCTGCTCGACCGTCACCCCGACCTCGTGACGCACGTCGTGTGGGTCGACAGCGGACCGGCGGCGCCCGGCGCGGTCTTCGCGCCCGGCGCCCCCGCCGACCTCGTCGAGCTCCCGCTGCCCGACCTCGACGCGCTCGGCGCGCAGGCCAGCCTCGACGGGCTGGACGCCGACGCCCTCGCGCGGTTCCGCGACCGCGCCGTCCCCGAGCCCGGGCCCGTCCTGACGCAGGCCGTCGAGCTGACCGACCCGCGCCGCCTCGACGTGCCCACGACCCTCGTGTGCTGCTCGATCACCGGCGCCCAGGTCCGCGAGCTCGCGGACGCCGGGCACCCGATGTTCGCCGAGGTCGCCGGGCTGCGGCACGTCGACGTCGTCGACCTTCCCACGGGGCACTGGCCCATGTGGAGCCGCCCGGCGGACCTCGCCGACGTCGTCGCCGCGGTCGCCCGCCGGGCGGCCGGCTGAGGCTCGCGCCCCGGCGGGGGCGGGGCCGTCGCGCGCCCCGCTCCCGCCGGGCGGGCGGCCGCCGGGGGCGCCTACAGTCGTCCCCGTGCCCGGCCGTCCCGTCCGTCTGCCCGCCCCCGTCGTCGACGACACGACCACCGTCGCTGCCGGGCTCGCGGCCCTGCGCGCCGAGGTCGAGCTGCCCGTGACCTACCCGCCGGCCGCGCTCGCCGAGGCGGCGGACGCCGCGCGTGCGCTGCCGGCCGGCGGCCACGCGCCCGGGGACCGCGCCGACCGCACCGACCTGCCGCTCGTCACGATCGACCCCGCGGGCTCGACCGACCTCGACCAGGCCGTGCACGTCGCGCGCCACGGCGCGGGCTGGCGCGTGCACTACGCGATCGCGGACGTCGCGGCGTTCGTCGTGCCCGGCGGGCCGCTCGACGCCGAGACGCACCGCTGCGGCCTGACCTGCTACAGCCCCGACGGGCGCGTGCCGCTGCACCCGGCCGTGCTGTCGGAGGGTGCCGCGAGCCTGCTCGCCGACCAGGACCGCCCGGCCGTGCTGTGGCGCGTCGACCTCGACGCCGACGGCGAGCCCACCGACGTGCACGTCGAGCGCGCGCTCGTGCGCAGCCGCGCCCAGCTCGCGTACGACCAGGTGCAGCGCGACCTCGACGCGGGCACCGCCGACGACGTGCTGCAGGGCGTCGCCGCGGTCGGCCGGCTGCGCGAGGAGCGCGAGCGCGCGCGGGGCGGCGCGTCCCTCGACGTGCCCGAGCAGGAGGTCGTGCGCGCCGACGACGGCACGTACGGCCTGCGGTTCCGCGCGACCCTGCCCGTCGAGGGCTGGAACGCGCAGGTCTCGCTGCTCACGGGCGTCGTCGCCGCGCGGATCATGCTCGACACGGGCGTCGGCGTGCTGCGGACGCTGCCGCCCGCGGACCCGCGCGACGTCGCCCGGCTGCGCCGCACGGCCGTCGCGCTCGGCATCGACTGGCCCGAGTCCGTGCCCTACGCCGAGCTGCTGCCGACCCTCGACTCGCGGCGCGGCCCGCACGCCGCGTTCCTCAACGAGGCCACGACCCTGTTCCGCGGCGCCGGGTACACGGCGTTCGGCGGCGACGTGGCCGCGCCCACGGGCGACGCGGCCGAGCACGCCGCGATCCGCGCGCCCTACGCGCACGTCACCGCCCCGCTGCGGCGGCTGGTCGACCGCTACGGCACCGAGGTCTGCCTCGCGGCGGTCGCGGGCCGCGACGTCCCCGACTGGGCGACCGCCGCGCTGCCGGGCCTGCCGGCCACGATGTCCGCGGCCGGCCGTCGCCTGGGCGCCTTCGACCGCGGCGTGCTCGACCTCGTCGAGGCGGTCGTGCTCGCGCCGCACGTCGGCGCGACGTTCTCCGGCGTCGTCGTCGACGCGGACGAGCCCCGCGAGGGCCGCGCACGCGGTGCGCTGCAGCTGCGCGAGCCCGCGGTCGTCGCGCGCGTGACCTCGCACGACGGTCCGCTCCCGCTGGGCGGCGCGCTCGACGCGCGGCTCGACGAGGTCTCGGTGCCGCAGCGGCGCGTGCGGTTCGTGACGCCGTGACGCGCCGGACCGTCCTGCGGGCCGTGGGCGTGCCGCTCGGCGTCGCGGCGCTCGTCGCGGGGGTCGGTGCGGCCGCGGGGCTGTGGGGTGCGGACCCCGAGCCGCCGCCCGCCGTCGCGACCGTGTCCTGGGAGGGCGTGCTCACCGCGCCCACGACGGCCCCGACGCCGGCCGACCCGACGCCCGAGGCGCCCGCCCCTGCGCCCGAGCCGTCCGCACCGGCGTTCGACCTCACGCGCCACTCCACGACCGACCCGACCAGCCCCTGGGTCGTCGTCAACAAGCAGCACCCGGTCCCCGCCGAGCACGTGCCGCCCGACCTGGTCGACGTCGCGCCCGGCGTGCAGCTGCGCGCCGACGTCGCGCCCGACCTCGCGGCGATGGTCGAGGCCGCCGCACCCGCCGGCGCGCGCCTCGGGGTCCTCTCGGGGTACCGGTCGTACCGGGACCAGGCGGCGACCCGTGCGGCCATCGAGGCCCGTCGCGGGTTCGAGCACGCCGAGCGGTACTCGGCCCGGCCGGGGTTCTCCGAGCACCAGACCGGGCTCGCGGTCGACCTCGGCTCGGGCACGCAGCCGGGCTGCGACCTGCAGTCCTGCTTCGCGCAGACCGCCGAGGGCGCGTGGCTCGCCGAGCACGCCTGGGAGTTCGGGTTCGTCGTGCGCTACACCGAGGCGAACACCGAGGTCACGGGCTACGCGCCCGAGGGCTGGCACCTGCGGTGGGTCGGCCGCGACCTGGCCGCGTACCTGCACGGCGCGGGCGTCGGCTCCCTCGAGGAGGCGTTCGGGGTGCCCGGCGGGCCGGTCTACGCCGGCGGCTGACCCGCGAGCGCGGGCCGCGGACCGCGGAAATCCGCGTGCCGGGCGCGGGGCGAGCGGCCTACCGTCGCGGCCATGCCCGACCCCACCGCGTCCGACGCCGCCGCGTCCGAGCACGCACCGTCCGTCGCGCCGTCGGCCGCCGCCGACGGCGGGCCGTCGCGCGCCCGCGTCGTGCGAGTGGACCGGGGTGCGGTGCGGGTCGTGCCCGCCGACGACCTCACGGCCGAGCCGCGGCACGCGGCCGTGCCCCGTGACGGTCTCGTGCCGCTGCCCGACGGCACGCCCGTGCCGCCCGCGGTGGGCGACGTGGTCGACGTCGAGGAGGTCGACGTCACGGGAGGGGAGCCGCGCGTCGTCGCGCTGCACGAGCGGCGCACGGCGCTCGTGCGGGACTCCGCGGGACGCACGTCGCTCGAGCAGGTCGTGGCGGCGAACGTCGACGTCGTGCTGGTCGTCGAGCACCTCGACCCCGACCCGGCGCCGGGGCGCGTCGAGCGGCTGCTGACGCTCGCGTGGCGCTCGGGCGCTCGCCCGGTCGTGGTCCTCACCAAGGCGGACCTCGTGCCGGACCCGGACGGCATGGCCGCGCAGGTCGCCGAGCTGGCGGTGGGCGTCGACGTGCACGTCGTGAGCGTCGTGACCGGGCGCGGGCTCGACGCGGTGCGCGACCTGCTCGAGCCGGGGGTCGCGCTCGTGGTGGTGGGGCCGTCGGGTGCGGGCAAGTCGACGCTGGTCAACGCGGTCGTGGGTCGTGACGTGATGGCGACGGGCGAGGCGCGCGCGGACGGCCGTGGGCGGCACACCACGACGCACCGCGAGCTCGTGCCGCTGCCCGGCGGCGCCGTCCTCATCGACACGCCCGGCGTCCGTGGCGTCGGTCTGGTCGCCGAGCCCGACGCGATCGACGCGGCGTTCGCCGACGTCGCCGCGCTCGCGGCGGCGTGCCGGTTCCGCGACTGCGCGCACGAGACGGAGCCGGGCTGCGCGGTGCGCGCCGCGGTGGCCGACGGTGAGCTGAGCGAGCGTCGGCTGACGAGCTGGCGGCACCTGCTCGCGGAGGCGGCGCACCAGGCCCGCCGGGCGGACGCGCGGCTCGCGGCGCAGGAGCGCGAGCGGCGCAAGCAGGCCACGCGCGAGTACCACCGGCGCGTGCGCGGCCCGCGGGGAGCGCGCGGCTGACGTCGGGCCCTGACGGACGTGGAGGCGCAGGTCGGGGCGCTGGGAGCGCTGCCGGTCGGCGAACCGGTTCGACGGCACCGAGTCACGATGCCGAAACGATTAGGAGGCCCCGCAGCGCTCGCCATCCCTCACCCGCCTCGGGTGTGATCGACAGGTCGCCCGGGCAGGCGCGTCGACGACGACGCCCGTCCCGGGGGTGCCGGCCGCGGCCGTGCCGCACCGGTGCGCACCCCACGTCGACCCACCCGAGGAGAGCCCATGTCCCCCCGATCGAACGTGTCGCGCCTGCGGCGCACGGTCGTCGCGGCCACCGCCGCCGCGGCGGTCGCGACCGCCGGCCTCAGCGCGCTCACGGCGACCGCCGCGCAGGCCGCGGCCGGCTGCCGCGTCGACTACGCCGTGTCGAGCCAGTGGTCCGGCGGGTTCGGCGCCACCGTCACCGTCACCAACCTCGGCGACCCCGTGTCGTCGTGGGACCTGCGCTGGACCTTCCCGAACGGCCAGAGCGTCCAGCAGGCGTGGAACGCCACCGTCTCGACCATCGGCTCGCAGGTCTCCGCCAAGAACGTCGGGTGGAACGGCAGCCTCGGCACCGGCGCCTCGGCGCAGTTCGGCTTCAACGGCTCGTGGAGCGGCAGCAACGGCGTGCCCGCGTCGTTCACGCTCAACGGCACGACGTGCACCGGTGGCGTCACGCAGCCGACGACGCAGCCGACGACGCAGCCGACGACGCAGCCCACGACGCAGCCGACGACCCAGCCGACCACGCCGCCGGTGTCGAGCAGCCAGTTCTACGTCGACCCCGAGACCGCCGCCTACGCCGCGTGGCAGGCCGCGTCCGGCAACGACAAGAACCTGCTCGCCAAGATCGCCCTCACGCCGCAGGCGCTGTGGATCGGCGACTGGGCGAGCGCCGCCGAGACGCAGGCGACGGTCCGCGACTACACCGGCCGCGCCCGCACGGCCGGCAAGACCGCGCAGATCGTCGTCTACGCGATCCCCGGGCGCGACTGCGGCTCGTACTCCGGCGGCGGCGTCGCGACCTCCGAGTACGCGCGCTGGGTCGACACCGTCGCGGCCGGCATCCAGGGCAACCCGTGGGTCGTCCTGGAGCCCGACGCGCTCGCGCAGCTCGGCGACTGCGCCGGCCAGGGCGACCGCGTCGGCTTCCTGCAGTACGCCGCGAAGTCCCTGACCGCCAAGGGTGCCCGCGTGTACATCGACGCCGGCAACTCGGCGTGGCTCTCGGCGTCGGAGGCCGCCAACCGCCTCAACCGCGTCGGCTTCAGCGACGCCGTCGGGTTCTCGCTCAACGTCTCCAACTACCGCACCACCGCCGAGGCCAAGGCCTACGGCCAGGAGATCTCGCGGCTCACGGGCGGCAAGCGGTTCGTCATCGACACCTCGCGCAACGGCAACGGCGCGAGCGGCAGCGAGTGGTGCAACCCGCGCGGCCGCGCGCTGGGTGACAAGCCCGTCGCGGTGAACGACGGCTCCGGCCTCGACGCGCTGCTGTGGATCAAGCGCCCCGGCGAGTCCGACGGCACGTGCAACGGCGGCCCGTCGGCCGGTGCCTGGTGGCAGGAGATCGCGCTCGAGCTCGCGCGCAACGCGAAGTGGTGACCGCGGTGGTGCGGTGACGCTCGCGTCGCCGCACCACCCGCACCGGCGCAGCACCGCCCGCCGTGCGGCGGGACGAGGCCGCGGGCACCCCGCACCGGGTGCCCGCGGCCTCGTCGCGTCGGCGCACGGACCCGCGAGAGCACCCCCGGCGTACGCTCGCGCGAAACCCGGACGACCACGGACCGGACGTCCTGTCCAGGAGACGGACGTGCGGCTCTAGGCTCGACCAGTTTCCCGATCCTCGCTGAGCAGAGCGGAGTCGACATGAAGCTGCAGCTGCAGCACGCCCTCGAGCAGGTGCTCGCCCGGAACCCCGGCGAGCGCGAGTTCCACCAGGCGGTCACCGAGGTGTTCGAGAGCCTGGGTCCCGTGCTGGACCGGAACCCGCACTACGTCGACGCCGCGGTGCTCGAGCGCCTGTGCGAGCCCGAGCGGCAGATCATCTTCCGCGTGCCGTGGGTCGACGACTCGGGGCACGTGCGCATCAACCGCGGCTTCCGCGTCGAGTTCAACTCCGCGCTCGGCCCGTACAAGGGCGGCCTGCGGTTCCACCCGTCGGTGTACCTCGGCATCGTCAAGTTCCTGGGCTTCGAGCAGGTCTTCAAGAACTCGCTCACCGACATGCCCATCGGCGGTGGCAAGGGCGGGTCCGACTTCGACCCGCGCGGCCGGTCCAACGGCGAGGTCATGCGGTTCTGCCAGTCGTTCATGACCGAGCTGTACCGGCACATCGGCGAGCACACCGACGTGCCCGCGGGCGACATCGGCGTCGGCGGCCGCGAGATCGGCTACCTGTTCGGCCAGTACAAGCGCATCACCAACCGCTACGAGTCGGGCGTCATCACCGGCAAGGGCGTCACGTGGGGCGGCTCGCTCGTCCGCACCGAGGCCACCGGGTACGGCACCGTGCTGTTCGCCGAGCGCATGCTCGCGACACGCGGCCTGTCGTTCGACGGCATGCGCGTGGTCGTCTCCGGGTCGGGCAACGTCGCGATCCACGCGATCGAGAAGGCGCAGGCGCTCGGCGCGCACGTCGTCGCGTGCTCCGACTCGCGCGGCTACGTCGTCGACGAGAAGGGCATCGACCTCGACGTCCTGCGCCAGGTGCGCGACGTCGAGCGCAAGCCCGTCTCGGCGTACGTCGACAGCCGCCCCGGTGCGCACTACGTCGCCGACGCGCGCGTGTGGCAGGTCGACGCGCAGGTCGCGCTGCCGTGCGCGACGCAGAACGAGCTCGACGAGCGGGACGCCAAGCGCATGGTCGACGCGGGTCTGCTCGCGGTCGCCGAGGGCGCCAACATGCCCACGACGCCCGAGGCCGTCGCGCTCCTGCAGGACGCGGGCGTGCTCTACGCGCCCGGCAAGGCGGCCAACGCCGGTGGCGTCGCGACGTCCGCGCTCGAGATGCAGCAGAACGCGACGCGCGACTCGTGGTCGTTCGAGCACACCGAGGAGCGGCTCGCCGGCATCATGGCGCGCATCCACGACCGCTGCGCCGAGACCGCCGAGGAGTACGGCCACCCCGGCAACTACGTGCTCGGCGCCAACATCGCGGGCTTCACCAAGGTCGCCGACGCGATGCTCGCCCTCGGCGTCGTCTGACGCCTCTGACCCGTCCGGCCCCGGCCGGCCCGTCCGCCCGACGCCCCCGTGATCGGTCGCGCCCGCCGGCTCCGGCACGCGACCGTTCACGGGGTCGTCGTCGGTCGGCGCGCGTCTGCGCGACGGATCGCGGCATGGGCCGTCCTCATGTGAGCCCGTGATCGGTCGTGCGGCGGCTGTCGGGTGCGCGACGGGTCGCGGGGTGGGCGCGGGGGTGGCGGGCTCCGGCGGGTGAGCCCGTCATCGGTCGTCGCGGAGGTGCCGCGGGGCGACCGATCACCGTGTCGCAGCGCGCGGCATCCGCCGTGCCGTGTGGGGGAGGATGGGGGCGTGCCGCCCCGCCGACGTACCGACCCCGCCGACGGCCGCGCCGCGCTGCAGGCGTGGCGCGCCGACCCCGACGGCGTGCCGCTCGCGACGCGCCGCACGGCCGTGCGGTTCGCGCTCGAGGAGCTCGCCGACGTCGCGCCGGGGAACTCGGTCGAGGTGCGCGTGCCGCCCGACGGCGCCGTGCAGGCCGTCGAGGGCCCCCGGCACACGCGCGGCACGCCGCCCAACGTCGTCGAGACCGACCCCGTCACGTGGCTGCGGCTCGTCACCGGCGACCTCACCTGGGACGACGCCCTGGCCTCGGGTCGCGTGCAGGCGTCGGGCGAGCGCGCCGACCTCGCCGGGCTCCTGCCGCTGCAGGCCGCCCGCCCCCGCTGACCGTCCGCCCCGCACCCGCTCTACCGCCCCGGCCCACCGCCGCCCGCGTGCCACCTCTTCGCCCTCTCCCCGCCGACGGACAGGCTCGCGGACCGACGGACAGGGGCGTGCACGTGTCCGTCGCGTCGGGACGGTGTCCGTCGCTGGTGAGGCGGGGCCGCCGGAGGGGCTGACCTAGGATCGGTGGGTGCCCGACGCCCCCCGCCCCGACGACGCGCGCCCCGACGAGACCGACGGCGTGCCCGGTGACGTCGCGCGCCCCGACGTGCCCGGTGACGTGCCGTCCGAGGCCGAGCTCGAGCGCATCGCGACGCCCGCGACCGTGCGGCGTGCCCCGCGGTACCGCGCGTTCATGGTGACCGGTGCCCTCGTGGGCGTCGTCGTCGCGCTGGTCGTCGCGTTCGCGACCGCGGGCAGCAGCGGGGTGGCGTCCGACGACGGCGGCGTGCTGCCGTTCCTCGGCGGTCAGAACGGCGTGCGCTGGCTGCTCGCGCTGACCGGCGCGGTCGTGGGCTGCTTCGCCGGCGGTGGCGTCGCGGCGTTCGTCGACCGTCGCAGCGCGCGCCGCGCGCAGCGTTCCGTGCGGCCCTGACCTGGGAGGACGCACCCCGAGCGCGGTGGGTGCGACGCCTCGCGGACCGGGTGGACCCGCCCCCTGCGGGGTGTGCGACCATGGTCCCGTGGCCCCCCGCGCAGACGGACGTCTCAACCACGACCTTCTACCCGGCGAGAAAGGCCCGCAGGACGCCTGCGGGGTCTTCGGCGTCTGGGCTCCCGGTGAGGAGGTCGCGAAGCTCACCTACTTCGGGCTCTACGCGCTCCAGCACCGGGGTCAGGAGTCGGCTGGCATCGCGACGTCGAACGGTTCCCAGCTCCTCGTCTACAAGGACATGGGGCTGGTCTCCCAGGTGTTCGACGAGACCGCGCTGAACGCCCTGCAGGGGCACATCGCGATCGGGCACACGCGCTACTCGACGACCGGCGGGTCGACGTGGGAGAACGCGCAGCCGACGCTCGGCCCGACGGCCGCCGGTACGGTGGCGCTCGGCCACAACGGCAACCTCACCAACACCGCCGAGCTCGTCGACCTCGTCGCAGAGCGGTACGGCAGCCAGCGGCGCGGCGAGCTCGCGCGCGGCAACACGACCGACACGGCGCTCATCACGGCGCTGCTCGCCGGCGACCCGGACCACACGCTCGAGGCCACGGCGCTCGAGGTGCTGCCGCGCCTGCGCGGCGCGTTCTGCCTCGTGTTCATGGACGAGCGCACGCTCTACGCGGCGCGCGACCCGCAGGGCGTGCGACCGCTGGTCCTCGGCCGGACCGAGCGCGGCTGGGTGGTCGCCTCCGAGACGCCCGCGCTCGACATCGTCGGTGCGTCGTACGTGCGCGAGGTCGAGCCCGGCGAGTTCATCGCGATCGACTCCGACGGTCTGCGCTCGACGCGGTTCGCGCCCGTCGACCGCGCGGGCTGCGTGTTCGAGTACGTGTACCTCGCGCGCCCCGACACCGCGATCAAGGGGCGGTCGGTGCACGCGGCGCGCGTCGCGATGGGGCGCCGCCTGGCCGTCGAGCACCCGGTCGAGGCCGACCTCGTGATCCCCGTGCCCGAGTCCGGCACGCCCGCCGCCGTCGGGTACGCCGCGGAGTCCGGCATCACGTTCGGGCAGGGCCTGACGAAGAACGCGTACGTCGGTCGCACCTTCATCCAGCCGTCGCAGACGCTGCGCCAGCTGGGGATCCGCCTCAAGCTCAACCCCCTGAAGGACGTCATCCGCGGCAAGCGCCTCGTGGTCGTCGACGACACGATCGTGCGCGGCAACACGCAGCGCGCGCTCGTGCGGATGCTGCGCGAGGCCGGCGCGGCCGAGGTCCACATCCGCATCACGGCACCGCCGGTGAAGTGGCCGTGCTTCTACGGCATCGACTTCGCGTCGCGCGCCGAGCTCATCGCGAACGGCCTGGGGGTGCGCGAGATCGCGCAGTCGCTCGGCGCCGACTCGCTCGGATACCTGTCGGAGGACGGCATGATCGCTGCGACCGAGCAGCCCGCGTCGCAGCTGTGCACGGCCTGCTTCAGCGGCGTGTACCCCATCGAGCTGCCGCCGAGCGAGCAGCTCGGCAAGCACCTGCTCGAGCAGAACGAGCTGCCGCTCGGCCAGCCCGAGGACGGCCTGCTGTCGATCGTCCCGACGTCCGGTGGCGCGTCCGCGCTGGAGCACCCGTGAGCGCCCCGCAGCCGGTGACGTACGCGTCGGCCGGTGTCGACACGGAAGCCGGCGACAAGGCCGTCGAGCTCATGAAGGACGCGGTGCGCGCGACGCACGGCCCGCAGGTGCTGGGCGGCGTCGGCGGGTTCGCCGGGCTGTACGACGCGTCCGCGCTGACGGCGTTCCGCCGGCCGCTGCTCGCGACGTCCACCGACGGCGTGGGCACGAAGGTCGCGATCGCCCAGGCCATGGACGTGCACGACACGATCGGGTTCGACCTGGTCGGCATGGTCGTGGACGACATCGTCGTGGTGGGCGCACGGCCGCTGTTCATGACCGACTACATCGCGTGCGGCAAGGTCGTGCCGGAGCGCATCGCCGACGTCGTGCGCGGCATCGCGGCTGCCTGCTCGGTCGCGGGCACCGCGCTGGTCGGCGGCGAGACCGCCGAGCACCCGGGGCTGCTCGGCCCCGACGAGTACGACGTCGCGGGCGCCGCGACGGGCGCGGTCGAGGCCGACGAGCTGCTGGGGCCCGAGCGCGTGCGCGAGGGTGACGTGCTGGTCGCGCTCGGGTCGTCGGGCCTGCACTCCAACGGCTACTCGCTGGTGCGCCGCGTCGTGCAGGTGGCGGGCTGGGGCCTGGACCGGCACGTGGACGAGCTCGGGCGCACGCTGGGCGCCGAGCTGCTCGAGCCGACGCGCGTCTACGCGTCCGACTGCCTCGCGCTCGTCGAGCGGTTCGGCGTGGCGGGCGTGCACGTGTTCTCGCACGTCACCGGCGGTGGGCTCGCGGCGAACGTCGCGCGCGTCCTCCCGGCGGGTCTCGTCGCGGACGTGGACCGCGCCTCGTGGGTGCTGCCGCCGGTGTTCTCGCTGGTGCAGGGGCTCGGGCAGGTGCCGTGGGGCGACCTCGAGGGCACGCTGAACCTGGGCGTCGGCATGGTGGCGGTCGTCGCGGCCGACGTCGCGGACGACGTGCAGCGCGCGGCGCGCGAGCTCGGCATGCCCGCGTGGGTGCTCGGCTCGGTCCGTGCGTGGCGCGACGAGGACGCGACCGCCATCGACGTGGTCGCCGGCACCAAGGGTGTGCAGGGTGGTGCGGTGCGGATGCACGGCACCTACCGCACCGTCTGACCGGCACGGCGACCCCGGCGCGGGCTCCGCGTCGCAGTCGGCTCGCGCTCCGCGTCCGACGGCGCTGGCGCCGCGATGCGGGCGCTCGCCGGGCCGGTGACGGCAGCCTTCGCGAGCGGGGTCGGCGGAGCGGCCCCGACGTCGCGGCACGGTCGGACGCGCGCCGCACGCCGTGCGCGACCGGACGGCGGCGCGGGACGCACCGCGCGGCGGGCCGGCGGCCGGGTCGGGGCGTTCGAACGGTCGACGACGGACGCCGGGTGCAGGTCGGCGCCGCCTCGACGAGGCGGCGCCGACGAGCGCACGACGACAGCACCTCCGTCGTCGACTCGGCGCGTGCTCGACGCACGACGACCGTCGACGGTGTGCTCACACGTCAGCGTCGGACGAGAGAAGCCGACGGGTGCCGAGGGGAACCGCACCCGTACGACCCGAACGCGGTCAGCGCTCGTCGTCCTCCGAGGGCCAGCGGTCCCAGCCGGCGGGCTCGCTGTCGTCCGTGTCCACCGCGCTGCGGCGGCTGTCCGTGACGACGTCGTTGTGGCGGCGAGACGAGAGCTCCTGCTCGAGAGCCCGGTAGTTCGTGTCGGGGCTGAAGTACTTCAGCTCCCGAGCGACCTTCGTCTGCTTTGCCTTCTGACGGCCGCGCCCCATGGCATCGACCCCCTCTAACGTGGAAGCGGGGCGGCTCCGTGCTCACACGTGCGGCCCCGGGGTGCTGTATCAGTCTCTTCGTGTGGCAACGGTACATGGTCGTCATCCATTCCGACCACCTGCGCGCGGGTGGGGTCGGCCACGATCGCACCTCGTGCTGGTCGGGCGTTCAGGACGGCCGTGACGGCGGTGCGTCGCCCGCTGTGACTCGCGCGCCCGACATCTCACCCGTCAGGTCCGGACTTCGACCCCCCAGATACCACAATGCGGACGTCCTGACTGTGAGGTACATCACATTCACCCCCTCGTTGGGCCCCTCGTGTGGCCCGTGACGGCCGCGTTCGCTCTCCGAACTCATGGTTGGGTCGTGGGAGGGTGATGTTCACGCTGGTCAGCACGCTGCGGCTCGTGCCTGGTGCTCCGCGGGCGCCCTCGTCGCCGAGACGGACGTCACACGAACGGGCGATTCGGGTGGCGGAGGTCGCCCAGATGTGTCCGGGTTCGCGGGGGTTTAGGGTCGTGCCACGGACGGCGCTCCAGCGACGTGGCGACGCCCGGGGCGGTCGAGGAGCTCGTCTCACCGGCCTCCCGGACGAAGCCGAGGTGTCCCGGAGTGCCCGATGTGTCAGATTCGTGTGACGACCGATGTGCCCGACCGGGCAGTCCCGGATCCGGCCTGAAGCTCCATCGCCGGGTCACGAGCAAGGAGGTAGAACCGTGTCCACCCACTCGTCAGAGACCGAGGCCCTCTTGACACCGTCCGAGGTCGCGACGCTCTTCCGAGTCGACCCCAAGACGGTCACGCGCTGGGCCAAGTCCGGCAAGCTGTCGTCCATCCGCACCCTCGGCGGCCACCGCCGCTACCGCGAGTCCGAGGTGCGGGACCTGCTCAACGGCGTGCCGCAGCCTCGCGGCACCGACGCCTGAGGGCGCAGCACCACCAGACGCCCGTCCGGGCCGACGCGCACCGTGGGGGAGTGCGTGCGGACGGCGGGCGTCCTGCGGACGCCGTAGGCGCCCGCCGGGACAGCAGGCAGCGCGACGGCCGCGTCCCGACCCGCGGATCCACCGAGGGCCGGGACGCGGCCGTCGTCGTGCCGGCGGGCGCCCGTCGTCGAGCGTGCGTCAGTCGCGGACGACCTTGCGCACGACCCCGGCCACCACGAGCGCGACCACGACGCCGGCGACCACGAGCACCTTCCGTGCGTGGTCCCGGTCCTCGGGGAGCGCCGCGGGGTCGGTGGCGTCGAACCACAGGCGGCGGCCGCGGGCCTTGGCGCGCTCGGCCTGCCGTGCAGGGTGGACGCGGTCGACCAGCGCGTCGACCGTCGCGGCCAGCTGCTCGCGCGACAGCGTGACCTCGGCCTCGAGCGCGGCGATGTGCGGGGTGGGCGTCGTGTCCTCGGTGCTCACTGCTGGAACCCCTTCTTGACGGCCTCGACGTCCTGCTGGACGTTCTCGATCGCACGGTCCGGCACGGGCGGCGTGCCCTGCTTGAGGTGGCGCACGCCGAGCAGCGCGAGCACGGCCGTGACCAGGAGCAGCACGACCGACACGATGAGCGCGGCGAGCCACGCCGGGACGGCGTTCGCGAGGCCGATGATGGCCGTCGCGATGAACGCCGACAGCGTGTACAGGCCGAGCACGCCCGCGCCCACGAGCAGGCCCGCGCCGATGCCGACCTGCTTGGCCTTCGACGCGAGCTCCGCCTTGGCGAGGTCGATCTCGGCCCGCACCAGGCGTGCCGCCTGCTCGCTGAGGTCGGCGACGAGCTGACCCAGCGACCGGGGGTCCTGGGGCTCGTCGGGGCGGGCGTCGGTCGCCCATCCGGAGTGCGTTGCCATTCGAGGACCTTCCTCACCTGCGGGGACGGGTGCTGCCGAAGGTCTTCAGTCTGCTGGTCCACCCGGCTTCGCGCGAGGCCAGCCCGCGTGCCGGCGTGCCGTGCGGCCCGCGGGCGGGGCGCACGCGGGGGGTCGGGCGGGGCTCAGTCGGCCCAGGGGTGCACCTGCTCCTCGGCCGGGTGGGTGCTCGGCGGCACGGGGATGAGGCTGGGGCCGGCGGGCAGCATCGCACGGCCCCACGCGGCGGCGCCGGCCGCGAGCAGCACCAGCGCGGCCCCGACCAGCAGCGCGGACAGCCACAGCGGCACCACCTGGGCCAGCGCCACGACGCCCGCGAAGGCGAGCAGCGCGACCCCCAGCGCCGTCAGCAGGGCGGCCGCCGCGAACGCGATGGCCGACGGGCGGATCTGCACGGCGCGCGTCCGCACGCTGCGGCTCACGGCGTCGAGCTCGTGCTGGACGGCGGCCCGGACCTTGTCCTCGGCGCGCACGATCCTGTCGCGCGTGCGCTCGGAGAACGGGTCGGTGATGCGGTCGAAGAGTCGTGTGCGGGGTCGCTCGCTCGTGGCGGTCACGGGGTGTCCTCGGTCGGTGGGTCGGTGGCTCCCACGCTAGGCGCGCAGGTGGCGCGCGCGGTCGGGACGATCGGCCCGAGGCTGGGCGCGAGCGGGTGAGGTGGGCCGGGAACGCGAAGACCCCCGGGCTTCCGCCCGGGGGTCTTCGGTGTGGTGTGGCTCCGACCGGCGTCGATCCGGTGACCTTTCGATTTTCAGTCGAACGCTCTACCAACTGAGCTACAGAGCCTCGATACGAGGGAGCCGACCTCTCGGTCGGCCCTCGCAGCGACCCCGACGGGACTTGAACCCGCGACCTCCGCCGTGACAGGGCGGCGCGCTAACCAACTGCGCTACGGGGCCTCGTGACGACCGAGGCCGTCGTGAAGCTTCCTGCTGATCCTGCTGCACTGCTCGTACCCCCAACGGGATTCGAACCCGTGCTACCGCCGTGAAAGGGCGGGGTCCTAGGCCGCTAGACGATGAGGGCGGGTGTCCGCCCCGAACGTCGAGGCGTCGGAAGACCGGTGATAACCATACGGGGTCTGCGGCCGAACGCCAAAAACGATCCTCGTGCCCTGCGTCACGGACGCCGGCGCACCCCGCCGGCGCGCGCGTGACCAGGCAGGATGGTCCCGTGGTCGAGATGACGCGCGAGGAGTTCGAGGACGCGGTGCGCGACGCGCTGGACGAGATCCCGGAGGAGCTCGCCGCGATGATGGACAACGTCGTCGTGCTCGTCGAGGACGACGCCCCGGCCGACGACCCCGACCTGCTCGGTCTCTACGAGGGCACCCCGCTCACCGCGCGCGGCGAGTTCTGGGCCGCGGGGTCGCTGCCGGACCGGATCTTCGTCTACCGCAACCCGACGCTCGCGATCTGCGAGGACCGTGACGAGGTCGTCGAGGAGGTTGCGATCACGGTGGTGCACGAGGTCGCGCACCACTTCGGGATCGACGACGACCGGCTGCACGCGCTCGGGTGGGGCTGAGCCGCGCCGCACGTGAGGGGGCGGGGGCGGTCGCCCTCCACGACCGCCCCCGCCCGCGCGCGTCCGTCAGCTGGTGAGCAGCCGCAGGCCGTACGCCTGGAGGATCTCGTTGACCGGCTGGAAATACGTCGTCCCGCCGGTGCTGCAGCTGCCCGACCCGCCCGACGTGACGCCCTGGGCCTGCGTGCCCGCGACGAGCGAGCCGCCCGAGTCGCCGCGCTCGGCGCAGACGTTGGTGCGGATGAGGCCCGAGACGGTGCCCTCGGCGTAGCGGACCGACGCGTTGTAGGCCTGCACGGTGCCGCAGCGCCAGCCCGTCGTGCTGCCCGACCGGCAGACGTACGCGCCGACCGCGGCCTGCTGCGACCCGGTGACCCGCACGGTGCCGCCCGCGTAGTTGTTGACCAGGCCGCGGGGGGTGTCGCCCGACCCGACCTGGACCCACGCGTAGTCGTTGCCCGGGAACGACGAGCCGCGGAACGTGCCGCTGGGCGACGTGGTCGTCGCGCCCGTGCGTCCGCAGTGCCCCGCGGTGACGAAGCCGCCCTGCACGGCGAACCCGACCGAGCAGCGCGACGTCTGGTTGATGTAGTACGCGTTGCCGCCGATGACGTCGGCGAACGTCGACGGCGCGTCGGGCGAGGTGGTGAGGGTGACGGCGTCGGCGGGGACGCCCGCCGCGGCGACGAGCCCGGCCGCCGCGTCGGTGGACGCGCCCACGGCCTCGACGACGACCTTGTTGGTGGTGACGTCGACGTACCAGGTCGCGACGTCGGCGGGCAGGCCGGCGGCGTCGAGGCGTGCGCCGAGCCCCTCGAGGTCGGCGAGCGTGCGGTCCACGGCGACGGTGGTGACGCCGGACGCCATGGGGCCGCGCACCTTGTCGGGCGTGGTCGTGGCGACGTGCACGGTGCCGGCGGCGGGGTCGACCCACGAGCCGGCGTACGACGTGCCGAGCGCCTGCGTGAGCGTGCGGACCTTGGTGGCGGCGTCGGCCTGGAACGACAGGCGCTGCGACGCCTCGGCCCGCGGGACGCCGAGGTCCCGCTCGAGCGCGTCGACCATGCCCGCGGGCAGGTCGGCGGAGGGGGCCGCGCCCGGTTGCGGCGCGGCCGTCGCGGGTGCGACCAGCGGGGCGAGGAGGAGTGCCAGCGCGGCGGCGCCGACCGCCGCGGCGCGGCGGGTGCGTGCGGGTGTGCTCATGGGGCTGCCTCTCGAGTCGGTGGTGACCGTGACAGTCACACTAGGCAGTGACTCCCGTCGAGGCGGACATCACTCTTGGGTCATACCGCCGGGCGTGCGTCGCGCCCGGCAGCCGTCTCGGAGCCGTCGCGACGACGCGCGGCGAGGCCCGCCAGCTCGTCGCGACGCGCGTCCCGTGCCGCCGCCAGCAGACGCGTGCGCAGACCCTCGGGGGCGTCGTCGTGCACGCCCAGCCACGTCGACCACGTCAACGGCGCGCCCCGCAGCGCGACCGGGCGGACCCCCTGCGGCAGGGCGCCGAAGGGCTGCGCGAGGGCCACCGCGGCCCCGGCGCGCACGAGCTCGAGACCCGTCGCACGGTCGCACTCGCTCGGCGTCGGCGGCGCGAAGCCCGCCCGTGCGCACGCCCGCAGGAAGCACGCCGCGAAGCAGCTGTCACCGGCGCCCTTGACCCAGCGCTCGCCCGCGAGCTCGGCGAGGTCCGCCTCGTCGCCGCACGCGTGGTCGTCGCGCACGAGCACGTGCACCGCGTCCGTCCCGACCAGCCGCCAGTGCACGCCCGGCGTCCCCGGCGGCAGCGCGTCCCCGCACATCCCGGCCAGCACCACGTCGTGCGCGCCGGCGGAGAGCTCGTCGGCGGCGCGGCAGCACTCTCCTGCCGCGCGCAGCGTCGGCGGCGTCGCACCCCCGCGCGCGAGCCGCGCGACGAACCGGCCCGCGAGCGCCGAGCCCGCGGACGTCACGCGCAGCGTCGGCGCCGGGTCGCCCGACGCGACGCGTCGTGCGTCCTGCAGGAGCGCGTCGACCGCCGGCAGCAGCGTGCTCGCGCGGTCGAGCACGAGCATGCCCAGGGGGGTCGGGCGCACGCCGCGGTGGTCCCGCACGAAGACGGGTCCGCCGAGCGCGCGGTCGATGCGGGAGAGCTGAGCGCTCAGTGCCGGCTGCGCGATCCCGAGCGCCGCGGCGGCCTTCGTGATGCTGCCGAGGGAGGCGACCGTGGCGACGGTGCGCAGGTGCCGGACCTCGAGGTCCATGCGCCCGAGCCTACGGGCGCGTGACGGTGTCTGTCACGGGCGGCTGTCATGCCGGGGTCGGTGACCGTGACACCACGGAGCGTGCCGCGGCCCGGCTAGCGTGGCCGCATGGTGCGAGTCGGGGTGGTCCTGCTGCCGCAGGAGCGGTGGTCCGTGCAGCGCGAGCGCTGGCGGCGCGTCGAGCAGATGGGCTTCGACCACGCGTGGACGTACGACCACCTCGCGTGGCGCGACCTCGCCGACGAGCCGTGGTTCGCGACGGTCCCGCTGCTCGCCGCGGCCGCGGCCGTCACCGAGCGGATCGGGCTCGGCACGTGGGTCGCGTCGCCGAACTTCCGCCACCCCGTGCCCTTCGCCAAGGACGTCATGGGGCTCGACGACGTGTCGGGCGGGCGGTTCGTGCTGGGCGTCGGCGCGGGCGGCGAAGGCTGGGACGCCGGCGTGCTCGGCCCTGCGCCGACCCGCGGCGAGCGCACGCGCCGCTTCGCCGAGTTCCTCGAGGTCCTCGACGCGCTCCTCACGCAGCCCGTGACCGAGCACGTCGGCGCGTTCTACGAGGCGCACGCGGCGCGCATGCTGCCCGGCACGATCGCGCGGCCGCGCACACCATTCGTCGTCGCCGCCAACGGCCCGCGGACCATGGCGCTCGCGGCCCGGTACGGGCAGGGCTGGGCGACGTACGGACCGGGCACGGGCGTCGGGGACGGCGTCGACGAGACGGCCGCGCAGGAGTCCTGGTGGGGCGGCCTCGCGCGCATGGTCGACGCGTTCGACCAGGTCGCGGACGGGCGCCCCGTGGGTCGCTGGCTGAGCCTCGACGGCGCGCCGCGGTTCTCGTTGACGTCGGCCGCGCTCGCGGTCGAGGGCGTCGAGCGTGCGGCGGCCCTCGGGTTCGGCGACGTCGTGCTGCACTGGCCGCGGCCGTCGGGCGTCTACGCGGGCGACGAGCGCGAGCTCGAGCGCCTCGCGGCCGAGCTGCCGCGCCTGCAGGCGCTCGAGCCCGCGCCGCGCTGACCGGGGTGTCCGGGCCGCTCAGCCCCGGGCGCGGCGGTGCGCGTCCCAGGCGCTCGCGACCATCTGCTCGGGCGTGTGGCGCATGACCCAGTCGAGGTCGCGCGCCGCCGCCTCGCCCGACGCGACGATGCGCGCGGGGTCGCCCGGCCGGCGCGGCCCGACCTCGGGCGTGAAGTCGACGCCGGTGACCCGTGCGACGGTCGTCATGATCTGGGCGACCGACAGGCCGTCGCCCGAGCCGAGGTTGTAGACGCGCTCGAGCGGCCGGTCGGCGGCGAGCGCACGGGCGGCCGCGACGTGCGAGACGGCGAGGTCGGCGACGTGCACGTAGTCGCGCACGCACGTGCCGTCGGGCGTCGGGTAGTCGTCGCCGTTCACGCGGGGCGTGCGGCCGGCGGTGATCGCGTCGAGCACGAGCGGGAAGAGGTTGTGCGGGGACGAGTCGTGGAGGTCGGGGGAGCCCGAGCCGACGACGTTGAAGTACCGCAGCGAGGTGTGGCGCAGCCCGGTGGCGACGCCCTGGTCGCGCAGCAGCCACTCGCCGATCAGCTTGGACTCGCCGTAGGGGGACTCGGGGGCGGTGGCGGTCGTCTCGGTGACGACGTCGACGTCGGGCGTGCCGTAGACCGCCGCCGACGACGAGAACACGATCTGCCCGACGCCCGCGTCGGCCATCGCGGCCAGCAGGTGCGCGGTGCCGGTGACGTTCTGCTCGTACGTGTGCAGCGGTCGCTGCACGGAGACGCCGGCGTACTTGAAGCCCGCGAGGTGCACGACGCCCGTGACGGCGTGCTCGACGAGCGCCGCGCGCACGGCCGCGGTGTCGACGACGGACGCGCGCACGAGCGGCACGCCCGCGGGCACGAACTCGGCGTGCCCGCTCGAGAGGTCGTCGAGCACGACGGGGGAGAGCGTGGCGTCCCCCGTGTCGCGCACCGCGTCCTGGAACGCGCGCACCACGTGCGCCCCGATGTACCCGGCCCCGCCCGTCACCAGCCATGTCATGCCGCGAGCATACCGACCCGATCGAACACAAGGCAACAGATTCGAACAACTTCCGACATCGTCGTCGAGCGTCCGGATCCTCCCGGTCTTCCGGTGGCGCCGTGGACGATGCTCAGTACGCTGAGGATTCCGCAGGCGGGACGGCAGGGAGGGGAGCACGTGAGCCAGGGCGACGTCCACCGGTGCAGCGCCGGTCACCCGATCCTCCCCGACGACGACGCCGCTGCCCAGGGGGGAGCGCACGGGGCGCTCCTCGCCCACGGCGTCGAGCACGTGACCGTCGCGGCCGAGCACCTGCTGCGCGACGTCCTCGCGTCCCAGCGCACGCGCGCCGCCGCCGAGGACCCCGCGTGCGGCGAGCTGTGGGGCGACCTCGACGCCGTGCTCGGCGGCAAGCTCATGCGTCCCCGGCTCGCGGCCGCCGCCTACCTCGGCCTCGGCGGCACCGACGTCGGCGCCGCCGCGCACCTCGCCGCCGCGCACGAGCTGCTGCACACCGCGATGCTCGTGCACGACGACCTGCTCGACCACGACGAGGTGCGCCGCGGTCGCGCGAACGTCGCCGGGCGCACGCGCGCCCGCGTCGCCGCGCAAGGTCACGGACCCGCGGTGGCCGGGCAGCAGGCCGCGGCCGGTGCGCTGCTGGCCGGCGACGCCGCGCTCGCGCAGGCGTTCGGCCTGCTCGCCGGCGCCGCCCCCGCCGCACCCGGCGCCCTGCCCGAGCTGCTGCGCCTGCTGGCCGACGGCGTCGGCACGACCGTCGGCGGCGAGCTGCTCGACGTGCGGGGCGCGCTCGCGGCGCCCGCCGACGTCGACGCGCTCCTCGTCGCCGAGCTCAAGACCGCGGTGTACTCGTTCCGCGTGCCGCTCGAGTCCGGCGCCGTGCTGGCCGGCGCCGCGCCCGGTGCGCGGGCCGTGCTCGCCGACGTCGGCACCGCGCTCGGCGTCGCCTACCAGCTCGTCGACGACGAGCTCGGCGCGGTCGGCGACCCCGCGGTCACCGGCAAGTCCGTGCTCTCCGACCTGCGCGAGGGCAAGCGCACCGAGCTCCTGCGGATCGCGTACCGGCGTGCCGACGCCGCCCAGACCGCGGTGCTCGACGCGCACGTCGGACGCCCGGACCTCGACGCCGACGGCGCCGACGCCGTGCGCGCCGTGCTGCACGCGACCGGTGCCGTCGAGGCCGTCCGCACGTCGGCCGCCCGCCACGCCGACATCGCGCGTACGCTCGCCACGACCCTGCCGGAACCGCTGGCCACGTACCTGCACGGCGTGGTCGACGACCTGGCCGGGCGCGAGCGCTGAGCCCGACAGCCCCGCCGCAGCAGCAGGACCGCACCACCCGCACGACCCGCCCCGAGACGAGGACGCACGACATGCGCACGGCCCCCACCGGCCAGGTCCTGTACGACACGACCGCGACACGGGCGAGCGCCGTGGTGCTGCGCGCCTACTCCACCTCCTTCGGGCTGGGCACGCGGCTGCTCGGCGGCCGCGCGCGGCGCGACATCGAGGCGGTCTACGCGCTCGTGCGCCTCGCGGACGAGGTCGTCGACACCTACCGCGGCCCCGACGCCGGCGCCGAGCTCGACGAGCTCGAGGAGCAGGTCGCCCGCGCGCTGCGCACCGGCTACTCGACGAACGTCGTCGTGCACGCGTTCGCGCGCACCGCGCGCCGCACCGGCATCGGCCACGCCGAGATCGACCCGTTCTTCGCGTCGATGCGCGCCGACCTCACGGTCCGCACGCACGACCGCGAGAGCTACGAGCGGTACGTCTACGGGTCCGCCGAGGTGGTGGGCGTCATGTGCCTGCGCGTGTTCCTCGACGCGGAACGCCGCCCCGGCGACCCGCGCGTCGACCCCGCGCCCGAGGCGGTGGCCGGTGCGCGCGCGCTCGGCGCCGCGTTCCAGAAGATCAACTTCCTGCGGGACCTCGCCGCCGACTCCGGCGACCTGGGCCGCGCCTACCTGCCGGGCGTCGACCCGGCGCACCTGACGGAGGACGACGTGCGGGCCGTGCTCGACGAGATCGCGGGGGACCTGGCGCGGGCGCGCGCCGCGCTGCCGCTGCTGCCGACCCGCGCCCGGTGCGCCGTGGCAGCGACCACCGGCCTGTACGACCGGCTGCTGGCCGACCTCGCCGCCACGCCGGTCGAGGTGCTGCGCGAGCGGCGCGTGCGCGTGCCCGGCCCGGTCAAGGCGCTCGTCGTCGCCCGCGCCGTCGGGGGCGTGCTGGCCGACGAGGCGGGCGACCGCGTGCGGCAGGCGGGCCCGGTGCGGCGCGTGCGACGGGCGGTGGCCCGGTGAGCGCGCACGCGCCCGTGCACGTCGTCGTGGTCGGCGGGGGCGTCGGCGGACTCGCGACCGCCGCGCTGCTGGCCCGGGGCGGCGCGCAGGTCACGCTGCTGGAGCGGCACGACCGCCTCGGCGGCCGCGCCGGCACGTGGGAGCAGGACGGGTTCCGGTTCGACACCGGGCCGTCCTGGTGGTTCATGCCCGAGGTGTTCGAGCACACGTTCGCGCTGCTCGGCCGCGACCTCGCGGACCACGTCGAGCTGCAGCGGCTCGACCCCGCGTACCGGCTGTTCCCCGAGCCCGGGCAGGGCGTCGACCCGTTCGAGGTGGTCGCGGACCCCGTGGCGAACGCCGCGACGTTCGACGCGCTCGAGCCGGGTGCGGGGGCCGCGATCCGGCGCTACGTCGACGACGCGGGCGACGCCTACCGCACCGCGCTCGACCACTTCCTGTACACGACGTTCGAGCGCCCCGACCGCGCGCTGTCGACCGACGTGGTGCGGCGTTCCGGCACGCTCGCGCGGCTGCTCACCGAACCGCTCGCCGCCCGGATCGCGCGCACGGTCGAGCACCCCGTGCTGCGGCAGGTGCTCGGCTACCACGCCGTGTTCCTCGGGTCCTCGCCCTACCGGGTGCCCGCGCTGTACTCCCTCATGAGCCACCTCGACCTCGGCGAGGGCGTCTACTACCCCCGCGGTGGCATGTACACGCTCGTCGAGGCGCTCGAGAAGGTCGCGGTCGAGGAGGGCGTGGACGTGCGCACGGGTGCCGACGTCGTCGGCATCGAGGTCGAGGACGCGCCCCGCACGCCGCGCGAGCCGCGCCGCCGGGGCACCGCGCGCGCCGTGCTGCTGGCCGACGGCACCCGGCTGGCGGCCGACGTCGTCGTGTCCGCGGCCGACCGGCACCACACCGAGACCGCGCTGCTCGACCCCGCCCACGCCGACCTGCCCGCCGACGTGTGGGACCGCCGCGGCCCCGGGATCTCGGCGCTGCTCGTCATGGCGGGCGTGCGCGGCGAGCTGCCCGAGCTCGCGCACCACTCGCTGTTCTTCACGCGCGACTGGCCGGGCAACTTCGACGCGATCCTCGGGCCCGGCCGCTCGACGCCGCCGTCGGGGCTGCACGTGCCCGACGTCGCGTCGCTGTACGTGTCGCGCACGACCGCGTCGGACCCGACCGCCGCCCCCGCGGGCCACGAGAACCTCTTCGTGCTCGTGCCGTTCCCCGCCGACCCGGCGATCGGCACGCGTCCCGGCGAGCTCGACGCGCACGCCGACCGGTACCTCGACCAGCTCGCGTCGTGGGCGGGGATCAGTGACCTGCGCGAGCGCACCGTGCTGCGCCGGGTCGTCGGGCCCGCGGACTTCGCGCGCGACATGTCCGCGTGGCGCGGCACCGCGCTCGGCATGGAGCACACGCTGCGCCAGTCGGCGATGTTCCGGCCCGGCGTCGCGTCGCACCGCGTGCCGAACCTGCTGCACGTCGGCGGCGGCACCGTGCCCGGCGTCGGGCTGCCGATGGTGCTCATCGGCGCCGAGCTCGTCGCCAAGCGACTGCTGGGCGAGACGTCCGGCCGCCCGCTGCCCGCACCGCTGCGCCCCGGCTACCTGGGTGCGGGCCTGCCGCGCGGCCTGTGGTCGCGCGTCGCCGCGGGCCGTGACGACGTCCGCCGGGGCGGGGTGCGCGCGTGATCGGGTTCGCCTACCTCGGCGCGCTCGCGGTCTCGCTGGGCGGGCTCGCGCTGCTCGACCGGCGGTTCCGGCTCGCGTTCTGGTACGACGCCCGGCGCTCGGCGTGGACCGTCGGGCTGGGCGTCGTCGGGTTCCTGCTGTGGGACCTCGCGGGGCTCGCGCTCGGCATCTTCGCGCGCGGGGACTCGCCGCACATGACCGGCGTGCTGCTCGCGCCCGAGCTGCCGCTCGAGGAGGCGTTCTTCCTCACGCTGCTGTGCTACGTGGGCCTGCTGCTGTGGCGGTGGTTCGACGTCACGGCCGCGCAGCGGGAGGCCGGGCGGCGCGCGCTCGCGGCGACCGACGACGCAGGCCGCTCCGGGCGTCCCGACGACGCGGGGGGTGCCGCGTGACCAACATCGTCATGAACGTGCTGGTGCTCGTGGCGCTCACGGCCGTGTCGTGGCCCGTGCTGCGGCGGATGCGCGGGTGGCCGCTGCTGTGGGCGAGCGTGCACGTGTGCCTGCTGACGATGGTGTTCGACACGATCATGATCGACGTCGGCCTGTACGAGTACGCGACCGACAAGATCCTCGGCGTGTACGTCTGGGGCGCGCCGCTCGAGGACTTCGCGTACGCGATCGCCGCCGCGGTGTTCGTGCCCGTCCTGTGGGTGGTGCTCGGGCGCTCGCCGCGCACGTCGTCGCACGCCCGCGCGGCCGCGACGGGGCCGGCGGCACCCTCGGGGCTCGACGATGAGGTCGCCGGCTGATGCGCGAGGTGCTCGCGGCCTCGCGGCCGTTCTCCTGGGTCAACACCGCCTACCCGTTCGCCGCCGGGTGGCTCATGGTCACCGGTGGGCTGGTCGACGTCCGGCTCGTCGTCGGGACGCTGTTCTTCCTGATCCCGTACAACCTGCTGATGTACGGGATCAACGACGTGTTCGACTACGCGTCCGACCTGGCCAACCCCCGCAAGGGCGGCATCGAGGGCGGGCTGGTCGCACCCGAGCGGGCGCGTGCCGTGCACCGCCGGATCCTGTGGGCCTGCCTGCTGACGACCGTGCCGTTCGTGGTGTGGCTGCTCGCGCTCGGGTCGCCGCTCGCGGGCGTCGTGCTGCTCGTCGTGCTGCTCGACGTCGTCGCGTACTCGGCGCCGCGGCTGCGGTTCAAGGAGCGGCCCGTCCTGGACTCGCTGTCGTCGTCCGTGCACTTCGTCGGACCGCTGCTGTACGCCCTGGTGCTGGCCGGCGCGGACCTGACCGCGCGCACCACGTGGCCCGTGCTCGTCGCGTTCCTGCTGTGGGGCATGGCCTCGCACGCGTTCGGCGCCGTGCAGGACGTGCAGGCCGACCGCGCGGGCGGCATCGGGTCGGTCGCGACCGTCCTCGGCGCGCGCCCCACGGTGCTCGCCGCGACCGGCGCGTACGTCCTCGCGGCGCTGCTGCTGCTCGCGCTGCCGTGGCCCGGCGTGCTCGCCGCGCTGCTGCCGCTGCCGTACGCCGTGAGCACGTGGCGGTTCCGGCGGGTGACCGACGAGACGTGCGAGCGGGCCAACGTGGGCTGGCGTACGTTCCTCTGGCTCAACCTGCTCACGGGGTTCCTCGTGACGATGCTGCTCATCGCGGTCGCGCTCGGCGCGTAGCCGCCGGACGGGACGGAGGACCGCGTGCGCGACGCGTGGACGTGGCCGGCGTACGTGGGGGTCATCGGCGGGACGCTGCTGTTCGCGGCGATCTTCCTGCCGGTCGTCGCGTGGCAGTACCGCCGCTACGGCCGGCTGTCGGGGCGGCGCGTGCTGCTGGTCGCCGCGGTCACGACGTACGCCGTCGGGCTCGCCGCGTACACGCTGCTGCCGCTGCCCACGGGCGACCTCGCGCAGTGGTGCGCGCAGCACGCGGCGGGCCACAACCTGCGACCCCTCGGGTTCCTCGCCGACATCCGCACCGACACCGCCGGCCTCGGCGTGCGCGCGACGCTGCTGTCGGCCGCGGTGCTGCAGGTCGTGCTCAACGTCGTGCTGTTCGTGCCGTGGGGCGTGGCGGTGCGCGCGCTGCTGCGCCGCGGCGTGCTCGTCGCGACCCTCAGCGGGCTCGCGGCGTCGGTGCTGATCGAGACCACGCAGTACACGGGGATCTTCGGGATCATCCCGTGCTCGTACCGCGTCGCGGACGTCGACGACGTGCTCATGAACACCCTCGGCGCGCTGCTCGGAGCGCTCGTCGCACCGCTCGTGCTGCGCGTCGTCCCCAGCGTGCAGGCGCTCGAGGTCGCTCGTCGGCAGCCCCGACCCGTCACGGTGTGGCGGCGCTGGACCGGCATGCTGCTCGACTGGGCGCTCGCCACCACGCTCGCCACGGTGCTGCTGACGCTGTGGCGCGTCGGCGAGGCCGTCGCGGGGCAGGAGCCCGGGTCCCGGCCCGGCGTCGAGGCCGTGCTCGGGCTCGCCGTGCCGTGGGTCGCGGTGTTCGTGGTGCCGCCGTTCGTGGGCGACGGCGCGTCGTGGGGTCAGCGCGTCGTGTGGCTGGGGCCGCGGTGGGCGGGGCGCGTCGGCGGCCTCGCGCAGCGGGTCGCGCGGGCCGGCGTCGTCGGCGGGGCGTGGTGGGTGCTCGACGGGCTCGCCGACGTGCCCGGCGTCCCCGAGCCGGTCGGCTCGCTCGCCGGGCTGCTCGCGACGCTGCTCGTGGTCGCCGCCGTGCTCGCGGTGCCGTTCACGCGCGGGCGGCGCGGGCTGTCGGGGACGCTGACGGGTGCCGACGTCGTGGACGTGCGCGGCTGACGGCACGGGCCGGGCGGGGTCGGGGAGACTCCTCGCGGTGTCTCCCCGTGCTGTCCCCCTCGGCGGTTCAGGGGCGTGCGGCGGGGAGCGCGACCCGGACGTCGAGCCCGCCGGCCGCGCGCGGCGTGATGTCGAGAGTGCCGTCGTGCGTCGTGACGATGCGGTCCACGAGCGCCAGCCCGAGCCCGTGGCCGCCCGCGCCGCGCGCCAGACGCCCCGCGCCGCGCAGGAACGGCTCGACGAGGCGCGCCGCGGCCTCGGGGGTGAACACCGCGCCGGTCGTCCCGACGGCGAGCACGGCGGTGCGGTCGGCCGGGTCGGTCGTCGTCGTGAGGTGCGCGCGTCCGTCCGTCCCGCTGTGCCGCAGCGCGTTCTGGACGAGGTTGGTCACGAGCTGCGCCAGCAGGCTCGGGTCGCCCACCACCCGCGCCGGCGCGAGCGCCGTCGTCACCGTGACGCCGCGCCGCGCGGCCTCGTCGGCGTTCTCCGCGAGCGACGCGCGGACCAGCGTGGCGAGGTCCACGACGTCGGCGCGCGCGCCCACGGCCTGCGCGTCCGCGAGCCGCAGCAGCGCCTCGGTGAGCGTGATCGCGCGCGCGTTCGTCACGCGCAGCCGCTCGACCAGCACCGGGTAGTCCTGGCCCTCGGGGTCGCGTGCGGCGACCTCGAGCATCGTCGCCGTCACGGCCAGCGGCGTGCGCAGCTCGTGCGACGCGTTCGCCGCGAAGCGCTCCTGCACCTCGTAGGCCGCGTGCAGCTCGTCGAGCATGTGGTCGACCGCGTCGGCGACCTGCCGGAACTCGTCGTTGCGGCCGCCCAGCGCGACCCGGTGGCCGCGGTCGCCGGCGGCGACGCGGACGGCCTCCGTGATGCGCTGCAGCGGTCGCAGCACCCACCCCGCGAGCAGCCAGCCGCCCACCATCCCGACGATCGCGAGCGCCGCGAGCGCGAACCCCGACACGCCGACGACGGCCTGCAGGATCTCGCCGCGGGTCGCGACGACCGTGCCGCCCGAGTCGCGCGGGTTCGCGGCCGTGAGCGGGTAGTCCGGCACGTAGCGCAGCACGACGTACACACCGAGCAGCAGGATCGCGCCCGCCGCGACGAGGAACAGCGCGTAGCTCAGCGCGAGCCGCAGCCGCGCGCTGACCCGCACGGGCGGCGGCGCGCCGGTCACGCGTCCACCCCGCCCAGGCGGTACCCGGCACCGGGCACCGTCGTGATGAGGTCGGGGTCGCCCAGCGCCTTGCGCAGCGTCGAGACGGTGACGCGCGGCGCCGTCGTCAGGGGGTCGGCGTGCTCGTCCCACGCCTTCTCCAGCAGCGTCTCGGCGCTGACCACGCCCCCGTCGGCCTGCATGAGCAGGTGCAGGACCGCGAACTGCTTGCGCGTGAGCCGCACGTACCGTCCCGCGCGGTACACCTCGCGGCGGAACGGGTCGAGCCGCAGGTCCGCGTGCTCGAGCACGGGCGGCGCCGCGGCCGCGGGCCGACGCGCGAGCGCGTGCAGCCGCACCACGAGCTCGGCGAGCTCGAACGGCTTGGTGAGGTAGTCGTCGGCGCCCAGGCGGAAGCCGCCGACCTTGTCCTGCAGGCGCGTCGCCGCCGTGAGCATGAGGACGCGCGTGCCGGGGTGGTCGCGCGCGACGACGCGGCACACGTCGTCGCCGTGCGTGCCGGGCAGGTCGCGGTCCAGGACCACGACGTCGTAGTCGTTCACCGCGATCCGCTCGAGCGCGTCGTCGCCGTCGAGCGCGACGTCCGCCGCGATCGCCTCGAGCCGCAGCCCCGCCTGCAGCGCCTCGGCGAGGAACGGCTCGTCCTCGACGACCAGCACCCGCATCGCGTCCCCCTCGTGGTCGTCGTCCCGGACCTCGAGCGTAGGCCGGGCCGTGTTGCGGAAACGTGTGCTGCCGGCGTGACGTCCGCGCAACGTCCCCGCTGGTGGAGTCGGTCCGCACCCCCGGACCAGGGCGGTGCGGAGAGGAAAGACACATGGACACCCCCACTCGTCGGCGGCGTGCGCTCGTGCTCGTCGGGACCGTGGTCGTCGTGGTCGTGGCGGTCACGTGGGCCCTCACGGGCGCGGGCCTGCTGGGCTCGGCCGCGTCGGGAGCCCCCGGGGGCGGCGTGCCGTCCGCCGCGGGGGACGCACCGCAGCCCGACCTCGACCTCGACCCCGACCGGGAGCCCGGCGTCGAGGACGGCGTCATCGACCGCGGCGACGGCGTGACGATCTTCGACACGCACCTGCCCGCGATCGCGAACCTCGACCCCGCGCTGCGCGCCGCGGTCGAGCAGGCGACGACCGACGCCGGGGCGCGCGGCGTCGAGATGGTCGTGACGTCGGGCTGGCGCAGCGCGCACTACCAGCAGCACCTGCTGGACGAGGCGGTGCGGACCCGCGGCAGCCTCGAGGAGGCCCGCAAGTGGGTCAGCACGCCCGATCTGTCGCGCCACGTCACGGGCGACGCCGTGGACATCGGCTACACCGACGCCGACAGCTGGCTCGCCCAGCACGGCACGCGCTACGGCCTGTGCACGACGTACGCCAACGAGATGTGGCACTTCGAGCTCGTCACCGAGCCCGGGGGCGAGTGCCCGCCGGCGAAGGCCGACGGGTCGAGCTGAGCGGGGGCTCGTGGGCGGTGCGGCGTCCCGGCTCGCGCCGGCGTCAGACGGTCTGGCGGATCGCCTCGCCCGCGATCTCGATGCGGACCGTGCGGCCCACGAGCCAGCCGCCGGTCTCGAGCGCGACGTTCCACACGAGGCCGAAGTCCTCGCGGTCGATCTCGGTGGTCGCGTGGAACCCGAAGAGGTCGCGCCCGTACGGGTCGCGCCGCGCGCCGCCGAAGTCCATGCGCAGCGTGACCGAGCGCGTCACGTCGCGGATGCGCAGGTCGCCCGTGACGTCGAACCGCGAGCGGTGCCGGTCGGCGCGCTCGATCGTGTCGGCCGAGACGCGCTGCCGGTCGGCGTTGCGGTTGCGCAGCCGCGCCCACTGGAGGATCGCGTCCTGCTGGCCCTGCCACGTGACGCCCGTGCTGCGGAACTCGATCGTGGGGAAGCGCGTGACGTCGAGGAAGTCCTCGCCCTTGAGGTGCGCGTCGCGGTCGTCGTGGTGCGTGGTCAGGCTCTCGGTCGCGATGATCGCGCGCACCGACGACGTGAGCGGGTCGTCGCCGACCACGACGGTGGCCGCCGCGCGCGCGAACTCGCCGCGCACCGGGCTGACCATCATGTGCTGCGCGACGAACCCGACGCGCTTGTGCGCCTCGTCGAGCTCGTACGCGCCCGGGGCGGGGATCTCCAGGCCCTGCCACGCGCGCACGGGTCGCTGCGTGGCCTGCGTCGTGTCGCTCATGCGTCCTCGTCCCCACGTCGTCCGGCCCGGCCCGTGGCCGCGCGGGCGCGCGACGCGAGGGGCGGGCGTCGTCGGCTGCTGCGCTCGCCGGCGGGCGTGCCGCCGGCCTCTCCACCGTCGGAGACGTGCGCTCGGTACGCACGGCGATGAGAGAAGATTCAACCATTCGGCGGGTGCGAACCAGGGCATCCGGAACGTTTCACCCGCACGAGGGGTGCGCACGACGGTGTGTCGTGCGGAGTGTCGGCGCGGACGGGCGGGTGTCGGAGGCGCCGCCGGTCGAGGGGTGGGACGGCACGTGCTGACGGGCGTGCGATCCGCGGGGCGGGTGACGGCGGACGGGCGACGCCCGCAGGCCGTCAGACGTGCAGGAGGTCCCGCACCGTCGGGGCGTCGGCGGGGCCCGGCTCGACGACCACCGCGTCGCCCGCCCGCACCTGCCCCCGCTGCACCACGCGCAGGTACGCACCCACGCGGCGCTCCTGCGCGAACCGCTTGACCCAGCCGCGCTCGTCGTCGCCGCCGACCCAGCGCGCGAACGTCGAGCACGGCGTCCGCGGTCCCGTCACCTCGAGCACGACGCGGTCGCCGACGTGCCACCGCTCGCCGACGCGCGCCGCGTTCGGGTCCAGGCCCGCGACGCGCAGGTTCTCGCCGAACCAGCCCGGCGGCAGGTCGCGGCCCAGCGCGGCCGCCCAGTGGTCGGCGTCGTCCTGGCCGTACGCGTACACGGCCTGCGCCTCGCCGCCGTGGTGCTTGCGGTCCGCCTGCACGTCCGCGTACAGCCCCAGCGGGCCCACCTTCACCGGGCCGTCGACCGGGCGCTTGTCGATCGCGGTGACGCCCACCGGGCCGGAGTCGGGACGGAGGGCGTGCACGACGCACACGGCGAGGATCGAGGCCACGGAGCCAGGGTAGGCGGCGACAGCGGGTGGCCCGCAGCCGGGGCCCGTCACGGGTCGGGCGAGGACTCAGGCGCGTGCTCAGGCGAGGAAGGAGCGGGCGCGCTCGTACTGCGGGGCGAGAGCGAGGTCGGCGCCGAGGGCGGCGGCGGCGCGGTGCGGCCACGCCGGGTCGGCGAGCAGCGGGCGGCCCAGCGCGACCGCGTCGGCGGACCCGTCGGCCACGACCCGCTCGGCGTCCTGCGGGTCCGTGATGAGCCCCACGGCGACCGTCGGCACGCCCGCCTCGGCGCGCACGCGCGCCGCGAGCGGCACCTGGTACGCCGGACCCGTGGGGATGCGCACGTGCGGCAGGTTGCCGCCCGACGACACGTGCACCATGTCGACGCCCAGCGGTGCGAGGTCCCGCGCGAGGCGCACCGTGTCGTCGCCCGTCCAGCCGGCCGGCTCGACCCAGTCCGTCGCGGACACCCGCACGAGCACGGGCATCATGTCCGGCACCGCGGCGCGCACCGCCGTGACGACCTCGCGCACCAGGCGCGTGCGGTTCTCGAACGAGCCGCCGTACGCGTCGTCGCGCACGTTCGAGTCCGGCGAGCAGAACTGGTGCAGCAGGTACCCGTGGGCGGCGTGCACCTCGACCACGTCGTACCCCGCCGCGACCGCACGGCGCGCGGCGTCCGCGAACGCCGCCACGACGTCCGCGACCTCCTCGACGGTCAGCGCGTGCGGCGCCGGGTGCGCGTCGCTGAACGGCACCGCGCTCGGGCCGACGACGGGCCAGCCGCCCGCACCGTCCGCGAGCGGGCTGCCACCGCGCCACGGTGCGTCGGTGCTGGCCTTGCGGCCCGCGTGCGCGAGCTGCACGCCCGCGACCACACCCTGCGCGTGCACCAGGTCGGTCACCGTGCGGTGCGCCGCGACCTGCGCGTCGTCCCACAGGCCCAGGTCGAACGGGCTGATGCGGCCGTCCGCCGTCACCGCCGTCGCCTCGACGATCACGTGCGCGACCCCGCCCACCGCGCGCGAGCCGTAGTGCTGCACGTGCCACGCGTTCGGCGCACCCGCGTCCGGCCCGTCGGCGGCCGCCGAGTACTGGCACATCGGCGCCATCCACACGCGGTGCGCGAACGTCGTGCCACGGATCGACAGCGGGGAGAACAGCGCGGACATGCGGGTGCCTTCCGGGGGAGGGGCGGGGTCGGGGCCGTCGGGCCCGAGGGTCGGGGCGGTCCGGGAGCGAGCGTACGTCCGGTGATGAAGGTGCGCCGGACGGGACCGAGCGACGTGCGGCTGCGCGGGCGCCACCCGCTCGGCGCGCGGGGGACCGGGCGCGCCCGCGTGCGCCCGACGTCGCGTGCGGTTGGCAGGATGGGGGTGTGACCAGCACGCTCGCCCGGTCCGCCGGGCACCCCCGCCAGCAGCCCACCGGCCTCGACGCCGAGGACGCCGCGCTCGCGCGGGCCCTCGCACCCCGCCCCGAGCGCCGCACCGCCCTGGCTCTCGCGGCGGTCGCGCTGCTCGCGCTCGGCTGGTGGATGCTGCGGCTCGGCGCGCACGAGGCGAGCCTCGTGCGGTGGGACTGCGGCGGCGGGTCGTGCGCGACGAACGACTTCGCCGGGGCGGCGCCGTCGCTCGGCGGCATGGCGGTCGTGCTCGGCGCCCTGCTCGGTGCGGGGGTCGTGCGGTGGGTCGCGCCGGCCGCGGCCCTGGTGGTGGCGACGTCGGCGCTGCTGGTCGGGTGGCGCGGAGCGGTCGCCGAGGGGCTGGTCACCGCCGGGGCCGTGCGCGTGCCTGTGATCATCGACGGGGTGCTGCTCGCGCTCGCGACCGTCGCGACCGTCGTCGCTCTCGTGAGGCACGTGCGCCGCGTCGGGACCCTCGCGCGCCTTGCGGGGCGCCGCGCCGCGTGGGCGCGCGTCACCGGCTACGACACCGACGAGCAGGGCCGTGTGCTCGGCACCCTGCACTTCGACGACGCCCAGGGCGTGCGGCACACGGTGCGGACCGTCGTGCCCCGCCAGGCGTTCGCGGTGCCCGCGCAGGCGCTCTACGACCCGGCTCGGCCGGACGACGCGGCTCGGGTGCGGGTCGGGCTGCCCGTGCAGCCGCTCATGGCAGCGGCCCGGCAGACGCGGGAGCGGGCCCTGCGGGTGCGGGTGCCGTTGCCGGGGGACGACCTGTAGGTCCCGCACAGTGGTCACGCCGTGGGTGGGCCCCGTGGGGATCGAACCCACAACCCGCGGATTAAAAGTCCGCTGCTCTGCCAGTTGAGCTAGAGGCCCGAGACAAGCACTAATTCACTGAGACAAGGCTCGAGAGAACTCGAGACAGAACCCCTGGTCAGCCGTGCAGGCCCGCGCACCCAGGGTACGCGGCGTCGTCGTCAGACCGGCGGGCTTTCGTGAACGCGGCCCGGGTCGGTAAGTGCGTCGCCCACGAGAGTGCTGAGCGGCACGCTGTCGGCCTCGGCATCCCGAAGGAGGCGACCTCGGCGGTCGACAGCGAGTTGCGACGTGCGGACGACCAGGAGCGTCAGGCCGTTGGCGGGGATGGCGGACCTGCGCCGCTGGTCGTAGAGGCGGCGCTGCTCTCCTCGGTGTACGCCGCTGACCGTGAGGCGTTCGAGTTTGTCGAAGTGGGCGACGGGGTGATCGTGCTGTCGCTCGTAGACCTCGACGACCAGCGCAAGGCCAGGCCAGTACGCGTCGACCGGTAGGTGCGCACTCCGGCCTGTCCCGCCCGGGTCGCCGCGTAGCCTGTCGAAGCGATGCTCGCGGAGACTGGCCTGTCCGAGGATCGTGTCGATTCGGTCAAGGACGTAGCCAGCGTCGTGGTCCCTGCGGCGCCCAGCCATCACCCGCGTCCGCAGGGGATCGAGGTGTCGCCGGTGTGGTGGCCTTCCATGATGCTCACTCCTCGGAGAGACGTGCGGTGGGGACTCCGCTGTCGATCGCCGAGGTGACTGGGGACTCGAGCGCGGCTGCGACGGCCTCGAACTCTGCCAGTGCTGCAGTGAGGTCCTCGACGATCTCCCTGGCAATCACCTCTGGTGCGGGCAGGTTGTCGAGGTCCTCCAGGGACTCGTCGCGCAGCCACGTGATGTCGAGGTTCGCCTTGTCCCGTGCGATGAGCTCGTCGTAGGTGAACGAGTGGAAGCGCTCGGTCTCGGTGCGAGTCGCGCGGTCTTGCCAGGGGGCGTAGCAGGCGACGAAGTCGTCGAGGTGGGCTCGGGTGAGGGGGTTCTGCTTCAGCGTGAAGTGCTGGTTGGTGCGCAGGTCGTACACCCAGAGCTTCTCGGTCCAGGCGCGGCCTTCAGCTGCGGGCTTCTTGTCGAAGAAGAGCACGTTGGCCTTCACGCCCTGGGCGTAGAAGATGCCTGTCGGCAGTCGGAGCATCGTGTGCAGGTCGAAGTCGCGCAGCAGGCGCCGGCGCAGGGTCTCGCCGGCTCCGTCTTCGAAGAGGACGTTGTCGGGGAGCACGACTGCGGCGTGATCTCAGTGGCCTTCGTCTCGTCCAGTCGCATCCCTGCGTCGCACATCGCGTAGGTCGCGGCGGCGACAGAACCCCGCACGGTGCGCGCCCTCGGGATCGGTGAGGAACTCGTGCCGGTCACCGACCCGCACCACACCCCGGTCGCCGCGCGACGACCGCACCTGCACCAGTGGCACCCACCGCCCGTCGTAGAAGAACACCGGGCTGCCCGGCCCGCGATCGCGGTACAGCCGCATCCGGTCCAGATCCAGGTAACAGACCGTGGCACTGGTGCTGCGCACGGCCCACAGGCCACCGTCACTGAGGTGGAGTTCCGCTGTCGAGTCGTTCGTGTCCATCCAGCGATCGTGCCTGCCGGCGGCGCCACGGCAGTGGCCATGAGGGTGCGACTCGAGCGGGGGCGAGCGTGACGGGCGCCCTGCCGACGCGGTCGGTGCGGGTCATTGCCACGACTACCTCGGGCCGGACCTTGAGGGTCACAGAACGCAGCTTGAGAACTCCACACAGCACCCAGCGCGTCCGCGGCTGGGATCGGACCGAGCCCCATGAAGAGAGGTGATGAGGAAGGTCGCTCCGGACCTGACCCTTGCGCTCGCACAGCCCGCGCCCACCGTCCCCGGTGAGCGCACCGCGCTCCGCACGATCGACGGCATCCCGCCGGCGGCGTGTCCAACCGAGGAGGTCACCGTGACCACCACACCCACGGCGCTCGACCACGAGCCCGTCATCGCCCTCAGCGGGCACCGCCGGCGACGGCATCTCAAGCAGCTCCTGCGCACCCGCGACCGGCTCGCCGTTCTGGCGACCGAGCGGTTCAGCCACGCGCTCGACGACGCGAGCGACACGTTCGCGCTGATGATCGAAGTCGAGGACGAGATCGCAGACCTCTTCCCCGACGTGCACGCGGCGCTGTTCCACCGATGGATCAGCATAGACGCTGTTGCGGGCCATGAGCCCGGGAGTCACAACACCCGGTGCGGACTCTGCGTCACTCGTGGCGACAATCGCGGCTTGCCAGCCGCCGCTTGAATATCCGCCCGCCCCACGTCACTGTGGGTACGGGCGGGTTTACGAGACTCCTAGTATTTCAACCCGACATGATCGACAATTATGCGCTCATTCTTCTGGTCAAACGCGAAGTAAACCCGCCCGCATTCGTGGTGCGGCACGCCATCGTTCACCTTGACGTGAGGCGTCCGATCGTACTTGACGCCTTCGAATGTGAAGGTGCGAAACGCCTTCGGCATCTGGTCGTCCTGCAGCGAAACCTTCAGGTCATAATTCTCCCGAATCCACCGGTCCATGTGCCCCACAGTTCGGTCCGATCCGTCGTAGAGGTCGTGTGCGACGCGGGCGAGCTTGACCAGGGCGATCTGCATCTCGCCGGGTGTGGGGTAGCGGTCTGCCTTCTTCCACGCCGCGTAGGCAGAGTCTGTGAACACCAGTCGGTCCTCGGCGGACTTCTCTAGATGGTCGATGAGGGCGCTGAGGGTGTCAGTGTCGCCCGTGGCGAGTTCGGGTGGCTCATCCACGCCTTCCTCGCCTGCCTCTTCGACGGTCGTCGCGCCGGCGTAGCGCTGAGCGATCTGGAGTTGTTCTGTCGTCGCCTTCCAGCGAGCTGCTTCTGTGGCGAGCTCACGCGCGCGAGCCTCAGTTTCCGACCATGCCTCCATGGCTTCGCTGAGGTCCGTTTGCAGTTGATCGCGCTCTTGAGTCAATGCCTCGATAATTGCTGTCTGACTTCCAGACTCGACTGCGGCCGCAGTGCGCGCCGCGGCATCGTCGGCACGAGAGATGCGACCTGCCTCTCGGACTGCGCGGTACACCTCGTCGGACCCGCGGGTGAGGACTGACAAGGGGGCAACCTGGGCCATGACCGATGCCCGGAGTGCGTCGTTGTCTTGCGCGTTCACGACGTCCTCGCCCACCGCTGTGGGTGGCACGGCGAGGTCCGACCACACGAGAAGGCCCCCGGCGTAGGGGACGCGTGCTCGCTGCTCCTCTGCGAGAAGTTGGCGGGCGGTCGGCAGGTCGACAGTAACGACACGTACCAGCCCAACGAGGCCGGCAGCGGCTCGCCGTGTCGACTGAATAGCTTCCCGGGTACGGGTGTGGACCAGTAACACGGGCAGACGGTGCTGAACTCGGAGGGCCTCCGCGACCAAGGCTGCTGCATCGGCGCCTCGTGCCTGCAGGGCGCTGCCATCGACGAGCTGCCCGCCGCTGTGGATTCGCAGGCCGGGGTGCCCGACAAGGTTGGCCAACACATGCGGCTGACGCACCTGAGGGTCGGCGATCGGGCTCAGTCCTGCCGCATCGACTTCACGCGCAAGACCGAGGCGGAGCCGAAGGATCCCATGAAGTTCACCGATGCTCACCCGAGCTGTGAAGTGACTCCCGTCGCCATTGACAGTCACGACGTCGAGTCGCGTGACCCAGTCGCCTTGAGGGGAAGCCAGGTGGGTCCACTCGGCGTGCTTACGCAGTGCGTCGTGTGTCGGCTGGAGTTCGCGGCGACCGTTCCCCAGAAGGTCCGCCGCGTGGATCGGATCGGTGTCGTCGCCGACCCAGGTGCTCAGGGTGCCAAGGGTCGCGTCGATAGCCGTGTCGTGGTCTACCCCAGGGCTTGGTTCGATGCTGAAGTCAGTGACGTAGAGGATCTGCATCGCGGTGGCCCCCGGGTCGTGTCGGCGTCGTAGGCGCACCGTAGCGCTGTCCTCGCACTTGGTAGGGCACTTCGGGCTGAACTCACCCGGGGGGAGGGAGCGCGCCGTCCGGGCAGACTCGCCGTCCCGGCCTGATAGCCCTCAGCGTCGGGTGAGGTCCCACGCGGTGTCGTTGGCAGGCTCGACCCGATCGGGCAGTTCGATCACGAAGAGCGCGACGCCGACCTGGTCGGCGAAGCGCGCGGCCGCGGTGGTGAACCCGGACCGGGCGTAGAAGAGCATCACCGCATCGTGCTGGTTCGCGCCCACGAGGTTCTGGACCTGCGGGCGACCTACGGGGTGCGCCCAGTACTTCACCTGCGCCACGGCCCGGCGCGCCTCGACGTCGAACCCTGCGTCGACACCGTCCGGCGACACAGCCGCGTCGTGGAAGCCCAACGCCCGCATGTGCTCGGCGGCGGCGGTCTCGGCCTGACGCCAACGGCTTGAAGCCTCGGCGACAGAGTTGTCACGCAGCCAGTCTGGACGTGGACGTGCTCGGTCGAGCGCTGCGAGTACCTGCTCAGAGGCTGCCCGCAGCGAGGACAGGGCACGCTCGGCGGCCCTGTAGGTTCCGTCCACATCGGCAGCCGCCAGCCCTTGGTACGCGGTGGCCTCTAAGTGCTCGTGAAAGGCGGCCGCGCGAGCCTTCATCGCTGCATCTACGGACTCCAACGCGGTCCTCTGGGCCTGCGCAGCCAGCACCCCTTGCGTGGCGACATGCCGAGCGATCGCCAGGTCCGCACCTCCGGTGAGCCACGCACGACGGGCTCGGGCTGTGGTGGCCAGCGCCTGGACCGTGGCCGAACGCGCCGCGCGCAGCGCGCCGTGATCACTTGGCATGGCGAACCCTGCTTCGACCTCAGCGGGGACGGGGGCGTGGCACACCCGCTCGTAGGACCAGGTCAGCGCCCACATTCCTTCCAGACCGTTGAGCTCGAGGCAGCGCCACCAGGGCCTCTCGAGCGTGCGCAGCACGTGATCGACCGTCGTGCGCCACCACCCGTCCGTACGCGTGGCGACTACCTGCGGGTCGGGCTGCCAATGCTTGAACCCAGGCGGCGCGGCCGGCCACGCCCGAGGTGGCTTCCACCCCACTGGTGGCGACCACCGCGACGGGGGCGTCGGCCACCCCTGGGCGGGTACCCAGGCCAGGGTGATGCCCGTCAGGTCTGGTTCCCACACGATTGGCTCGTACCCAGGTGCAGCGAGCGCCTCGGCTTCGAGCGTGCCAGCCTCCGCGAACGTCCAGTACTGGTGGCCCATCTGTGGTGGTGGCCAACTTGTCGGAGGCTGCCACTGCTCGTCGGGGAACCAGCCCGGCTCCGCGGGAGGCCAACCCGGTGGGGCATTCCACCTCAGCGCCACGACGTCAGGGGCGTCCACTTCTCGATGATGGCAGCGCCGTCGCGTCACCGGTAGGGCATCGAAGGAGGCAAGCCGCGCGAGCGCGTGAGCATGTGGTTACTGGCGGTCACTGAACCAGCGGCTACTTGGGTGCGGCAGCCGGCGTGGAGATAGGGCTGGCGCGGGCGTTCGTCATGAGCGATCGCGTTCCGCACTCCAGCGCGACGTGTTCCATCTCAGAGCGAAGGGCGCCCCTCACGGCAAGATCTCGACCGTACGCCAGCGGGCTCTGGTGCATGCGACGTAGATCTTGCGGTGCATGTCTTCGGCCAATGAGAGACCCGACCCGAGGGCGGTTCGTTCAGCGTCCCGCAACCTAACGGCGACTGCGTCCCACTCGCCACCCTTCGCTTGGTGCGTCGTCAGTCCTGGAACCGGTCTCTCGGGAAGCGCAAGGCACCGCTGAAGGTCGGCAAGACGACCTGTGTGTGCTGGGTGCGGTCTGCGCAGCTCGCGCGCGGACACGCTGCCGACGACCTTCACCAGTTCCACGTAGGCCGCGGTCACGGCGGTTCTCCCGCCAGGCCGCAAGACTTCCACCACTTCCCGCAAACCGGGCTCCAGCCGTCTCAGAGCGTCACGGTCTTGCACGTTGAGCGCCGTCAGGGCGTCGTTGAGGTAGGTCGCGTCCATGTCCAGGATGCTGCGTGTCAAGTGGTTGAGAAGCAGGGTGGCGGCGGCCTCCTCGTATCCGCCTTTGAAGGAATGGAACGCGAGCGGCAGGACCCCGCGGAGCTCCCAGAGGTCCTTCCACCACAGCGCGAGGACAACGTCCAGATCCTCCGTATCCGTCGGGAGGACCACGCCTCGTCCTTCGCGAAGTCGCATGGCGAGGTCTCGTTGTTCGTCACTGCGCCACCGGAAAGACTGGGTCAGCGGCAGTGTGGGGACCTTTGCTCGCCTAAGGCGCTCCGGAACGAGATGCGGGCGGGCACCGCGGAAGAGGTACAGCGCTTGCCAAGGGTCGCCCACCAGAGTCACGGCAACGCCCGCTGCGATGGCTGACTCGATGATCGCGATGTCCAGATCGTTGGCGTCGAAGACCTCGTCGACGATCAGGGCCCTCATCACATCGCCGAGCCGCTGGCGCACTCGCGACGCAGACAGAGGATCCCGAAGCGCGAGCTCAAGGATGTCGCGGACATCCTGATGGGTGCAGGTGCCCGCGAGCATGTGAGGCACGACCGCTACCGCTGGAACCCGGTAGGCGTGCTTCGGTGCGAAATCCTTGCGTAGCTGCACATGGCGCCCGGACAGGTGCAAGCTGTAGATCGAGCGGGTCGACACAGTGCCGCCGCATGAGGCCCAGCTGTCGCGCACGTCTAGGACAACGTTGCCATCCGGCCACAACGCGTCCATGTTCGGCCAGATCACCAATCGCTCGCGAAGCAGGTCATGCAGGAGGTCACACATCACCGTGTCCAGGGTGACGATCCGGTGCGGCCAGGTCAGCGCTGCCGGGCCCCACAACCTCTGCACCCGCCTTCGGAGCGTGTAGGTCGCGGCCCGGGTGAAGCTGACGGCCACTACCGCGCGACTGTCGTGCCGGTGTTCGCTGGCGAAGCGTTGTACTCCGAACCGTTGTGCTGAGACGGTGGTCTTGCCGGTGCCGGGACCAGCTTCGATGAAGAGCTTGCTCGCCGAAGAGGCCGCTGCGAGTCGTTGTTCTGCAGTGAGATCAGCGATGGCGCCCGCGTGCGCGAGGGCACTGGTCACGTCTGTGTGGCGCGCTCGGCTGTCGGAGCGGGACGTGCCACCGGCGCATGGGCCGCAAGCGGAGCGTCGGGCGTTGGGTACAAGAACTCGAAGACTCGCTCGATGGGTTCCGGCACCCGTACTCCAGCACCGACGACGTCGCGCATCTCGCGTATCCGCCCCGCTAGGGCCTCCGCGAACTCGCCCTTGCGGCTTGCGGCGAGTCCAGCGCTCACCGTGACGTCGCCCGCCCTGTGCCGACTGCGGAACAGGTCCCGGATCGCCTGGGGCGTGACCTCGTCAGGCACCGAGATCCCGATGTCCTGCAGGGCCCCGGCCACGAGACCCTCGTTCCCTTCGGTGAGTTGGGGCTCGAGGGTGGGATGACAGTGCTCCACCAGCAAGACGGCAGGGTCATGGTCGCTGGCCCAAATGGGTGCGGCTGGGAGGTCGTCGAAGTCGAGGTCGCTGTCGCGAAGAACCGCTAGTCGGGAGCAGAGCTCGTGGCCCCTGGTCGCAAGGAGTCGCACCGCCCACGGCCCGACCTTGGTACCCATCGGCACGATGCTCAACGCATCGACGAACGCCTGCTTGTCAAGGTCTTCCCCGGCCCACACCCATCCCATCTCGCGGAGCACGGCCGCCTCGGTGACACCCTCGACAAGAAGCAATCGCTCCGCGAACAAGGAGGCGGAACGGCTGGCATCCAGATGCAGTCGAGTCTTGCGGAGGACCTCGTCGCGATTGCTGAGCGGGATGTCCGCGATCGCTCGGCACACTCTCTGCCCCTGGCTGTCGCGACGCACGATCACCAACTCGGTCGGGTCGCAGGACGTGATGACGTCTGTCGCATGGCTCGACAGAACGACCTGGAGTTCGGGGCGGAGGCGCACCTGGCGACGCAGGTACCGAACCAGAGAGTGCTGGAGCTGGGGGTGAAGGTGCGCCTCAGGCTCCTCGATGACCAACGTGACATGGAAGGCGTCGTCAGGGAAGAACGAGTCTTCGACGCTCTCGCTCTCGGCGCGAGCTTGGCGCAAGACTCGGTCAGCCTCGTCCAGCGGCGCCTCCGCCGTCCCGGCGTCGACCCGGCCGGTTGGCGGTCCGCCTGCCACCGCGGCAGCAGCGGCCGCGATGCGCGTCGAGTCGGGGATGGCTGCCAAGGTGACGGCGATGTGCAGGAGGTTGACATAGCCGAGGCCAACCACCTCGAGCGGCAGCGCATCCTTCCGTCCTTCGGTGGTGGCGAGCATCAACTCGAGCACGCGCGCCAGGTAGCGGTCGTCTACGACCTGTCCGCGGATGTAGGGCCAGTTCCGGGAAACGCCCGCGGAGAGTGCGCGCAACTGCTCACTGACCCGCTCCTCGAGCCCCACGAGTAGGTCATCCGTGGCGAGCGCCTCGAGGAGACCTGAGGCCCTGCCACGTAGACGGGACAGGTCACGCCCACGGCCCAGGTTCTGCTGTTGTGCTCGGAGCAACTCGACGAGGATGCGCGTCTCGCGCCGGGCCAGCTCGTCTAGCGGGTTCCTCCAAGCGGGCAGGTGCACCAGGAGTGTTCGTTGCTCGACATCGCTCGACCGACCATCCACGGACTTAGTGTGAACCGCGCCGAGGTCACGGTGAAGAGTCCGCGCCCACTCAGCGGCGACAGTTCCCGGCGCGGTCCTCCCGGCTTGCGCTTGGAGCTGTCGCCCTAGCGGGCCCTCGGTGGCAACGTCGGCGTCGAAGCGGTACTCAACCTCAATGTCCCGATCGCCAGCTCCAAGTGCTGCGGCGGAATGCCTCGGCAGGTGCGGGAAACGCTTGACATGGCTGAGGTAGAGCGCGTCCGTGAGGGTGGTCTTCCCGCCGCCGTTGGCCCCTGCGATGACGGCGAAGCGCCCTGGTAAGTGCACCTCCAGCGGCCCGTCGACGGCTCCGCGAAGACCTCGAACCCGAATGCGGCTCAGGTGCATAAACGGCGTCCCCCTCGAGTCCTGCGGATCCCCGCGTCTTCACTGTGCCGACCCATGCTCATGCTACTGAGCACCGCCGCGCGTCCGAGTCTCCCGGGAGCACTAGCTTCGTTCGTGTAGGCCTCTGGGTGGCCGGGGCCCGGACAGTTTGCGGAGCAGGCCGCATTCCAGGAGTCAGGGACCGATGTTCCGCATCGCCATCGGCCGCATCCCGAGTTCGCGGTGGCGTTCGACGCCGTAGCGGTCCGTTCTCCCAGCCAGGAGTGAATGTCTGCTTGTCCCAGAGGCCCGGGTGATGAGGGCCTGCTCGTGGAGACGCGGGACAGCACCCGTGTCGTCTGCGCGCGGCGGGAGGGCCGCTGCGGCTGACGGACCGACGGTACAGGCTGGCCGGAGCGGGCGGTGCCGGGTGACCGGGGGCGACGCTCGTCACCTGCTTGGTGGCTGCGATGACCATGGCCCTGATGGTCTGATCGCGGCGAGGCCGCGACACCGCCGCCTGCGCGCTGATGACCAGGGGTGATTCGTGAAGCGGGCGGCACGAGCTGCTCGTCACCGGTGCCCGGACCGTGCTGCCCGACGAGACGTGCCACGTCGCCGTCGAGCGGCTGCCGCAGGTCGACCGGTCGTCGCCCGTGGACGAGCAGACCAGGTGGACCGGAATCGCGTAGAGCTCGACCCGGAGAGGCAAGCGACCACGCGGGCCCGGGGCTGCCCGCCACCGTCACGCCGCGCTCGCCGAGGTCGTGGCCGGCCGGGTCGCCCCGGCCGGCCGTGACGCTCAGACGGCGTAGTACCAGACCTGCGCGCGCCACGGGTACGACGAGGCGCCGGTGTTGGTGCACGGGGTGTGGTTCTTGTAGATCCCCTGCGCCTTGAGGTCGTGGATGTCGCCCTGCAGGGCGGTGTTGCACCCGCTGGACGTGGCGGACGCGATGACGTAGCTGGTGACCGTCGCGGCCTGCGCCGGGACGGCGGCGGCGATGCTGCCCGCCGTGAGCAGGCCCGCGGCGGCGAGCGTGGCTCCGAGCTTCGTGGTGATGCGCGTCATGACGGTTCCCCCTGCGTGTCGGAATCGGACGCGACCAGTGTCAGCGGCGCTGTGACCGCACGCAACCGTCGTCGCGCGCGGCGTCGTGCACCGCGCCACGCGGCGCGTGTCAGCGGAACAGGTCGACGTGGTCCTCGACCCAGGTGCGGAACGTGCGCGCGGGGCGCCCGGTGAGGCGCTCGTGCTCCCGTGACACGGCGGGCGTCGCGCCGACGGCCGCGCGCCAGTCGCCGATGATCTGCCGCACCCACACCTCGGGGACGTGCCGCGCGAGCAGCGCCGCCGACTCGGCCTCGGTCTGCTCGACGACCCGCACGTCGCGCCCGAGCACGTCACCGATGGTCGCGACCTGCTCGCGGAGCGTGAGCACTTCCGGCCCCGTGAGCACGGGGGCGGCGCCGAGCAGCGCGTCACCGGTGAGCGCGACGACCGCGACGTCGGCCACGTCGGCCTCGTGCACGGGCACCTGCGCCGCGTCGGGGTGCGGCAGCGGCACGGTGCCGTCGGTGCGGATGCTCCAGCTCCACCGCGCGGCGTTGCTCGCGAACCCGCCCGGCCGCAGGAACGTGTGCGCGACCCCGGAGTCCTCGACCGCGCGCTCGACCCGCAGGAAGCGCGCGCCGTTGAAGTCGTCCGCCGCGCCCGGTGCCGTCACCGCGGACGACGACAGCAGCACGACGTGCCTCACGCCGGCCGCGGCGACGCGGGCCAGCAGCGGCTCCGGGTGCGTCATGTCCGCGTAGAGGAAGATGCGCTCCACGCCCTCGAGGGCCGGGTCGAACGACGCGGGGTCGTCGAGATCGGCCGCGGACGTGCGCACCTGCGGCGGCAGGCTCAGTCGCTCGGGCGTGCGGCTCGTCGCGCGCACGTCCACGCCGCGCTCCAGCAGACCCGCGACCACCGCGCCGCCCACGGCGCCGCTCGCGCCTACCACCAGGACCGCCATGACGGCTCCCTCCCTCGATACGAACGTCGTTCGCGAACAGTGTTCGTCGCGAACTGCGTTCGTGTCAACTACGCTCGCGCCATGCCGACGCCACCCGAGCCCGCGTCGCGCCGCGAGCGCCCGGCCAAGCCCGCGCTGTCCCGGCAGGCGATCCTCGACGCGACCCTCGCGCTCGTCCGGGAGCGGGGCGTCGACCGGGTCTCGCTGCGCGACGTCGCACGCGCCGTCGCCACAGGGCCCGCGTCGCTGTACGCCTACTTCGACAGTCGTGAGACCCTGCTCGAGCACGCGCTCGACCACGTCTACGGCACGGTCGCGCTCGTCGACCCCGAGCCGCACGGCTGGCGGGCCGCGCTCGCGGGGACCGTCGTCGGCACCGTCGAGGCGCTCGAACGGCACCCCGGCCTCGCGGCCGTCGCGCTCGGCACCATCCCGACCCTCCCCGGCGCGCTGCGCCTCGCCGAGCACGAGCTCGACCTGCTGCGCCGCGGCGGCGTCCCCGACGACCGGGCGGCCCTGGCCATCGACCTCATCGCGCAGTTCGCCGCCGCGACGGCCGTCGAGCGCACCTCCCGCGGCGTGCCGGGCGGGCGCGGCGCGGACCCCCGGCGCGCGCACGACGTCTACGCCGACGTCGACCCCGACCGTTTCCCGCACGTGCACCGGCTCGCGGGCGCGCTCACGGGACCCGACGAACGTGCGCGCCGGGACTTCGCGATCGACGTGATCCTCGCGGGGCTCGACGCGACGGCGGCCCGGTAGCGCGCCACGGGCCTCGCGGCGCCCACGGCCCCGCCCCGGCAGCGACGCAGCCCAGCCCGGCAGCGACGCAGCCCAGCCCGCCAGCGACGCAGCGGCGCACCAGCAGCGCCGCCCCGGCACCGCCGCCCCGGCACCGCCGCGGCGCACGCCCCTCAGCGGCTGCCGCCCACCCGCAGCACCTCGCCCAGGCGCTCGCGGCGCCGCAGCGACGACTCGACGAGCACCGTCACCGCGAGCGTCACGGCCGCGACGCCCAGCGACGCCGCCGACCACGCCGACCAGACCGGCGCCGGGTCGTCCGCCTGCCCCGTCACGAGCCGCAGCGCGAGCGGCCCGACGACCGCCCCCGTGAGCGCGCCGCCCAGCGCGGCGCCGCCCGCCGCCGCCAGCAGCGCGCCCGGCAGCAGCTCGCCCAGCGTCACCAGCCGCGCGTCGCGTCCCCCGAGCCCGAGCGTCCGCAGCGTCGCGAGCGTCGCGCCGCGCTGCGGCGCGCTCGTGGCGGCCGCCAGCATGACGACGAGCGCGACGAGCACCAGCAGCGCGAGCGTCGCCGCCGTGGCGGCGCGCTGCACGCCCACGGTCAGCGGCTCGGCGCGGTGCTCGACGAGCCACGCGTCGCGCGTCGCGACCGTCGTGCCGTCGAGCCCCGCCGCGTCCGCGACCGCCGCGGACGCACCCGTGCCGACGGCCCACACGCGGTCGGGCACGACGGGCACGCCGATCGCCGCGGCGAGGGCGTCGGCGTCGACGACGACCGCGTCGCCGTCCCCGGCGAGCAGGGCGGGCGCCGTCCCGACCGTCACGAGGTCGACGCGTGCGGTCCCCCAGAGCAGCTCGACCGCGGGGTCGTCGGCGGTGCGCAGCCCCGGGCTCAGCAGCGCCGCGGGACGCCCGTCGGCCGTGCCGAGGTCGCGCAGCGCGGGGTCGTCCGGCAGCGGCGTGCGCGCGAGCAGGTCTGCGTAGTCCGCCGCGGGCAGCGCGACGACGCGCACCAGCTGCCCGCCCCACGGGCCGAACACCTGCGCGTGCTCGTCGACGCGCCCGGGCACGGCCAGGTCGACGCCGGCGGACGCGCGCAGCGTCGCGGCGACGTCCGCGAGACCGGCGTCGGGCGCCGCCGCGGTCACGGTCGCGTCGGCACCCACCGCCTGCCACGACGCGTCGACCTCGCCGCGCTGCACGGTCGCGACGACCGTCGTGCCGAGCGCCACGAGCCCCGCCGCGAGCGTGAGCGCGAGGAACGCGAGACCGCCGCGCGCCGCGTCGTTCGCGCGGGCCGCCGCGAGCACCGGGACGGCGCGTCGCGACCGTCCCGCGGCGGCGACCGCACGGCGCAGCAGCACCGGGAGCACGCGCAGCAGCAGGACCCCGCCCGCCAGCACGCCGAGCGTCGGGGCGAGCGCCAGCAGCGCGTCGGCGGCCGGGGGAGCGGTGCCGCCCGAGCCGGCGGCGGCGTCGGTCACGCCCCGTGCGCCGAGCGCGACGAGCGCCCCCACGGCCAGCAGCACGACGGCCGCCTCGCCGGCCAGCCGCCCCGCGTGCCGGTCCCGCGCGGCCGCGGCGCG
>NZ_BCRB01000018.1 GCF_001552375.1 Cellulomonas iranensis NBRC 101100 = JCM 18110 | reverse complement strand
GCCCGGGCCGCTGCCCGGCGTCGGGGCCGCGCCGCCCGGGCCCTCGGTCGCGCCGCCCGGGACCCCGGTCGCGGCGCTCGCGGACTCCTGCGCGTCGGCCTCGTCGAGCAGCCGCAGCGCGGCCTCGCCGAGCGCGTGCGCGGTGCGCAGCAGCGCGGGCACCTGCTCGGTCTGCCACGCGGTCCGGGCGCGGTCGGCGTCGCGGCCGGCCCACGTGAGGGCGTCGAGCCCGCGGCCGGTGCGCTGCGCGCACGTCACGAGCGTCTGCGCGGCGTCGTGCAGCGCGACGGCCTGCGTGCGCAGCGCGGCGACGTCGGCACCGTGGAACGCGTCGGTCATGGTGGGCCCCCTGGCTCGGCTCGGGTCTGGCAGCAGCCTCGCCGACCGGGCGCGCCGCGGGCGAGCCCGCGCGGGGTGGAACGTTCCGGGACGCACGGCGACGCCGGGCCCGGGACGTGCCCGGGCCCGGCGTCGTGAGGTGGGTCGGCGCGGGGTGGGTCAGCGCGGGGCGACGACCTCGGGCTCCGCGGTCGCGCCCGTCGTGACAGCGACGGGGGCGCCGGCACCGGCGAGCCGGTAGCCGGGGATGTTCTCGACCACGCGGCGGTACGCCGGCAGGTCGGTCCACAGCTCGTCGCGCAGCGGGTTGAGGCGACGCGTCAGCAGGCGGCGGGCCTGGTAGACGACGACCGCGACGTTGGCCGCGAGCGACAGCGCCGACACCGTGAAGAGCGCGGCGGGGGAGTGCGACGACTGCACCGAGAACTGCGAGTCGGTGACGAACGCCGGGACGGCCATCGTGAACATCATCCAGAACGCGAGCGTGTGCGCGCGGTGCTGGAGCCACGCGCCGCGGCGCAGCCAGAACGCGGGGATCGTGCACGAGAGCAGCAGCGCCGCGCCGGCGTAGAAGGCGTGGTCGCCGACGCAGTTGTAGACGTAGGCGAAGTTCCACAGGTCGTACGCGACGATCCAGAACCAGAGCATGTCCGGCCAGATCATGTCCTTGGTCTTGTCGCGGCTGACGTAGATGCCGACCCAGCCGCAGATCGTCACGATGTTGAGGATGCCGGCGACGCCGTTCATGACGTTCCACGGGCCGGGCACCATCATGACGCCGTCGACGACGCCCTCCTGCATGCCCGAGACCTGGAAGTCACGGATGACGGCCTCGAGGATGTTGATCGACAGGATCGCGGGCGGGAACAGCAGCATCCACCTGTTCGCGGCCAGGCGCGGCACGTACCGGATGAGCATGAAGCCCAGGCAGCCGGCGAGCGCCGAGTACACCTTGACCCAGTGGAACCACGACCCGGTCGACGACCCCGCGCCCGCGGTGTGCGGCCACACGAAGATCGTGAGGACCAGCGGCAGCGCGACGAACAGCGCGAGCCCGGCCACCTTGCCGCGTCGCGAGATCTCGTTGAGGCCGATGAGGCCCGCGAGGACCACGACGAACATCAGTGCCTGGAGCGGCGTGATGCTCTCGAACAGGAACATGTCTCTCCTTCGACGTGCGCCCTGACCGCTAGGACGCGGCAGGGTCGTTGGGTGCCAGTCGCAACGTCTGGCGCACGAGCGTGGCGAGCACGTCGTCAGGCGTGTCGGGCTGGGATCGGACCAGTGCGATGAGGCCGTGCACGAGCACCACGAACGTGGCGCGCACGTGCGCGATCTCGATCGTGTGCCGGGCCGCGTAGGCGGGGATCGTCGTGACCTCGAGGGTGTCGACGAGCGCCTCGACCGCCCGGTCGAGGAACTGCACCGAGAGTGCGGCGTCGTCGAACCGCGGCAGGGGCGTCGCGGTGCGGGGGCTGCTGCCGTCGCCCCGGCGGCGGGTCGGGACGTGGCGGCGGAACAGCGCGACGCACTCGACGACCGCGCCGTCGACGTCGCCGGGGCGCCGGGCCGCGTCCCACGCGCGCAGGTCGGCGACGAAGTCGTCGATGCAGGCGTCGATGACGAGGCCGACGAGCGTCTCCATGTCGCCGACGTAGTGGTAGACGAGCCCGCGGGTGACGCCGACGCGGTCGGCGACGTGCTGGAACGTCGTGCTGCGGACGCCCTGATCGGCGAACAGCTCACGTGCGGCGCGGACGATCTCGTCGCGTCGGACGTCGGGGGCCTTGACGACCCGTCGCTGCTCGGTGCTCATGAGGAGGACGCTATTGACGATGTGTCAACGCGGCGGGGGACCGAGGTCCCGGGATCGCCCGGACGGCCCAGCGCGGCGCCGGGGTGCCCCGGGCGCCGCGGCGGACGACGTGCGTCGCGCGCGGCGCCGTGCGAGCGTCGGACCGTCCCCACGACGCCTCGGGCGAGGAGCTGCCGCGCATGACCTTCACCGTCGACGACGCCCCCTGGTGGACCGGTGCGGTCGTCTACCAGATCTACCCGCGGTCCTTCCAGGACTCCGACGGCGACGGGGTCGGCGACCTGCGGGGCGTGCTGCGGCGCGTCGACCACCTCGCCGAGCTCGGCGTCGACGTCGTGTGGTTCTCGCCGCTGTACCGCAGCCCGCAGGACGACAACGGGTACGACATCAGCGACTACCAGGACGTCGACCCGCTGTTCGGCACGCTCGACGACCTCGACGAGGTGGTCGCGGCGCTGCACGCGCGCGGCATCAAGGTCGTCATGGACCTCGTGGTCAACCACACGAGCGACGAGCACCCGTGGTTCGTCGAGTCGCGCGCGTCGGTCGACTCGCCGAAGCGCGACTGGTACTGGTGGCGGCCGGCCCGCGACGGCATGGAACCGGGCACCCCCGGCGCCGAGCCGACCAACTGGGCGTCGTTCTTCTCCGGGCCCGCGTGGGAGCTCGACGAGGCGACGGGCGAGTACTACCTGCACCTGTTCAGCCGCAAGCAGCCCGACCTCAACTGGGAGAACCCCGAGGTCCGCGAGGCGGTCTACGCGATGATGCGCTGGTGGCTCGACCGCGGGGTCGACGGCTTCCGCATGGACGTCATCAACCTCGTCTCCAAGGTCGTGGACGCCGACGGCGGCCTCGCGGACGGCCCGGTGACCCACGGTGCGCTGGGGGACGGCACGGCGCAGTACACGAACGGCCCGCGCCTGCACGAGTACCTGCAGGAGATGCACCGCGAGGTGTTCGAGGGGCGCCGCGACGGCCTGCTGCTGGTGGGCGAGACGCCCGGTGCGACGGTCGACGACGCGGTGCTGCTCACCGACCCCGCGCGGCGCGAGCTCGACATGGTGTTCACGTTCGAGCACGTCGGCCTCGACCACGGACCGGGCGGCAAGTTCGACCCCGTGCCGCTCGACCTGCGCGACCTCAAGGCCGTGCTGGGGCGGTGGCAAGCCGGCCTGGCCGAGCGCGGGTGGAACTCGCTCTACTGGGACAACCACGACCAGCCGCGCGTCGTGTCGCGGTTCGGCGACGACGGCGCGCACCGCCGCGACTCGGCGACCATGCTCGCGACCGTGCTGCACCTGCACCGCGGGACGCCGTACGTCTACCAGGGCGAGGAGCTCGGCATGACGAACGCGCACCTGACGTCGTTCGACGAGTACCGCGACATCGAGTCGGTGCGGTGGGCCGCCGAGCAGCGCGCGCTCGGGCACGTGCCCGACGAGCGGCTGCTGGCGGGGCTCGCGGCCATGAGCCGCGACAACGCCCGCACGCCCGTGCAGTGGGACGCGACCGCGCACGCGGGCTTCACGACCGGCACGCCGTGGCTGCCCGTGAACCCGAACCACGTCGAGGTCAACGCCGAGGCCGAGCGCGCCGACCCGCGCTCGGTCTTCCACCACTACCGGCGGCTGGTCGCGCTGCGCCACGAGGACCCCGTGGTGCGTTTGGGCGACTTCACGATGCTGCTGCCGGACGACCCGCACGTCTACGCGTTCGAGCGCTCGCTCGACGGTTCGCGGCTGCTCGTCGTGGGCAACTTCACCGGGGACGAGCGCACGGTCGAGCTGGGGGAGGGGTGGCACGACGCGTCGCTCGTGCTGGGCAACCTCGCCGAGCCCTCGGCGGTGGTCGCGGGGCGCGTCACGCTGCGCCCCTGGGAGGCTTGGGTGCGCCGCGCCGCGTAGGGCGGTGCGAGCCGCAGGGCGGACGCACGACGCCGCGCTCGGGCGGTCGGTGCCACCATGCGCGCATGGGCAAGGTGCACGAGCACATCGGTGAGCGCATGCGCACGTGGCTGCTGGCGCAGCACGTGTTCTTCGTCGCGACGGCCCCCAGCGGGCCGGGCGGTCACGTCAACGTGTCGCCCAAGGGGGTCGGCGGGACGTTCGCGGTGCTCGACGAGCGCACGGTCGCGTACGTCGACCTGACGGCGTCGGGCTCGGAGACCATCGCGCACCTGCGCGACGACGGGCGGATCACGCTGATGTTCTGCGCGTTCGAGGGGCCGCCCGACATCGTGCGCCTGCACGGCCGCGGCCGGTTCGTGACGCTCTACGACGAGGGCTTCGACGAGCTGCTCGGACGGTTCGAGGGCGGCCTGGACGAGTCGCGTGGCGCCCGGGCCGTGATCGTCGTCGACGTCGAGCGCGTCTCGGACTCCTGCGGGTACGGGGTCCCGCTGATGTCGCACGTCGGCGAGCGTGACCTGCTGCCCCCGTTCATGGAGCGCAAGGGGGCGGAGGGGCGCGCGGCGTACCGGCGGCTCTGGAACCGCACGAGCGTCGACGGTCTGCCCGGGTTCGACATGGACCCCGAGCCGCCGGACGCGTGAGACCGCCGCGCCGCGGTCACCGGGCCAGGCGCTCGACGACCCCGCCGAACAGCGCCGGCAGGTGCCGCGCCGCGGGCACGAGGACGGGCCGCAGCGGCGACCTCGCCCACGCGACGAGCCCCGTCGTCAGCACGCGGTACTCGCGCGTCGCCGCACGCCACGCGCGCTCGTACGCCGCCGGGTCGTCGAGCGTCGCGACGGCCGCGCGGGCCTGCGCGAACCCGACCCGCAGCCCCTCGCCCGTGAGCGCGTCGACGTAGCCCGACGCGTCGCCCACGAGCCGCACGGGCCCGAGCGCGCGACGCGTCGCGCGCTGCCGCAGGGGCCCGGCGCCGCGCACGGTGCTCGCGGGGGCCGCGCCGGCGAGCCGGTCCGCGAGCTCGGGCAGCGCGGCGAGCGTCGCGTCGAGGTCGGTGCCGCGCGGGCCGAGCACCGCGACGCCCACGAGGTCGTCGGCCACGGGCGTCACGTACGCCTCGGCGTGCGGTGCCCAGTGCACCTCGACGAGGTCGCTCCACGGGGCGACGCGGTAGTGCCGCCGCAGGCCGTAGCGGCGTCGGCCCGCGACGCGCTCGCGGGCGCGCTCCGTCGGCGGCTCGGACGCGGGCTCGAGCCCCAGCCGGCGGCGCACGGTCGAGTGCAGGCCGTCGCACGCGAGCAGGTGGCGAGCCGTCAGGCCGTCGACGTCGACACCCGCGGGCGTGATCCGCACGTCGTGCGCGCGGCGCGGGACGACGACGACGCCGACGTCGGCCGCGAGGGCGCGCAGCGCGTCGTGCAGGACCGTGCGCCGTACGCCGCGCCCGGGGGTGCCGCGGAACGCGTGGTCGACGTGACCGCTCGCCGTGCGGTAGCTGATCCCCGCGAGCACGTGCCCCGCGGGGTCGAGGTCCCACGCGCGCAGCAGGCGCAGCGCACCCGGCATCAGCCCCTCGCCGCAGGCCTTGTCGACCGTGCCGTCGCGGGCCTCGAGCACGACCACGTCGAGCCCGCGGCGGCGCGCCTCGACCGCGGCGGCCAGGCCCACGGGGCCGCCGCCCACCACGAGCACGTCGGTGTCCGTCACGGCACCGGCCCGCCGCGCGACGGCCGCGCCGCGCGTCGCCCCGCGCTCACGCGCCCACGGTCGCCGCGCGCAGCGCGCGCTCCTCCGCGGGGATCCGGTACCGCGCCAGCAGCACCGCGTTGAGCAGCGTGAACACGAGAGCCGTGACCCAGGCCGTGTGCACGAGCGGCAGCGCGATCCCCTCGACGACCACCGCGACGTAGTTCGGGTGGCGCAGCCAGCGGTACGGCCCCCGGTCCACGAGCGGCAGGTCGGGCACGACGATCACGCGCGTGTTCCACCGCGGCCCGAGCGTCGCGATGCACCACCACCGCAGCCCCTGGCTCGCGACGACGAGCGCGAGCGCGGGCCACCCCAGCCACGGCAGGAACGGCCGGTCGGCGACGAGCACCTCGACGACGCACGCGACGAGCAGCGCGGTGTGCAGCGCGACCATCGCGGGGAAGTGCCCGCGGCCGCTCTCGACACCGCCGCGCGCGAACGACCAGCGGGCGTTGCGCGTCGACACGACGAGCTCGGCGACGCGCTCGACGGCCGTGAGGCCGACGACCACCAGGTAGAGGGTCAGCACCCGTGTCCTCCCGTGGACCACTCGAGCAGCACCATCTCCAGGCCCACGCCGGGCCCGAAGGCGAGCAGCACGCCGGGGGAGCCCGCGGGCGTCCCCGCACGCAGCGTGCGGTCGAGCACGTGCAGCACCGACGCGGACGACAGGTTGCCGACGTCGGCGAGCGACGCGCGGCTCGCGTCGAGCGCGTCGGCGGGCAGGCCGAGCGCGTCCTGCACGGCGTCGAGGATGCGCGGGCCGCCCGCGTGCACGACCCACCGCGTGACGTCGCCCGGCTTGCGGCCGTGCGCGGCGAGCAGACCCTCGACGTCGGCCGCGACGCCCGCGCGCACGACGTCGGGCAGCCCCGCGGACAGCACGATCCGGAACCCCGAGGCGCCGACCCGCCAGCCGAGGTGGTCGGCGGTGCCCGGGTAGAGGCGGCTGCCGACCGCGACGACGCGGGGGCCGGTGGTGCCCGCCGCGGCGGGGTGGTCGTCGCCGACGAGCACGGCCGCGGCGGCGCCGTCGCCGAACAGGCCGCTCGCGACGAGGTTCGCGGGGCTGGGGTCGTCGGGCTGCAGCGTGAGGGAGCACAGCTCGACGCTGACGACGAGCGCGACGTCGTGCGGGTGACCCGTGAGGTGGTCGTGCGTGCGGGCGAGCGCGGCCGCGCCGCCCGCGCACCCGAGGCCGAAGGACGGCACGCGCGTGACGTCGCGCCGCAGGCCGAGCCGGTCGACGAGCAGCGCGTCCACCGACGGGGCGCCGACGCCCGTGACGGACGTGAGGAACACGAGGTCGACGTCCTGCGCGGACAGCCCGGCCCGGTCCAGCGCGTCGGCCGCGGCGCGCGCGGCGAGCTCGGTGGCCAGCTCGAGGTACAGGTCGTTGGCCTGCCCGAAGTCGCGGACCTCGCCGTACCGCTCGAGGGGGAGGGCGAGGTGCCGCGTGCGCACGCCGCAGCCGGCGTGCAGGCGTCGTGCGAGCGCCTCGGTGCGTGCGTCGCCCGCGGCGACCAGCGGCGCGACGACGTCGAGGATCTCCTGCTGCGAGCGCGGCGGCCCCGGCAGCGCGGGGGCGACGGCCAGCAGGTGCGACATCCCGGCATCGTGGCACGCGGTCGGGGTGCCCGCGCGCCGTGGGCGCAGGTCGCGTGCAGGCCGCGCGCACGGCGGCGTCGCGGGTTAGCGTCGCGTCGTGCGCGAGCCGTCGACGACCACGGGCCCCGGCCGTGCGGCGCCTCGCGACCCGGCCCCGCGGGTCGCGCCCGGCAGGACGCTCGCGGGCATGGTCCGGGCGTCGCACGCCGGCCCGACGGTCGTCGTGACGGGCCTGGCGACGGCGCTCGCGGCCGGGCTCGCGGCGCCCCCGCGCACCGTGCTGCTGGTGCTCGTCGTCGTGCTCGCGGGACAGCTGTCGATCGGCTGGTCGAACGACTGGCTCGACGCCGCGCGCGACCGGGCCGTGGCGCGAGCGGACAAGCCGGTGGTCGCGGGGGCCGTGACGGCCCGGCTGCTGCGCGGGGCGGCGGCCGCCGCGGTCGTCGTGTCGGTGCTGGCGTCGCTGCCGACGGGCGTGCTCGCCGCGGGCGCGCACCTCGTCGCGGTCGCGGCGGGCTGGGCGTACAACCTCGGGCTCAAGGCGACGGCGGCGTCCTGGCTGCCGTACGCGCTCGCGTTCGCGCTGCTCCCGGGGTTCGTCGTGCTCGCGCTGCCCGGGCCGGGCCGGCCGGCGGGGTGGCTGCTCGCGGTCGGTGCGCTGCTCGGCGTGGGCGCGCACCTCGCGAACGTCCTGCCCGACCTCGAGGACGACGCCGCGACGGGCGTGCGGGGCCTGCCGCACCGGCTGGGTCGGCGCGCGGCGAGCGTGCTGGCGCCGGCGGTCCTCGCGGTGGCGGTCGTGGTGGCCGTGCTCGGGCCGCCGGGGCCGCCGCGCGCCGCTGCCGCGACGGTCGGGGTCGTGGCGGTCCTGGTGGGCGTGGTCGCCGGGCTGGTCGGCCTGCGCCGCGGGCGCAGCCGCGCGCCGTTCACGCTCGCGATGGTCGTGGCCGTGCTGTGCGTCGTGGTGCTCGGCCTGTCGGGGACGTCGCGCGCCGTGGTCTGACGCGCGTCAGCGGTCCTCGACGTCGACGACCACGCGCACGGGGTCGGCGAGCACCAGGACCCGGAACGCGCGGGGCCCGTCGTCGACGCCGACGAACGAGTCGGTCATGCCCTCGAACGTCAGGGGGCGCACGACGTGCTCGACGTCGCCGTCGTCCGGCCGCAGGTCCTGCGAGAACTCCTGCAGCCCGTCCTGCGTCGGGTAGGTGGTGCCCAGGAGCGTGACCTGGAGGATCGCGTCGCCGTCGACCTGGCGGACGGCGCCGCTCGGGTCCTCGACCGCGCGCTCGACGTACCGCACGCGGTAGCCGGGCGTGCCGGTGCCGCCCTCGAGCTGGTAGACGACGCGGTCGTACCCCTCGTGCTCGCCGGTGCGCACCCCGGTGACGACGTAGAGCGAGGCGTCCCCTTCGGACGTGAGCTCGGTGCCGGGCGCGGCGAAGCCGTCGAGCCCGTCCGTCGGCTCGGCGGCGCCGGGCGTGGCGGCGCCGGTCGGTGCCGTGCCGGTCGGCGTCGGCGGCGGGGACGACGTGCCCGTGGGGGTGGGCGTGGCGGAGACGGTCGTCGTGGCGGTCGACGTCGGCGCGGGGTCGTCGGCGCACGCCGCGAGGGCGGCGCCCAGGCCGAGCGTGGTCGCCGCGGCGAGCAGCCGGCGGGCGGTCGTGGTCGTCATGGTGGCCTCCCTGTCGCGTGCGTCCACGCTAGGGGGCGGGGGCACCAGGCCGGGCGCGTGACCCGCCGAGGCGCGGCGGTCCGGGTCGACGTTCCACGCCATGGACGTGTGAACCACGATGTGAGACGAGAGGTGAGGGATGTGACACCCGCACGGGACAGGCGTAGGGTCGCCGACGTGCAGATGATCCTCGTAGTACTTCCTGAGCGCGCCGGCTGACGCCACCGCACAGGTCGCTCGTCGCGCGCGCTCGCCCCTCGTCCATCCCGGTGCCCGGGTCGAGGGGCTTTTTCGTGCCCGGCAGCCGCCCGGCGCACCCCGCACCGGACGACCACACCCGCACTCGACCCGCAGGAGACGACGATGGCTCAGGGTCCCCATCCCGCACCACCGCGCGCTGCCGTGCGCCCCGTGCGCCCGGCCGCCGAGGCGACGCCCCGGCAGGGTGACGCGCCGGCGGCCGATCGGCGCATCGGCCCCGAGAAGGTCACGGGCGCGCAGTCGATCGTCCGGTCCCTCGAGGAGGCCGGCGTCGAGGTCGTGTTCGGGATCCCGGGCGGTGCGATCTTGCCGACGTACGACCCGCTCATGGACTCCTCGCGCGTGCGGCACGTGCTCGTGCGCCACGAGCAGGGGGGCGGGCACGCGGCCGCCGGCTACGCGTACTCCTCGGGCAAGGTCGGCGTCACCATGGCGACGTCCGGCCCGGGCGCGACCAACCTCGTCACCGCGATCGCCGACGCCAACATGGACTCGGTGCCGATGGTCGCGATCACCGGCCAGGTCGGTGCGTCGATGATCGGCACGGACGCGTTCCAGGAGGCCGACATCGTCGGCATCACGCTCCCGATCACCAAGCACAACTACCTGGTGACCGACCCCGACGACATCCCGCGCACGATCGCCGAGGCGTTCCACGTCGCGTCGTCGGGTCGCCCCGGTCCCGTGCTCGTCGACATCGCGAAGTCGGCGATGCAGGCGCAGACCACGTTCTCGTGGCCGCAGGACGTCAACCTGCCCGGGTACCACCCGGTGACCAAGCCGCACGCCAAGCAGATCCGCGAGGCCGCGCGGCTGCTCGCGACCTCACGCCGGCCGGTGCTGTACGTGGGCGGCGGCGTGATCCGCGCGGGCGCGTCCGACCTGCTGCGCCGTCTGACCGACGCGTCGGGCGCCCCCGTCGTCACGACGCTCATGGCCCGCGGCGCGCTGCCCGACTCCCACCCGCAGCACCTCGGCATGCCCGGCATGCACGGCACGGTCGCCGCGGTGGCCGCGCTGCAGAAGGCCGACCTCGTGGTCGCGCTCGGTGCGCGGTTCGACGACCGCGTGACGGGCCTGCTGGCGTCGTTCGCGCCCGGCGCGACCGTCGTGCACGCCGACATCGACCCCGCCGAGATCGGCAAGAACAAGCGCGCCGACGTCCCGATCGTGGGCGACCTGCGCGAGGTGATCGCCGACCTGCTGCCCGAGCTCGAGCGCGAGCACGCCCAGCACGGCAGGCCGGACCTCGAGGCGTGGTGGAAGCAGCTCGACGACTGGCGCGCGACGTTCCCCCTCGGGTACGACGAGCCGACGGACGGCCTGCTCGCGCCGCAGCACGTCATCACCCGCATCGGCGAGATCTCCGGCCCGGAGTCGATCTTCGTGTCGGGCGTCGGGCAGCACCAGATGTGGGCCGCGCAGTTCATCCGCTACGAGCGGCCCGGCTCGTGGGTCAACTCCGGCGGCCTGGGCACCATGGGCTTCGCGGTGCCCGCCGCGATGGGCGCGAAGGTCGGCGACCCGTCGCGCACGGTCTGGGCGATCGACGGCGACGGCTGCTTCCAGATGACCAACCAGGAGCTCGCGACCTGCACGATCAACGAGATCCCCATCAAGGTCGCGGTGGTCAACAACAGCTCGTTGGGCATGGTCCGCCAGTGGCAGACCCTGTTCTACGAGTCGCGCTACTCCAACACCGACCTGCACACGGGCCACGGCACGGCGCGAGTCCCGGACTTCGTCAAGCTCGCCGACGCGTACGGCGCGGTGGGCCTGCGGTGCGAGACCAAGGCCGACGTCGACGCGACGATCAAGCGCGCGATGGAGATCGACGACCGCCCCGTCGTGGTCGACTTCACGGTCTCGCGCGACTCGATGGTGTGGCCGATGGTCGCCGCCGGCGTCAGCAACGACGCCATCCAGTACGCGCGGGGCATCAGCCCCGCGTGGGACCGCGAGGACTGAGGAAGGAACCGCGATGACCCGCCACACCCTGTCCGTCCTCGTCGAGAACAAGCCCGGCGTGCTCACGCGCGTCGCGGGGCTGTTCGCGCGCCGGTCCTTCAACATCCACTCGCTGGCCGTCGGCCCGACCGAGCACGCCGAGATCAGCCGCATCACGGTCGTCGTCGACGTCGACGCGCTGCCGCTGGAGCAGGTGACCAAGCAGCTCAACAAGCTGGTCAACGTCATCAAGATCGTCGAGCTCGAGGACGCGGCGTCGGTCCAGCGCGAGCTGCTGCTCGTCAAGGTCAAGGCCGACGTGTCGCAGCGCACGCACGTGCTCGAGGTCGTGCAGCTGTTCCGGGCGCACGTCGTCGACGTCGTGCCCGACACGGTCGTCATCGAGGCGACCGGCGGCCCGGGCAAGCTCGACGCCCTGCTGGCGGCCCTCGAGCCGTTCGGCATCCGTGAGATCGTGCAGTCCGGCACGGTCGCCATCGGCCGCGGCTCGCGGTCCATCACCGACCGCGCGCTCGAGCGCGTGAGCCGGTCCGCCTGACCCCGTCCAGAACCCACCCTGCCAAGACACACCACCGAGGAGATCCACCGTGGCTGAGCTGTTCTACGACGACGACGCCGACCTGTCGGTCATCCAGTCCAAGAAGGTCGCCGTCATCGGCTACGGCAGCCAGGGGCACGCGCACTCGCTCAACCTGCGCGACTCCGGCGTCGACGTGACCGTCGGCCTGCGCGAGGGCTCGGCGTCGTGGGCCAAGGCCGAGAACGAGGGCCTCAAGGTCGCCTCGGTCGCCGACGCGGTCGCCGGTGCCGACGTCGTCGTGATCCTCGCGCCCGACCAGGTGCAGCGCATCGTCTACCGCGAGGAGATCGAGCCGAACCTCAAGGACGGCGCCGCGCTCGTCTTCGGTCACGGCTTCAACATCCGCTACGGCTACATCAAGCCGGCGGCCGACCACGACGTGCTCATGGTCGCGCCCAAGGGCCCGGGCCACCTCGTCCGCCGCGAGTACGTCGACGGGCGCGGCGTGCCGGTCATCGTCGCGGTCGAGCAGGACGCGTCGGGCTCGGCGTGGGCGCTCGCGCTGTCGTACGCGAAGGCCATCGGCGGCCTGCGCGCGGCGGGCATCAAGACGACGTTCACCGAGGAGACCGAGACCGACCTGTTCGGCGAGCAGGCCGTCCTGTGCGGTGGCGTGTCGCAGCTCATCCAGTACGGCTTCGAGACCCTGACCGAGGCGGGCTACCAGCCCGAGGTCGCGTACTTCGAGGTGCTGCACGAGCTCAAGCTCATCGTCGACCTCATCTTCGAGGGCGGGATCACCAAGCAGCGCTGGTCGGTGTCGGACACGGCCGAGTACGGCGACTACGTCTCGGGCCCGCGCGTCATCACGCCCGAGGTCAAGGCGAACATGCAGGCCGTGCTCGCGGACATCCAGAACGGCGCGTTCGCGGAGCGCTTCATCACGGACCAGGACGCGGGCGCGCCCGAGTTCCAGGCGCTGCGCGAGAAGGGTCAGAACCACCCGATCGAGCCGGTCGGCCGCGAGCTGCGCCAGCTGTTCGCGTGGGTGAAGCCCTCGGACTCCGACTACACGGAGGGCAGCGCGGCGCGCTGACCCACCACCGCCCACTGCGAGAGGGCGATCCAGCACCGGCTGGATCGCCCTCTCGCACCTGGTGGGGGTGCAGGTCGCCGCGCGGCGCGCGAGGATCGCTGCGCGGGCGCGCCGCCCGTGACCTCGAGGGAAGGGTGCACGATGACCGAGCAGCTGCCGCAGGCCCCGGACGGCACGCAGGACACGCGGATCGCGGACTTCTGGGACGCGGCGCGCGGGCACCTGGGGTGGGGCAAGCTCGACCCGGTGATGGGGGAGACGGTCGACGGTGCGGTCGCCCCGCCGGCGTGGTCGTTCGGCGACGACCCGGTCGCGGCGGACGCGCTGCTCGGCCTGGTGCTCGAGGGCCGCAAGACGGCGACGTCGACGGCGCTCGCGGAGCTCACGGCGGCCGACGCGCCGCTGCCGCGGGTCGGGGACGTGTCGATCGTGCTGGACTCGCGCGGCGACCCGCGGGCGCTGCTGCGCACGACGGCGGTCGACGTCGTACCGTTCGACGCGGTGGGTGACGAGCACGCGGCGGCGGAGGGCGAGGGCGACCGGTCGGTCGCGGCGTGGCGGCGTGAGCACGAGGCCGTGTGGCGACGCGTGCTCGGGGACGCGGTGTTCTCGCCGACGATGGACGTCGTCACGGAGCGGTTCGAGCTCGTGTACCCGACGACGGGGTCGGCGCCGGCGGTCGACTGAGCCAGCGTCCGCCTGATGAGACGAGACGTCCGAGGCGTGGACCGCTGGTTACTGTGGCGGCATGGCTGACACGACCCCTCCCACGTCCCTGAACCTGGCCGTCGTGGCCGGCGACGGCATCGGGACGGAGGTCGTCGAGCAGGGGCTCCTCGTGCTCGAGCAGGCCCTGCACGGCACCGGCACCACGGTCCGCACGACCGACTTCGACCTCGGCGCCCGGCGCTGGCACGCCACGGGCGAGACCCTCACGGACGAGGACCTCGCCGCGATCCGCACGCACGACGCGATCCTGCTCGGTGCGATCGGCGACCCGAGCGTGCCGTCGGGCGTCCTCGAGCGCGGGCTGCTGCTCAAGCTGCGCTTCGCGCTCGACCACTACGTCAACCTGCGCCCCAGCACGCTCTTCCCGGGCGTCGCGAGCCCGCTCGCCGCCCCCGGCGACGTCGACTTCGTCGTCGTGCGCGAGGGCACCGAGGGTCCCTACGTCGGCAACGGCGGCGCGATCCGCGTCGGCACGCCCGCCGAGGTCGCGAACGAGGTGAGCGTCAACACCGCGTTCGGCGTCGAGCGCGTCGTGCGCGACGCGTTCGCGCGCGCCGCGGCTCGCCCCCGCAAGAAGCTCACGCTCGTGCACAAGCACAACGTGCTGGTGCACGCGGGCCACCTGTGGCGTCGCACGGTCGAGGCCGTCAACGCCGAGTTCCCCGACGTCACGGTGGACTACCTGCACGTCGACGCGGCGACGATCTTCCTCGTCACCGACCCCGCGCGGTTCGACGTCATCGTGACCGACAACCTGTTCGGCGACATCCTCACCGACCTGGCCGCCGCCATCACGGGCGGCATCGGCCTCGCCGCGTCGGCCAACATCAACCCCGACCGCACCGCGCCGAGCATGTTCGAGCCCGTGCACGGCTCGGCCCCCGACATCGCCGGGCAGGGCAAGGCCGACCCCACCGCGACGGTGCTGTCGGTCGCGCTGCTGCTCGACCACGTCGGCCTGCCCGACGCCGCGCGCGCCGTCGAGGCCGCGGTGGCCGCCGACATCGCCGAGCGCGCCGGCCGAGTACGGTCGACGGCCGAGGTGGGCAAGGACCTCGCCGCCCGCGTCGCCGGCTGACGCCCTGCCCGGGGCTCGCCGACGACGCCGCGCACGACGAGCGTCCGTCGGTCCGCAGGCGCGCGCCTGCACCCTGTCCACCCGGCCGTCCGCACCGGTACCGTCGACGTCGACCCTGGTGAAAGGCCCCCCGATGAGCACCCTCACGACCCCCTCGTCCGCCGCGTTCGCGCTGCACCGCACCGACCACCCCGTCCCGGACGCCGAGCGCGCGGCGGCGCTCGCGTCGCCGCGCTTCGGCACGGTGTTCACCGACCACATGGCTCGTGTCTCGTGGACCCACGCGGACGGGTGGGCCGACCGCCGCGTCGAGCCGTACGGCCCGCTGCAGCTCGACCCCGCGACCGCCGTCCTGCACTACGCGCAGGAGATCTTCGAGGGCCTCAAGGCGTACCGGCACCCCGACGGCAGCGTGTGGTCGTTCCGCCCGGAGGCCAACGCGGCACGGTTCGCGCGCTCGGCGCAGCGGCTCGCGCTGCCCGAGCTGTCCGAGGCGGACTTCCTCGGCGCGATCCGCGCGCTGGTCGAGGTCGACCGCGAGTGGGTGCCGTCGGGCGAGGAGACGAGCCTGTACCTGCGGCCGTTCATGTACGCGTCCGAGCGGTTCCTCGGCGTGCGGCCGTCGCTCGAGGCCGAGTTCCTCGTGATCGCGTCGCCCGTCGGCCCGTACTTCGCGGGCGGCGTCAAGCCCGTGTCGATCTGGGTGTCGCAGCAGTACCACCGCGCCGGCGCGGGCGGCACGGGGGCGGCCAAGTGCGGCGGCAACTACGCCGCGAGCCTGCTCCCGCAGCAGGAGGCGTACGCCAAGGGCTTCGAGCAGGTCTGCTTCCTCGACGACCGCACGGGCACGCAGCTCGAGGAGCTCGGCGGCATGAACGTCGTCGTCGTGCGGGCCGACGGCTCGGTCGTGACCCCGCCGGTGTCGGGCACGATCCTCGAGGGCGTCACGCGCTCGTCGATCCTGCAGCTGCTCTCCGACGCGGGGCACGAGGTGTCCGAGCGGCCCGTGCTGCTCGACGAGCTGCGCCGCGACCTCGCCGACGGCAGCGTCACCGAGGTGTTCGCCTGCGGCACCGCCGCGGTGATGACGCCGATCGGGCGGCTCGCGAGCGACGACTTCGACCTCGTGGTCGGCGACGGCGAGGCCGGGCCGGTGACCATGCGGATCCGCGCCGAGCTCACCGACGTGCAGTACGGCCGCGCTGCCGACCGGCACGGCTGGATGCACCGGCTCGTCTGACCGGCGGCGCCGTGCGGCGGGGGACGCCTCGCCGCACGGCCCGCACCGGACGGCTGTTCCGCATGATGGACCGCCTGCCGCACGCGGGCGGCGTGTGCGACGATCACCCTGTGACCCGCTTCACGCTCATCATCGCGTAGCGCGTCGGCCCACCCGCCGACGCGCAGACCTCCCGTCCTCGGGGGGTCTTTTTGTTGGTCCAGACGTCAGCCCGGCACCACCCCCCGCCGGGCGGACACGTCGACGAGGCACCGGCACCACCCCCGCCGGTCGCGCACCCGCCGACGCACTCCCGCACCGCCGAAGGAGCACCCCGTGAACGCCCCCGCGTCGCCCACCTTCCACGTCTACGACACGACGCTGCGCGACGGTGCGCAGCAGGAGGGCATCAACCTGTCGGTCGCCGACAAGCTCGCGATCGCCCCGCTGCTGGACGAGCTGGGCGTCGGGTTCATCGAGGGCGGCTGGCCGGGCGCGGTGCCGAAGGACACCGAGTTCTTCAAGCGCGCCGCCAAGGAGCTCGACCTGCGGCACGCCGAGCTCGCGGCGTTCGGCGCGACCCGCAAGGCGGGCGTGCGCGCGGTCGACGACCCGCAGGTGCGGGCGCTGCTCGACTCCGAGGCCCCGGTCGTCACGCTCGTCGCGAAGTCCGACGTGCGGCACGTCGAGCGCGCGCTGCGCACGACCCCCGACGAGGGTCTCGCGATGATCGCGGACACGGTCGCGTTCCTCGTGCGCGAGGGGCGGCGCGTGTTCGTCGACGCCGAGCACTTCTTCGACGGCTACGGGTACGACGCCGACTTCGCCGTGCGTGCGACGCGGGCGGCGTTCGAGGCCGGCGCCGAGGTCGTCGCGCTGTGCGACACCAACGGCGGGATGCTGCCCGACCAGGTGCGCGAGGTCGTCGCCGCCGTGCGGGCCGCCGTCGGCCCCGACGCGGTGCTGGGCATGCACGCGCACAACGACTCGGGCTGCGCGGTCGCCAACACGCTCGCGGCCGTGGACGCGGGCTGCGCGCACGTGCAGGGCACCGTCAACGGCTACGGCGAGCGCACGGGCAACGCCGACCTGCTGTCGGTCGTCGCGAACCTCGAGCTCAAGCTCGGACGCCGCGTGCTCGCGCGCACCGACGACTCGCCCGGCGGCCTGCCCGAGCTCACGCGCATCGCGCACGCCATCAGCGAGCTCACCAACATCTCGCCGTTCGCGCGTCAGCCCTACGTGGGCGCCAGCGCGTTCGCGCACAAGGCCGGGCTGCACGCGTCGGCGATCAAGGTCGACCCCGACCTCTACCAGCACACCGACCCCGCGCTGGTCGGCAACGACATGCGCATGCTCGTGTCCGACATGGCGGGCCGCGCGTCGATCGAGCTCAAGGGGCGCCAGCTCGGCATCGACCTGGCCGAGCAGCCCGCGGTCCTCTCGCGCGTCACCGACCGCGTGAAGGACGCCGAGGCGCACGGCTACACGTTCGAGGCCGCCGACGCGTCGTTCGAGCTGCTGCTCGTGGAGGAGCTCGAGGGCGCGCGCCCGGGGTACTTCCGCGTCGAGTCGTGGCGCACGATCGTCGAGCGCAACGGCGGTCGCGGCACGCCCGCGACGGCCGAGGCGACCGTCAAGCTGCACGCGGGCGGCGAGCGGATCGTCAGCACCGGCGAGGGCAACGGTCCCGTCAACGCGCTGGACCACGCGCTGCGGCACGCGCTGCTGCGCGTCTACCCGGAGCTCGAGGGCTTCGAGCTCATCGACTTCAAGGTCCGCATCCTCGACCAGATGCAGGGCACCGACGCCGTCACGCGCGTGCTCATCGAGACGACGGACGGCGAGACGTCGTGGAGCACGGTCGGCGTGGGGCCCAACCTCATCGAGGCCTCGTGGGAGGCGCTCACCGACTCCGCGATCTGGGGTCTGCGCCACCGGGGCGTCCTGCCGCGCTGACGCCGCCGCGGGTGCGGGGTGCGCCCGCGGGTCGTCGCGCCGGGGACGGACGCACGCCCTAGCCTCGGGGGTGGCCCCCGCGGCCCGTAACGGAAGGAGCCCCCGTGTCCGGCTCGGCCCCGCCCCCGCCCTCCGGCGACGAGGCGAGGTGGCGCGCGGACGCGCGGCCGGGCGGCGGTGCCCGCCCTGGCCGCGGGTGGCGACGCGCGGGGTGGGTCGCGGTCGTGGTGCTCGTGCTGGTCGGCGTCGTCGTGCTGGCCACGCGTCCCTGGGCCGTGGACGCGACACCCGTCCCCACGGCGACGGTCGTCGTGGCGACGCCGTCCGCCACGGACGACGCGTCGCCGGACGCCCCGACGCCCGGCCCGACGTCGACGGCGGTGAGCCCGCCGGGCGCCGACGCGCGCTTCGACGCGACGACGGCGGCGTCGCTGCTCGTCACGCGCGCCGACCTCGAGCAGGCCCTCCCGGCCGCCGCCGCGGGTGTGGGGCGCGGTCTCGAGCCCGGCACCAGCACGTGGGGCCTGCCCGAGGGCGCGGTCGTCGAGCCGCCCGAGTGCCTGCCGGCCGTCACGGTCGTGACGTCGCCGCCGGTGCACCACGACGCGCAGTCGTGGGGCAACGACGAGATGACGTTCGAGCAGGACGTCGTGGTGCTCCCGGACGCGGCCGCGGCGAGCGACGCGTTCCGCGCGCTGGTCACGACCGTCGACGCGTGCGCCCGGTACACGCGGGTGGTGCCCGGTGCGGCCGGCACGACCTGGACGGCCGAGCCCGCGCTCGAGGGGCAGGGCGTGTTCCCGGCGATCGTGCAGGACGTCACGGCCGTGACCGAGGGGGTCGCGGTGCCGCAGGTCACGGGCCACGTGCTGGTCGGCAACGCCGTGGTCACCTGGACGGCGAGCGCCCCGACCGCCGCCGACGCACAGGCCGCCCACGCGGTGCTGGGCTCGTCCGCGGAGCTGAGCGCGGTCGTCGAGTCGCGCGCGCTCGCGGCGGTCCGTGCGCTGACCTGAGCAGGGCCGCGGCGCGCCTAGGGTGGGGGTGTGCACGGTGAGTACAAGGTGCCCGACGGCAAGCTCGTGGTGATCGACCTCGAGGTCGACGACGACGGCCGGCTGCGGGACGTCGTCCTGTCCGGAGACTTCTTCCTCGAGCCCGACGACGCGCTCGGCGTGCTCGCCGGCGCCCTCGTGGGCGTGCCGCGCGACGCGCACGTCGCGCAGCTCGTCCAGGTGCTCGACGACGCGCTGCGCCTCGCGCAGGAGCAGGGCCGGATCGTGGCGCCGGTCGCGATGGTCGGGTTCGACACGCGCGCGGTCGCGGTCGCGGTGCGTCGCGCGCTCGGGTTGTCGACCGCGTGGTCGGACCACGAGTTCGCGGTGCTGCACCCGGGGCCGATGCCGCCGGCGGTGCACGCGGCCCTCGACCAGGTGCTCACCGAGGAGCTCGACGCGGGGCGTCGCGGCCCCACGCTGCGCTTCTGGGAGTGGGAGGACCCGGCGGTCGTCATCGGCTCGTTCCAGTCGCTGCGCAACGAGGTCGACCTCGACGCGGCGCGGGACCTGGGCGTGACGGTCGTGCGCCGCGTCTCGGGCGGCGGCGCGATGTTCATGGAGGCCGGCAACTGCATCACGTTCTCGCTGGTGGTGCCGGGCTCGCTGGTCGACGGCATGTCGTTCGAGGACTCGTACGCGTTCCTCAACGCGTGGGTGCTGGGCGCGCTCGCCGACGTCGGCGTGCAGGCCACCACGTCGGGCCTCAACGACATCGCGTCACCCGCGGGGAAGATCGCCGGGTCGGCGCAGAAGCGGCTCGCGGGCGGCGCCGTGCTGCACCACGTGACGATGGCCTACGACATCGACGCCGACAAGATGCTCCAGGTGCTGCGCATCGGGCGCGAGAAGCTGTCCGACAAGGGCACGCGCTCGGCGAACAAGCGGGTCGACCCGGTGCGCTCGCAGACCCGGCTGCCGCGCGAGCAGGTCATCGACGCGTTCGTCGCGCACTTCCGCGGTCGCTACCGCACGGTCGACGACGAGCTGCGCCCGGCCGAGCTCGAGCGCGCCCTGCACCTGGTGGAGACGAAGTTCTCCGACCCGGTCTGGACCGCGCGCGTCCCCTGACCGGACGCGCCGGGGCGGCCGCGCGCCCCGGCGCGGGACGGGGCCGTGCCGCTCAGGGCGTGCGGTTCAGACCGCCCCGGTGAGGACGACGGCCAGGGCGGCGAGCCCGAGCAGCACGAGCGCCGCGGCGCACGCCGTGACGAGGCGGCCTCCCGGGGCGCGCTCCAGGGCGTCCGACGCGGTCGCGTGCGGGGCAGCCCCGGGGCCGCGACCTCCGCCGGTACGTCGGCGCCGGGCGGCGACCAGCACGACGACCGCCAGGACGGTGCCCGCCGCCGCGACGCCCCACGCCGCCACGCCCCAGACCACGGACAGCAGCCGACCGGCTGCGACTGACCCGGCGACGAGACCGAGCGCGGTCCGGCGCCAGGCCAGCGCGGTCCGTTCGGGCGCGAGCGTCGGCCGGGCCGGCCCGGTCATGCGAGCAGCAGCCCGAGCAGCACCAGCAGCCCGGCCACGCCCATGCCCGCCACGAGCACGCCGAACCCCAGCGGGGCGGGCAGCGGGTCACCGCGCCGCATCGCCCGCTCGGCGCGGGCCCACCCCCACCAGGCGAGGGTCGGCGCGACCGTCCCGAGCCCGACGAGCAGCACCGACGCCGTCAGGCGCGGGCCGGGTGCGATCGGCAGGTCGAGCGCCTCGAGCGCGACGCCCGCCGCGAGGAGCGCGAGCCCGGTGCGGGCCCACGCGAGGAACGTGCGTTCGTTGGCCAGCGAGAACCGGGCGTCGGGCTCGGTGCCGACGCGGTAGACCCACCGGGGGAAGCGGCGGTCGGGGACGGGGCCGTCGGGGGACATGGCCCCATCCTCGCAACGTGCGCGACCCGGCGGCGTCACCGCGGCGCGGGCCGGGCCCCGAACACGGCGGTCCCGACCCGCACGACCGTCGCGCCCTCGGCGACGGCGGCCTCGAGGTCGCCGCTCATGCCCATCGACAGTCCGTCCGCGTCGGCGGTCCCCGGCGCACCCGACGCGACCACGGCGTCGCGGACCGCGCGCAGCCGCGCGTAGCCGGCGCGGACCACGCTCTCGTCGTCGCTGCGCGCACCGACCGTCATGACGCCGGCGAGCCGCAGCCCCGGCAGCGCGGCGACGCGCACCGCGAGGTCGGGCGCCTCGGCGGGGGAGGTGCCGTGCTTGCTGGGTTCGCCGGAGACGTTGACCTGCACCCACACGTCGAGCGGTGCCGTGCGTTCCCGCACGCGCTGGGACAGCCGGAGCGCGAGCGCGTCGTCTGCGACGGACTGCACCGCGTCGGCCCAGCGCAGCGCCGCGTTGACCTTGTTGGACTGCAGCGGTCCGATCACGTGCCAGGTCGGGGCGAGGTCGGTGAGGTGCGGCGCGGTCGCGACGAGCTCCTGCACGCGGTTCTCGCCGAGCAGCACCGGGGCCGTGCCCGACCCGGCCGCGCGGGCCGCGGCGTCGGCCAGCAGGGCGGCGCGCACCGCCGGCGCGTCCATGGTCTTCGCCGCGAGCAGCACGCGGACCTCGTGCGGGTCGCGCCCGGCGGCCGAGCACGCCGACCGCACCCGCTCGTGCACGCGAGCGAGGCGCGCCGCGACGTCCTGGACCTCCACGACGCCCGACCGTACCCGTCGGGCGCGCCCGGGTCGGCACGGCTCCGCCCGGTGGACGCCGGTGCCCGGGGTCGAGTCCCTCCAGGCGCCGCCGTGTGGCGTCGGCCCGCGGCCCGCACCATGCTGGCGGGGTGGAGGCGTGCACGGGCCGGCTGCTGGTCGCGACGCCGGGGCTGCGGGACGGCAGCTTCCGGCGCAGCGTCGTGCTCGTGCTCGAGCACACCGCGGACGGTGCGCTCGGGGTCGTGCTGGACCGGCCGCTCGACGTGGACGCGTCGGCCGTGCTGCCGCGCTGGCAGCCGCATCTGAGCGCACCGGGCCGCCTGTTCAACGGCGGGCCGGTCGCGCGCGACTCGGTGCTCGCGCTCGCCGACGTCGACCGCGACGACGTGCCGCCGGGCGTGCAGGCGCTCGAGACGCGGCTGGGGGTCGTCGACCTCGACGCACCGCCCGAGCTCGTGGCGGGCGGCGTCCGGGGTCTGCGGCTGTTCGTGGGCTACGCGGGGTGGGCCGCCGGGCAGCTCGACGCCGAGGTCGAGGCGGGCGGCTGGTTCGTCGTCGACCACGAGCCCGGTGACGCGTTCAGCACCGACCCGCGCGGGCTGTGGCGCCGCGTGCTGCGACGCCAGCCCGGCGACCTCGCGCTCCTGTCGACGGCGCCGGACGACGTGTCGATGAACTGAGACCGGGGTGCGACCCGGGGGATCCCGGATGCCGGACCTGCGTCCCGTCGTGGCACGGTGGTGCCATGAAGACCCTGCTCAACGTGATCTGGCTCGTGTTCGCGGGTGCCTGGCTCGCGCTCGGCTACGTCGTCGCCGGGATCATCTGCTGCGTGCTGGTCGTGACGATCCCGTTCGGCATCGCGTCGTTCCGCATCGCGAGCTACGTGCTGTGGCCGTTCGGGCGCACGATCGTCGACAAGCCGACCGCGGGCGCGCTGTCGACCATCGGCAACGTGATCTGGTTCTTCGTCGCGGGGATCTGGCTCGCGCTCGGGCACGTCGCCACGGCCATCCCGTTGTTCGTGTCGATCATCGGCATCCCCATGGGCATCGCGAACCTCAAGCTGATCCCGGTGTCGCTCGTGCCGCTCGGCAAGCAGATCGTGCCGACGGACCGCGCGTTCGCGGCGTACGGGCGCTAGTCGCGCGTGACGTCCGCGGACGAGGAGAACGCGGACGCGACAGCCTGTTGACCGGAGGGGAGCTCTCCGCAATTATCTCTGCCGTATCGCTCGAGCAAAGACGCAGGTGAGGCGTATAGGAGCGCTCTCATTCAATCGGGTGGTCGACTGACAGGGGGTTTTCGCGTGGTTCGACGTTCGACACGCACCGGTGCCTCGGCGATGGCTGCAGTCCTCGCCACGGCGCTGGCGTTCCCGCTCTTCGCATCCGGGGCCGACGCGGCCGGATGCCCCTACACGTCGTTCAAGCAGTACGGGAAGAACGGTTACGCCCGGACTACGGACGCCAACGGCCAGTGCAGCAAGGTCGGCGCCCGGGCGGGCTTCTCGGTGAGTGGCACGACGAGCACGATCTGGACCAGCCGGACCTACGGGGGCGACGTGGCGCAGACGCCGACCGTGTCCAACCTGGTGGCGAGCGACCACTCCGGCGAGTGACGTCTCCGGGGGGCTGGCCGAGGGTTGGCCCCCCGGGGAACGTGTGATGGAAGGGGGCGTCGTGCGCCAGAGGGCGGTGTGGGCGGTCGTCGTGCTGGCGGCCGCTCTGTGCGTCGGTTGTGCCGACGGGTCGGAGGAGTCGTCGTACGACGAGACCAGTGCGAAGGCCCTCGCCGGTGCGCTCGCGAGCGCACGGTCGGCCGGCGTCGACGCGACACAGGTCGAGGTGCTCTCGGGTGACGAGGTGACCTTCGCGCAGTACCGGGCCGCGGTCGACCGCGCGCTCGGTTGCATGCAGGAGGCAGGTATGGAGGTCGTGGAGCAGGACGTCACCCGCTGGAACGGTCGCGACCTCGTCACCTACGCCGTGGGCTCCGGCGCGCTGCCTGAGGACCAGGGCGTGACAGTGCAGGACGACTGCTACGAGCGCTACGCGAGATATGTCGACGAGTTCTGGCAGACGTCCACGCCGGACGGGCTGGCGTACGAGGAGCGGCGGGCGAGCGCGTTGCGCGCCCCCTTGGTGCAGTGCCTCGACGCCTACGCCGCCGACGTGCCCGAGAAGGCGTCGTTCCGTGAGCTCGTCGTGCTGGCCAGCGACCACGCGCAGGCCCAGCCGGACCAGGACTGCCTGGACGACGTCGGGTACGCCACGTGGGACGGATGAGCATGACCGCGCGACGCTCCGTCGTGGCGATGCTCGCCGCGCTCGCGCTGGTGGGGTGCTCGCCCGGGCCGACGGACCGGGGTGCCAGTACGCCGCCGGCACCGCCCGCAGACGGCGCGGCGTCCGGCACGCTGGTTGCCGTGCCCGTGGATGGGGCGGCCCCGGACCATGCGATGGACGTCGGCGGCTCCGGGTTGGCGGCGATGTGCACCGAGGGCAGGCAGCCGCTGCCGGTCGACATGGTGTACGCCTCCTGCGACACGGTGCCCGACGGCGGTGCCGGCGGTGCGGGGGGCACGGCTCGCGGCCTCGCCCTCGACCCGGGGACGTACTGGATCGTGATCGTCTGCGACGATGACGCCGACCTCGAGCTCGCGTTGCAGGCCGAAGGTCTCGCGCCGAGCACGTCCGTCGCGTGTGACCCGTCCGGGCGTGCGGTCCGGCAGCGGATCGGCGTGCTGGCGGAGGCGGCCACGACCGACCTCGTCAGCCACGTCACGGGCTCGGGCGTCACCGTCGCGTCGTGGCTCGTCCGTGAGGGGAAGGCGGAGCTGTGAGCCGACGCGTCCCCGGCACAGGGCGTGCGTGGGTCGTGGTTGCCGCGATCCTCGTCGTGCCCGCGGCTGCGCTCGGCGCATGGGCCGCGGCCGCCGCGGTGCCGGACCCGACCCAGGCGGGCGCGCGGGTCGCACCCGTGGTCGCCCCGGTGACGTCCGCCGAACGGCGCCCGACGGCCACGGTGTCCCTCGAGGTGCGCCGGGCCGCCGGGCTCGTCGCCGCGTCCCCGACGTCGGGGACGGTCACCGCGACCGCTCCCGTCGGTGCGGTGCTCGACGACGGCGCCGAGGTCGTGCGGATCGACGACCGCCCGCTGCGCGCGATGGTCGCGGCGGCCCCGCTGTGGCGCAGCCTCGGCCCCGGTGACCAGGGCGAGGACGTGCGTCGCCTGCAGGACCTGCTCGTCGCGACCGGGCACCTGACGGCGACCCCGGACGGCAGGTTCGGCGCGAGCACGGCGCGCGCGGTGACCGCGTTCGCGCGCGAGTCAGGTGCGCCGCGAGGCGTCACCACGTTCGACCCCGCCTGGGTCGTGTGGGTCGGCCCCGAGCCGCTGCGCGTGGAGTCGGTCGAGGCGCCCGTGGGCGCCCAGGTGGGGCCGGGCGGACCGCTGCTCACCGGCCCGGCCGTCGCGTCCGCCGTCGCGGTCGCGGAGCCGCAGGGCGGGCTGGGCCCCGAGCTCGGCGCCGAGGCCGAGCTGCTCGTCGGACCGGTCACCGTGCCGTACGCCGTGGGCTCGGGTGCCGTCACGGACCCAGCCGCGGTCGCTGCGCTCGTGACCGCGCTCGCGCCGGCCACGGCGGGCACGGGACGCGTGCAGGCGTCCGCGGCCGTGCCCGTGCTGTCGGTCCCCGCGTCGGCGGTGGTGACCGGTGACGGCGGGGCCGTATGCGTCTACCCGGACGAGCGGTCCGCGCCCGTCGCCGTCACGGTCGTGGGCGGCGGCGCGTCGACCGTCCAGCTCGACCCCGCCGCCGGCGTCACGGCGGTGCTCGTCGACCCGGGGGCGGTCGACGGGCTGGCGCCGTGCGGCTGAGCGCACGGGGCGTCACGGTCCGCTTCGACGGCAGCGACGCGCCGGTGCTCGATGGCGCCGATCTCGAGGTGCGCACCGGTGAGACCGTTGCGATCGTCGGGCCGTCGGGGTCCGGCAAGTCCACTCTGCTGTCCGTGCTCGGCGGGCTCCTGGCGCCGGACGCGGGGACCGTCGCCGTGCTGACGGACGACGGCGCCGACACCGGCGTCCCGCTCGCGGCCGCGTCGTCCTGGATCCTGCAGACCACGAACGTGCTGCCCGAGCGCACCGCGGTCGAGAACGTCGCGATCTCCGCGGCGCTCGCAGGCGTGGCCTGGTGCGACGCGCTCGACCGCGCGCACGCCGCGCTCGCGCTCGTCGGCCTCGCGGACCGGGCGGGCTCGCGCGCGCGTGTGCTGTCGGGTGGCGAGGTGCAGCGCGTGGTCACGGCGCGTGCGCTCGTCGCCGACCGAGCGTTCGTGCTCGCCGACGAGCCCACCGGTCAGCTCGACAGCGCGACGACCGCGTCCGTCCTCGACTCCCTGCTCGGTGCTGTCCGCGCGCACCCGGTCACCGGACGCGGGGCCGGTCTGGTCGTCGTGACGCACGACCCGGAGGTCGCCCGACGCTGCGACCGCGCGGTCCGGCTCGACTCCGGGCGCGTGGTCGCGTGAGGGCGCGGGGGGCGCGGCCGGCAGCCGTGCTGCGACGCGGGGTCGCCGAGGGATGGCGTAACGTCGTGGCCGCGCCCTTCCTGCACGGGGCGCTGACGGTCGTCGTCACGCTGCTCGTCACGAGTGCGGGGGTCGCCGACCTCGCGGTGGTCCACCGGATCGTCGCGGACGAGCGCGCGTACCTCGCCGCGGGAGGTGACCTCCTGCGTGCCTCGGTGCGTGACGGCAGCCTCGCGGCGGACGCCTGTGCCGCCGTCACCGCGCTCGACGGCGTGCTTGCGTCCAGCGCGGTGAGCGTGCGGCAGGTGCGGGTGGTCGGTCGTCCCGAGCACACGCAGACCGTGCTGCTCGCGACCCCGGGGCTCGAGCGGATGGTCGGGGCACCCACGCTGGGGCCGGACGAGGTCCTCGTCTCGCAGGTCGTCGCCGACCGGTGGGGCTGGCGTGCGGGCACGCCGGTGCGGCTGGTCCCGCACAGCACTGGCCCGACGGTGTGGGATGTCCCCGAGCGCGGCCTCGCCGTGGGCGGGGTCGCCGACCTGTCCCGCTTCGGTGACGCGGCCTCGTCGGCGGTCGTCGTGCCCTCGGCCCCCTCCGGTGCGGCCGACGAGTGCGTGGTGCAGACGTCGGCCGCCGCGCGCGACGACGTGGCCGCCGCGCTGCCCGCGCTGCTCGGCGACGGCACCGCCGGTGCCGTTGAGGTCCAGCGACCGCTCGACGGCGGGGCGTTCGGGCCGGACGCGGCCCTCGAGTTCGCCCGGCGACCCACGCGGCTCGCGGGCCTCGCGGCGGGTGCCGTCGCGGGCGTCCTGCTCGCGGTGGTCGCGTGGACGCGGCGGCAGCGTTCCGCGCTGTACGCGACGCTCGGCATGCCGTGGTCCGGCGGCGTCGTGCTGCGGGCGACGGAGGGTGTGGTCCCGGTCGTCGCAGGCGGCGCCTGGGGCGGGCTCTGCGCGGGGGCGACGGGCGCGGGGCTGGGGCTGCCGGTCGGCGTCGCGGTCGTCACGGCCGCGCTGCACGCGCTTGCGGCGGCGGGCGGCGCCGTGGCCGTGGTCGTCCTGGTGGCGCTGTGGCGGCCGCCCACGTTGCAGGCCCTCAAGGACCGCTGAGCCGTGCCCGTCGTCGGCGCCCGCGGTCAGTCGCGCGCGACGTCCGCGACGACCGCGTCGGTGAGCCGCACGAGGTCGTCGGGCGCGAGCTCGACGTCCAGCCCGCGGCGACCGCCCGAGACGAGCACGGTGTCGAAGAGCCACACGGTCTCGTCGACGACGGTGCGCAGGCGCGTGCGCTGGCCCAGCGGCGAGATGCCGCCCACCACGTAGCCGGTCGCGCGCTCGGCCGCGTGCGGGTCGGCCATGGTGGCGCGCTTGCCGGCCACGGCGGTCGCGAGCGCCTTGAGGTCCAGCCGCCCCGTGACGGGCACGACCGCGACGGTCAGGGCGCCGTCGACGTCGGCGACGAGGGTCTTGAAGACCTGCTCGGGCCGCACCCCCAGCAGGTGCGCGGCCTCGAGGCCGTACCCGAGGTCGCTCGCGGGGTCGTGCTCGTAGGTGCGCGCGACGTGGGGCACGCCCGCCGCGGCGAGCGCGACGAGCGCGGGGGTCCCGGCGTGCGCGCGGGCGTCCTTCCTGGCCACGGCGTCAGGGTAGACGCCGCGGGGCGGTCAGAGCGCGACGCCCACCAGCGCGCCGACGCCGTACGTCACCGCCATCGCGAGCGAGCCGCCCACGACGTTGCGCAGCACCGAGCGCGCGGGCGACGCGCCCGTGAACCGCGAGGACGCCCACCCCGTGAGGACCAGCGCGAGCACGACCGCGCCGAACGTGACGGGCACGCGCGCGGCCACCGACCACGGCGCCAGCACCATGAGCAGGGGGATGAGCGCGCCGACCGTGAACGCGAGCATCGACGCGAGCGCCGCGTGCCACGGGTTGGTGAAGTCCTCGTCGACGCCGTTGACCGGGGTGCCCTGCGCGGCGGCGACGCGCTCGGCGTCGCGCTGCGAGCTCACCGACACGTACTCGCCCGACGCCATCGACAGCGCACCCGCGACGAGCGCGGCGCCGCCGGCCAGTGCGATGGTCGACGTGGACGCCGCGGCACCCGCGACGCCGACGACCGTGGCGGCGACCGACACGATGCCGTCGTTCGCCCCCAGGACGCCCGCGCGCAGCCAGTTCAGGCCCGCGTTCGAGGCGGCCGGCGCGGCGGGGCCGCGCGAGCCGTGCAGCAGCCCGGTGAGGCCCGGGACCCGGGTGGGGACGCGCTCGGAGGTCGTGGTCATAGCTCCACGGTAGGTCGGTCGCGCGCGGTTGTCACCGCAGGAAAGGCTGGCCTGACCTGCGCAAACGTAGGTCAGCCAACCCTTCGTCGGGGTTCTCGCAGGTCACGGCGTCGGGCCTCAGAGCGGCCCGACCTCGAGCACGGTCAGCCGCACCTCGCCGGCCTCGTCGGACGCCGCCAGGTCGACCAGGGCGTCGATCCGCCAGTCGTGGTCGCCCGCCGGGTCGTCGAGCACCTGCCGCACGAACCACGTGCCCGCGGCCGGGCCGTGCGGGTCGTGCGAGCCCGGCGTCACCTGGAACAGCGCCGGCCCGCGCGCCGCTGGGCCCGTGCCGATCTCGTCGTGGTCGTCGAAGTACGGCTCGACCGCGTCGGCCCAGCGGTCGGCGTCCCACGCGTCGCCCTCGGCGTCCCGGTCGCCCAGCGCCGCGAGCGCACCCCACGCCTCGCGCGCCGCGAGCTCGACGCGGCGGAACAGCGCGCCGCGCACGAGCGCGCGGAACACGCGCGGGTCGGTCGTGACGGGCGGCGGGGGTGCGTCGTCGGCGTCCTCGACGGCCGCGTCGTCCTCGAGCTCGGGGTTCGCGAGGCGCTCCCACTCGTCGAGCAGCGACGAGTCGGTGCGGCGCACGAGGTCGCCGAGCCACGCGATCAGCTCCTCGAGCTCCTCGGTGCGGCGGTCCTCGGGGACCGTGCGACGCAGCGCGCGGTACGCGTCGGCGAGGTAGCGCAGCAGCACGCCCTCGGTGCGGTCGAGCGAGTACAGCTGCACGTACTCGGCGAACGTCGCGGCGCGCTCGTGCATCTCGCGGACCACCGACTTGGGGGACAGGGCGAGGTCCGCGACCCACGGGTTGGTGCGCCGGTACGTCGTGAACGCGGCCTCGAGCAGCTCGGCGAGCGGACGCGGGTACGTCACGTCCTCGAGCAGCGCCATGCGCTCGTCGTAGTCGAGGCCCTCGGCCTTCATGGCCGCGACGGCCTCGCCGCGGGCCTTGTTCTCCTGCGCCGCGAGCACCTGACGCGGGTCGTCGAGCGTCGCCTCGATGACGGACACGACGTCGTGCGCGTACCCGGGGTCCTCCGGGTCGAGCAGGTCGAGCGCGGCGTACGCGAACGGCGACAGCGCCTGGTCGAGCGCGAACGTCGGCGCGAGGTCGGCCACGAGCCGCACCGTGCGGCGGCGGCCGTGCGGCGCGGTCGGGTCGTCGACCCACGGGCGCTCGACGACGCCCGCCGCGCGCAACGACCGGTACACGTCGACCGCGCGGCGCACGTGGCGCGCCCGCGCGCCCTCGGGCTCGTGGTTGTCGGTCAGCAGGTGCGTCATGACGGCGACCGGGTCCCCGAGGCCGTCGCGCCCGCGCTGCAGCACGTGCAGCACCATGGCGTGCGACACCGCGAACGACGACGTCAGCGGCTCGGGCGGGGCGTCGCGCAGGCGCTCGAACGTCTTGTCGGTCCAGTTCACGTGCCCGGCCGGCGCCTGCTTGCGGACGATCTTCTTCTGCTTCCGCGGGTCGTCGCCCGCCTTGGCCAGCGCCTTGCGGTTCTCGATGACGTGCTCGGGCGCCTGCACGACGACCTCGCCGACCGTGTCGTACCCGGCGCGCCCGGCGCGGCCCGCGATCTGGTGGAACTCGCGCGCCGACAGGTGCCGCATGCGCACGCCGTCGTACTTGACCAGGCTCGTGAGCACGACCGTGCGGATCGGCACGTTGATGCCGACGCCGAGCGTGTCGGTGCCGCACACCACGGGCAGCAGGCCCTTCTGCGTGAGCCGCTCCACGACGCGCCGGTACTTGGGCAGCATGCCCGCGTGGTGCACGCCGACGCCGTGCCGCAGCAGCCGGGACAGGGTCGTGCCGAACCCGGGGCCGAACCGGAACCCGCCCAGCTCGGCGGCGATCGCGTCGCGCTTCTCGCGGTTCGCGAGCGGCGTCGAGAGCAGCGACTGCGCGCGCTCGACGGCCTCCTTCTGCGTGAAGTGCACGACGTACACGGGTGCGCGCTGCGTGCGCACGAGCTCGTCGAGCAGCTCGTGCAGCGGCTCGACCGAGTACGAGAACGTGAGCGGCACGGGCCGCTCGGCGTTCGCGACGACGGACACGTCGCGCCCGGTGCGGCGCGCGAGGTCGTCGACGAAGAACGACACGTCGCCGAGCGTCGCCGACATCAGCAGGAACTGCGTGCGCGTCAGCTCGAGCAGCGGCACCTGCCACGCCCAGCCGCGCTGCGGGTCGGCGTAGTAGTGGAACTCGTCCATGACGACCAGGCCGACGTCGGCGTCGGGGCCGTCGCGCAGCGCCTGGTTGGCGAGGATCTCGGCCGTGCAGCACACGATGGGCGCGCTCGCGTTGACCGCCGAGTCGCCGGTCATCATGCCGACGTTCGCGGACCCGAAGATCTCGACCAGCGCGAAGAACTTCTCGCTGACCAGCGCCTTGATCGGTGCGGTGTAGTACGAGCGCCGCCCCTGGGCCAGGGCCACGGCGTGCGCCGCGACGCCCGCGAGCGACTTGCCCGACCCCGTGGGCGTCGACAGGATCACGTGGCTGCCCGTGACCAGCTCGAGCAGCGCCTCCTCCTGGTGCGGGTACAGCGTCAGGCCCTGCTCGCCGGCCCACGTGGTGAACGCCTCGTAGAGCGCGTCGGGGTCCTGCGCGGCGTCCCCGGTGGGCAGGCGGTCGGCGAGCGTCTCGGGCATCCCGCGATCCTCGCACGGCCGGCAGACGTCAGGTCGCGTCCCACAGCAGCCGGTGGAACGCGACCCGGTCGGGGTTGGGCGCGAGCCCGTACGCGTCGTACACCGTGCCGGCGTACCCGGGGCCGTAGTTCCACTCGGTGCTCCACGCGGCGACCGCGAGGTCCGCCCAGCGGTCGGCGACGCCCAGGCGGCCGAGGTCGACGTGCGCAGCCCACCGGCCGTCGTCGCCGATCAGCGTGTTCGGTGCGCACGCGTCGCCGTGGCACACCACGAGCAGGTCGACGTCGGGGACGTCGCGCAGCCGGGCCCGCGCCTCGGCGACGGTGAGGTCGCGGTGCTCGGGCGACCACCCGGCCGGGGAGTCGCCCGCGTCGAGGTGCTCGAGGGCCCGGGCGACGCGCTCGGCGGTCGACCAGGAGAACGGGCAGTCGCCCACGGGCAGCGCGTCGTGCAGCGCGCGCAGGCCCTCGCCGATCGCCGCGGCCGCCACGGCGGGCCGGTCGGCCCACGGCGCCTCGACGGCGGACCGTCCCCGCAGCGCCGCCGTGACGAGCCACGCGCCCTCGTCGTCGGCGCCCTGCTCGAGCACCTGCGGCACGCTCGTCCACCGCGCCGCCCACGCGAGCCGCGCCGCCTCGGCGGCCAGGTCCAGCCCGGCGACGCCCGCGGGCGCCCACTTGACGTAGCGCTCGGCGCCGACGCGGAACGTCAGGCCGCCGAGCTGGTTCTCCCAGACCGGCTCGAGCCGGGCGCCGCCCGCGACCCGCTCGACGGCCGCGGGCACGGCGACGGGGCCGGTGGGTGCGCCGGCGAGGGCGCGCGGGGTCGTGTCGTCGGCAGGGGGCACGACGTCGATCGTGCCACCCGTCAGATGCCGAGCACGGCCTTCGCGATCGTGAAGTACACGACGAGCCCCGTGGTGTCGACGAACGTCGAGATGAACGGTGCCGACACGATCGCGGGGTCGATGCCGACGCGCTTGGCGAGCAGCGGCACGCTCGACCCGACGGTCGTCGCGAGCGTGCACACCGCGACCACGGTCAGCGCGAGCACGAGCCCGATCTGCGGTCCCGCGACGAGGATCGCGGGCCCCACGCCGACGGTCGCGAGCGTGACGCCCAGCAGCAGGCCGGTGAGCATCTCGCGGCCCACGACGCGCAGCGTGTCGGACGGGCGGACGTCGCCGACCGCGCTCGCGCGCACGACCGTCGTCGCGGCCTGCGAGCCGGCGTTGCCGCCCGTGCCGATGAGCAGCGGCACGAACAGCGCGAGCGCGACGACCTGCGACAGCTCGGCCTCGTAGAACGACTGCACGCCGACCGTGAGCGTGGCGGCCACGATGAGCAGCAGCAGCCACACCACGCGCGAGCGCACCAGCCCCAGCACCGACACCGACAGGTAGGGGCGGCGCAGCGGCTCGGACCCGCCGGTGCGCGCCGAGTCCTCGTCGTCCTCGGCCTCGAGCACGCGCATCGCGTCGTCGACCGTGAGGACGCCCACGAGGCGGTCCTCGGCGTCGACCACGGGCACGCCGACGAACCCGCCGTCGCGCACGACGTTCGCGGCGCGCTCGGCCGGGTCGGTCACGCGCACGGTCGTGGCGGGGGACGTCATGACGTCGTCGACGAGCGCGGAGGGGTCGCTGAGCACGAGGCGGCGCAGCGACACGACGCCCACGACGCGCCGACCGGCCGCGACGACGGGGACGACGTACACGGTCTCGGCGTCCTCGCCCGCGGCGCGGACGCGCGCGATGGTGTCGGCGACGGTCGTGCCGAGGGGGACCGAGACGACCTCGGGGGACATGCGACGGCCGGCGCTCTCCTCGGGGTGCCCGAGCAGCGCGGTCGTCGCGGCGCGCTCGGCGGCCGACAGCCCGGAGAGGAGGCGCCGGGCGACGCCCGCGGGCAGCTCGTCGAGCAGCGCGGCGCGGTCGTCGGGGTCGAGCGCGTCGAAGATCGCCGCGGCCTCGCCGGCGAGCGCGTCGACGAGCTCGACCTGCAGCGCCGGGTCGAGGTCCTCGAAGACCTCGACGGCGCGGTCCTTGCGCAGCAGCCGGAACGCCACGGCGCGCCGCGTGGGCCCCAGGCGGCCGAGCTCGTGGACGACGTCCGGCACGTCGAGCCGTTCGAGGTGCGCGCGCAGGTCGCGGAGCGCCGGCGTGTCGGTGTGCTCCGGCGTCGTGGCGGTGCGGTCGTCGGTCATGCCGCGCTCCTCCCGTGCGTCCGGTGGGTGGGGTCGGCCCGCAGGCCCGGGCCCTCTCGGGCGGGGGCTCGCGTGGCGCGGGCCCCTGGCAGGGTACGGGGCATGCGCGGACGCCGCCCGGGCGGGACCTACGCACCAGTAACTTACGGTTGCGTAGGTTAAGATCGTGGCGTGACGCAGCACCGCTCCGCACCCGTCGACCTCCCCGCCGCGTGGCCCGTCGGCGTCCCGCGCGACGTCGAGATCCCCGACGAGCCGCTCACCGCGACGCTCGACCGCGCCGTGCGCGAGCACCCCGACCGCGTCGCGGTCGACTTCCTCGGCGCGACCACCACCTACCGCGAGCTCGGCGAGCGCGTCGAGCTCGGCGCGCGCGTGCTGCACGGCCTCGGCGTCCGCGCGGGCGACCGCGTCGCGCTCGTGCTGCCCAACTGCACGTCGCACCTCGTCGCGTTCTGGTCCGTGCTGCGCCTCGGCGCCGTCGTCGTCGAGCACAACCCCACCTACACCGCCGACGAGCTCGCGCACCAGCTCGCCGACTCCGGCGCGACCGTCGCGCTCGTCTGGGAGCAGGCCGTGCCGCGCGTCCTGGAGGCGCAGGACCGCACCGCGCTGCGGCGCGTCGTCGCGGTCGACCTGTCCGCCGACCTGCCGCGTGCCGCGCGCGCCGCGCTGCGCCTGCCGCTGCCCGCCGCGCGCCGCACGCGCGACGCCATGCGCGGTCCCGTGCCGGCGGGCGTCCCGCACTGGCACCGCCTGCTGCGCACCGTGCCCGCGTGGATCGCGGCCGAGGGCCACGACGAGCCGCGCCCCGAGGACGTCGCGCTGCTGCAGTACACCGGCGGCACCACCGGCACGCCCAAGGCCGCCGTGCTGACGCACCGCAACCTGCTCGCCAACACGATCCAGGGCCAGGCGTGGACGCAGGCCGAGAACGGCACCGAGGTCGTCTACGGCGTCCTGCCGTTCTTCCACGCGTTCGGTCTCACGCTCTGCCTCACGTACTCGGTGCGCATCGCGGCCACGCTCGTCGTGCTCCCGAACTTCGACCCCGCGCGCGTGCTGGCCGCGCAGCGCCGCCGGCCCGGCACGTTCCTGCCCGCGGTGCCGCCCATGCTCGACCGGCTCGCGGCCGCCGCCGAGGAGTCCGGCGCCGACCTCACGTCGTTCCGGTACGCGATCAGCGGCGCCATGGCGCTGCCGCGCGAGACCGCCGAGCGCTGGGAGCGCGTCACGGGCGGCCTCGTCGTCGAGGGCTACGGCATGACCGAGACCTCGCCCGTCGCGCTCGGGAGCCCCCTGACGCAGGACCGGCGGCCCGGTGCGCTCGGCCTGCCGTTCCCCTCGACGCGCATCCGCGTGGTCGACCAGGAGGACCCGACGCGCGAGGTCGCGCCGGGCGAGCAGGGCGAGCTGCTCATCTCCGGCCCGCAGGTGTTCGCCGGCTACTGGCAGCGCCCCGAGGAGACGGCCGAGCAGCTGCTGCCCGACGGCTGGCTGCGCACCGGTGACGTCGTGCGCGTCGACGACGACGGCATGGTCGTCCTTGTCGACCGCATGAAGGAGATGATCGTCACCGGCGGGTTCAAGGTGTACCCGTCGCAGGTCGAGGACCACCTGCGCGGCATGCCCGGCATCCTCGACGTCGCGGTCGTCGGCGAGCCCGCGGGCGACCTCGGCGAGCGGGTCGTCGCGGCGATCGTGCTCGACGGCGACGTGCCCGGCGTCGACCTCGCGGCCGTGCGCGCGTGGTGCGAGACGCGCCTGGCCCGGTACGCGCTGCCGCGCCGGCTCGTCGTGCTGCCCGACCTGCCGCGCTCGCAGGTCGGCAAGGTGCTGCGCCGCGTCGTGCGGGACAACCTCCACACCCACGCCTGACACGGGCGGGCCCGCCCGACGCCGTACCGTGTGCGCGTGAGCGTGAACGACGAGCAGCCCCTGGTGGAGATGTGGACCGACGGCGCCTGCAAGGGCAACCCCGGCGTCGGGGGGTGGGGCGCCTGGATGCGCTTCGGCGACCAGGAGAAGGAGCTCTTCGGCGGTGAGGCCGCGACGACCAACAACCGCATGGAGCTCACGGCCGTCATCGAGGGGCTGCGCGCGCTGCGCCGGCCCTGCCGCGTGACGCTGCACGTCGACTCGACGTACGTGATGAACGGGCTCACCAAGTGGCTGCCGGGCTGGAAGCGCAACGGCTGGCTCACGGGGGAGAAGAAGCCCGTGAAGAACAAGGAGCTGTGGCAGGCCCTCGACGAGGAGGTCGCGCGGCACCACGTCACCTGGGTCTGGGTGAAGGGCCACGCGGGCGACCCTGGCAACGAGCGTGCCGACGCGCTCGCGAACCAGGGCGTCGCGCAGGTGCGCGCGGGCGTCGTCTGACGGCTCCGGGGCGACCTCGCGTGCGCCGTCGCGCGCCTGGAAGTTGATCGTTACACGTGCCAGGCTGGGCGCCGTGAGCACCGCCGCCACCACCGCGCCCGTGACCCTGTTCCCGCTGCACGCCGTCCGCCTGGCCGACGGCCCGTTCGCGGCCGCCCAGCGCACCGACCTCGCGTACGTCCTGGGCCTCGACCCGGACCGGCTGCTCGCGCCGTTCCGCCGCGAGGCGGGACTGCCGCCGGTCGCCGAGCCGTACGGCAGCTGGGAGTCCATCGGCCTCGACGGGCACATCGGCGGGCACGCGCTGTCCGCGGCGTCCCTGCTGTGGGCCGCGACGGGCGACGACCGCGCCGCGGACCTGGCTCGCGCGCTCGTCGACGGCCTCGCGGCCTGCCAGGACGCGCTCGGCACCGGGTACGTCGGGGGAGTGCCCGGCGGGGTCGCGCTGTGGGAGTCGGTCGCGTCGGGCGGCGCCGAGGCGGGCACGTTCGACCTCGGCGGCGCGTGGGTGCCCTGGTACAACGTGCACAAGACGTACGCGGGCCTGGTCGACGCCGCCCGGCACGCACCCGCCGACGTCACGGTCCGCGCGCTCGCCGTCGCCGTGCGCCTCGCCGACTGGGGCGTCGCGCTGTCCGAGCGCCTCGACGACGCCGCGTTCGCCCGCATGCTGCGCACCGAGTTCGGCGGCATGTGCGAGGCGTACGCCGACCTCGCCGAGCTCACGGGCGACGCGCGCTACGCGGCCCTCGCGCGGCGGTTCGCCGACGAGGAGCTGCTCGCACCGCTGCGCGCGGGGCGCGACGCGCTCGACGGGCTGCACGCCAACACGCAGATCGCCAAGGTCGTCGGCTGGCCCGCGATCGGCGAGGCCGACGCCGCCGCCGCGTTCGTGCGGACCGTGCTCGACCGCCGCACGCTCGTGTTCGGCGGCAACTCGGTGTCCGAGCACTTCACGCCCGACGCGGCAGCGCACGTCACGCACCGCGAGGGCCCCGAGTCGTGCAACACCGCGAACCTGCTCGAGGTCGTGCGGCGGCTCTACGCGCTCACGGGCGACACGACCCTGCTCGACGCGGCCGAGCGCCAGCTCGTCAACCACGTGCTGTCCGCGCAGCACCCCGACGGCGGGTTCGTGTACTTCACGTCCGCGCGCCCGGGCCACTACCGCGTGTACTCGACGCGCGACGAGTGCATGTGGTGCTGCGTCGGCACCTCGATGGAGACGTACGCGCGGTTGGGCGAGCTCGCGTACGCGCACGCGGGCGACGACCTGCTGGTCAACCTGCCCGTGCCCTCGACGCTCGACTGGGCCGAGCGCGGCGTGCGCGTGCGCCTCGCGTCGACCTACCCGACGCCCGCACGCGTCACCGACGTCGCGCTCACGGTGGACGTCGACGCCCCCACCGACCTCGCGGTGCACGTGCGTCGGCCCGCGTGGGCGCTCGACGCCGTGGAGCTGACGCTCGACGGCGAGCCCGTCGGCGACGCCGGCGAGCGCGCCGGCCACGTCACGGTGCGCCGCACGTGGCGCGGAGGCGAGACGCTCGCGTGGCGGCTGGTCGCCGGCGGGGCGGCCGAGCGGCTGCCGGGCGACGACGCGTGGGTCGCGCTGCGCTGGGGCCCGCACGCGCTCGCGGTCCGCGGCGACGCCGACGACCTCGTGGGTCTGCGCGCCGACGACGCGCGCATGGGCCACGTCGCACACGGCCCGCTGCGCCCGCTGTCCGCGGCGCCGCTGCTCGTCGGCTCCGACGCCGACCTCGCGGCCGCGCTGCGCCCCGCCGACGACGGCACGTTCGTGCTCGACCGCGGCGCCGACGACCCGCTCGTGCTCGAGCCGTTCGCGACCCTGCACGACGCGCGCTACACGCTCTACCTGCCGGTCGTGCCGACCGCCGCCGACGTGCCCGCGCGCCGCGCCGCGCTCGCGGCCGCCGACGACGCGCAGCTCGGCCTCGCGGCCCGCACGGTCGACGCGGTCGCGTGCGGCGAGCAGCAGCCCGAGACCGACCACCGGTACGCCGGCACCGGCACGTGGACCGGCGCGACCGACGACGGACGGCACTGGCGCGCGACGCGCGAGCGGTTCTCCTACCGGCTGGCCGACCCCGAGGGCCGCGGCGCGGTGCTGCGTGTGACGTACCTCGCGCAGCCGGGCGTCGCGCGCGTGCTCGTCGACGGCGCCGAGGTCGGCACGCTCGAGGTCGCGGACTCCGCCGCGGGCACGCGCACGGTGGACCTCGTGCTCGGCCCGTTCGCCGGCGGGGACGCGGACGCGCCGGGCGGTCGTGCGGTCGCGTTCGAGGCGGACGCATCGAACTCGACGCCGCCGGTCGTCGCCGTCCACCTGCTGACCGGAGCGACCTGACCCGTCGACACCCGACCGGACGCCCCGTCCCGTCCGCCCACGCCGCCCCCGGCTGTCGGAGGCCCCTGAACGCGGGGTTCGGCCGGTTTCGCGGGCCCAGAAGCAGCAGAACCCCGCGTTCGACCGCCGGCCAGCCGGTGACGGAAGGGTGCCTCGGTCGCGGCACCCGCCAGCGGTGCCGCCCACGACCCCCACCGACGACCCGCCCGTCGAACGCGGGGTCCGGCCGGTCTCGCGGACGCTGGAACGGCAGAACCCCGCACCCGGCGGTGGCGGGTGGCGTCAGAGGAGGGGCGGTGTCAGGGGAGGTCGGTGGTCGGTGACGGGCGGGACCGCGTCGGGGCGACCGGTGAGGCGGCCGCCAGGAGCCGCGCGCGCAGCGCGTTGCCGCGGGCGGCGTAGTCGCGCTGCCGACGCACGTACTCGGCCTTGCCGTCGGGGGTCTCGATCGCGACGGGCTCGAGCCCGTACGTCGTCACGTCGTACGGGCTGGCCTGCATGTCGGTCGTGCGGACCTCGCGCGCGAGGTCGAAGCAGTCGAGCAGCAGGTCACCCGGCACGAGCGGCCCGAGCTTGAGGGCCCACTTGTAGAGGTCCATCGCGGCGTGCAGGCACCCGGGCTGCTCGAGGGCGGTCTGGGCCTCGCGCGTCGGGGTCAGCGTGTTGCGGCCGACGGCCTCGGGCGTGAAGAACCGGAACGCGTCGAAGTGGGTGCACCGGATCCGGTGCGCCTCGACCACCGCGTCGGTGCCGGCCTCGCCGAGCCGCAGCGGCAGCGCGTGCCGGTGCTCGCCTGCGCGCTCGCGGTAGACCATCGCCCACTCGTGCAGCCCGAAGCACCCGGTCGCGGCCGGCCGCCCCGCTGTCGCCGCGAGCAGGCCAACGACGAACCGCACGGTGTCCCCACGCGCCGCGGTGAACGCGTCGACGTCGAGCGCGACCGTGCCGTCGTCGGCCGTGCGGTACCAGCGCCACGCGGCGTGCGGCGCCGGGCCGTCCGCCCCCGGTGCGAGCGCGGCACCCGCCCCGGGGTGCCAGCGCCGCAGCTGCCCCGGAGTGGCCGGGTAGTACTCGAACAGGAAGTCCTCGACCGCGTGCTTCTCGTGGCGCGAGCGGCGCGCGCGGTGCCCGGCCGTCGCGGCGTCCGCGCGCGCGGCGTGCGCGTCGGCGCGAGACGACCACGTGGCCGCGTCGAGCACGGCCGGCACGGGAGGGGCGGGGGAGGGCACGGCACCAGGGTAGGTCGCGAGCCGTTGCCGACCGTCGCCGGGCCCGGGACGATGGCGTGCGTGCGCGAGCTGCTCCGGTCCCTGCCCGCCCTGGCGGGCACGCCCCTGACGTTCGACCCGGGCGCGGCGCCCGACGACCCGCTCGACCTCTTCACGGACTGGTTCGCCGCCGCGGTCGACGCGGGCGCGCCCGAGCCGCACGCCGCGACCCTCGCCACCGCCGACGCCGACGGCCGTCCGTCCGCGCGCGTGCTCATCCTCAAGGACGTCGGCCCCGACGGGTTCGCGTTCGCGACCGACGCGCGCAGCGCCAAGGCCGCCGACCTCGCGGCCAACCCGCGGGCCGCGCTGGGGTTCTGGTGGCCGGCGGTCGTGCGGCAGGTGCGCGTCACCGGTGCTGCGCGGCACCTCGGCGCCGAGGCGTCGGCGGCCGACTACCTCGCGCGGTCGCCCGCGTCGCGCGCCGCCGCGGCCGGCGTGCGCCCCGGCGAGCCGCTGGGCTCGCTCGACGAGCTGCGCGACGCCATGACCGCCGCCCGTGCGCGGGTCGACTCCGACCCGGGGTTCGTGCTGCCGTCGTGGCAGGCGTGGCTCGTGGTGCCCGACGAGGTCGAGTTCTGGCAGGGCAGCGCCGACCGCGCGCACGTGCGGCTCGTCTACCGCCGCGACGACACGGGCTGGACGCACCGCCTCGTCTGGCCGTGACGCCCGCTGCCGCACCGACGGGGGTGACCCCGGTCACGCGGCCCGCGGTGCTAGCCTCGGCCGCATGACGACGACCCCCGGTGAGCTGCTCACCGCCGCGTGTCGTCCCTGTCGTCGCTGTCGCTGAGGGCTCTCCTCACCGACCGGACCGCTCCGGTCCCGCGCGCCGTTCTCCCGGCCGCGCCGCGCTCGTTCGTCGAGCGCCGCACCCCGCCCCGGGGCACGCTGGTCCCGGGCCCCCGCCCCGGCGTCGACCACCGGCGCCGCCCCTCGAAAGGTCCCCCCATGTCCCGCACGCCCCGTCGCCTGCTCGCCGCCTCCGTCCTGCTCGCCGTGGGGGCGCTCGCGGCCTGCTCGTCCAGCGACGCCCCGGGCGGCGGCGCGTCCGCGTCCGCCGGCGGCGACGTGCTGCGCGTCGGCACCGAGGGCACGTACTCGCCGTTCACGTTCCACGACGCGGACGGCGAGCTCACGGGGTACGACGTCGAGGTCATCACGGCGGTCGCCGACGAGCTCGGCATGCCGGTCGAGTTCTCCGAGACCACGTGGGACTCGATCTTCGCGGGCCTCGAGGCCAAGCGCTACGACGTGGTCGCCAACCAGGTCACGGTGACCGACGAGCGCCAGGGCAAGTACGACCTGTCCGCGCCGTACACGGTGTCGACGGGCGTCGCCGTGGTGGCCGCCGACGACACGAGCATCACGTCCCTCGCGGACGTCAGCGGCAAGACCGCCGCGCAGTCGGCGACGTCGAACTGGTCGCAGGTCGCGCGTGACGCCGGCGCGCAGGTCGAGTCCGTCGAGGGCCTCACGCAGGCCATGGCGCTGCTGAAGCAGGGGCGCATCGACGTCACGTTCAACGACGACCTCGCGGTGCTCGACTACCTCACGTCCTCGGGTGACGCGTCGGTGAAGATCGCGTTCGAGACCGGCGACACGGTCGAGCAGGCGTTCGCGCTGCGCAAGGGCTCGGACCTGACCCCGAAGATCGACGAGGCGCTCGCGACCCTGCGCGCCGACGGCACGCTCGCCACGATCTCCGAGAAGTGGTTCGGCCAGGACGTCTCGCAGTGACGCCGCACCGGCCGGCGGACGAGCGGGAGGGGGAGCGGGCGCGGTGACCTCGGACACCTGGGACCTCGTGCTGTCGTCGATCGGGCCGCTGCTGTCGGGTGCGGTCCGCGGCACGATCCCGCTCACGCTGATCTCGTTCGCGCTCGGCCTCGTGCTGGCGCTGCTGGTCGCGCTCGCGCGGCTGTCGCGGCGGCGCGTCGTGTCGGGCCTGGCGCGCGCGTACGTGTCGGTGATCCGCGGCACGCCGCTGCTCGTGCAGCTGTTCCTCATCTTCTACGCGCTGCCGTCGCTGGGCATCGTCATCGACCCGTTCCCGTCGGCGGTCGTCGCGTTCTCGCTCAACGTCGGCGGGTACGCCGCCGAGATCATCCGCGCGGCGATCCTCTCGGTGCCGAAGGGCCAGTGGGAGGCGGCCGCGACCATCGGCCTGGACCACACGCTGACGCTGCGGCGCGTCGTGCTGCCGCAGGCCGTGCGCGTGGCCGTCCCGCCGCTGTCCAACACGTTCATCTCGCTGGTCAAGGACACGTCGCTGGCCTCGACGATCATGGTGACCGAGCTGCTGCGCAAGGCGCAGGAGATCGCGGCGCCGACGTACGAGTTCATGGCGCTGTACTCGCTGGCCGCGGTGATCTACTGGCTCATCTGCCTGGTGCTGTCGAGCGCGCAGGCCCGCCTCGAGCGCCGGCTCGACCGGTTCGTGGCCCGATGAGCCGCGCGAGGGAGGAGGACGCCGTGACGGACGGCACCGGTACGACGGGCGACGCCCGCCCCCTGGTCGAGGTGCGGGGGCTCACCAAGTCGTTCGGGGACCTGCACGTGCTGCGCGGCATCGACCTCACGGTGGCGCGCGGCAGCGTGACGGTGCTCATCGGCCCCTCGGGGTCCGGCAAGACGACGCTGCTGCGCTGCCTCAACTCGCTCGAGGTGCCCGAGGCCGGCACGGTCCGGGTCGACGACGTCGAGGTCGACATGGCCGCGCGTCCCTCGCCCGCGCTGCTGCGCCGCCTGCGCGCGACGTCCGGCATGGTGTTCCAGTCGCACCAGCTGTTCCCGCACCGCACCGCCCTGCAGAACGTCACCGAGGGCCCGGTCTACGCCCAGCGTCGACCGCGCGCGCGGGCCGAGGCGGAGGCGACCGCGCTGCTCGCGAAGGTGGGGCTCGCCGACAAGGCGGGCGCCTACCCGCACGAGCTGTCGGGCGGTCAGCAGCAGCGCGTGGGGATCGCCCGCGCGCTCGCGCTGCGTCCGCGCCTCCTGCTGTTCGACGAGCCGACGTCGGCGCTCGACCCCGAGACCGTCGGCGAGGTGCTGTCGGTCATGCGCGACCTCGCGGCCGAGGGCTGGACGATGGTCGTCGTGACGCACGAGATCCGGTTCGCGCGGCAGGTCGCCGACCACGTGATGTTCATGGACGGCGGGGTCGTCGTGGAGGAGGGGCGGCCGGGCGACGTGCTGGGCGACCCGCGCCAGGAGCGCACGCGCCGGTTCCTGCAGCGGATCCTCGACCCGCTCTGACCCTCAGGGCGTCGTGTCGGCCGCGGCCGGGGCGGTGTCCCGGCGCGGCGGCAGCGCGTCGGGTGCGACGTCGGCCGCGCGGGTCGACACGACGTGCAGCAGGCGCTCGAGCGGCCCGCGGCCCAGCGTCGCGTGCCACAGCCAGCACGCGCCGACGGTGACCAGCAGGAACGCGCACCACCCGGCCGTCGTGGGCTGCCACACCACGTCGTCGCCCAGCAGCGTGATCGCGACCAGCTGGCCGGTGTAGGCCGTGAGCGCGAGCGCCCCGGTCGCGCTCAGCGGCGCGAGCGCGCGCGGCCACCGCAGCCCGACCGCGAGGCACGCGGCGAGCACGAGCAGCCCGACGCCGGTGTTGCCCGCGACCTCGAAGAACGTCGACGCGTGCGGCTCCGCGGTCGTGAGCTCGGTGACGCGACCCAGCGCGAGGCGCGCCGCCCACGCACCGCCGTGCCCGACGACGACGAGGCCCGTACCCCACGCCGCGAGCCACGCGTGCGTGCGCGCCGACCGCAGGTCGCTGCGCCCCACGGCGAGCCCGACCAGCACGTACGCGACCCACACGACGGCGGGGTAGTAGTGGCCGAGCAGCACCGTCAGCAGGTCGAGCGGACGCTCGTCGACGATCGTGACGTGCCGGACGAGCAGCAGCCGCAGCACCGGCCCGACGACCGCGACGGCGACCGCGGCCGCGACGAGCGCCCACCGTGGCCAGCGCAGCACCACGGCCCCGGCCACGAACAGCGCGCCGTAGACGACGAGGATCACGACCACCGGCGTCTCCAGCAGCACGAGGACCGTGCCGAGCACCACGAGCAGCGCCGCGCGCACCAGGACCCGCAGCCGCGCCTGCACCAGGCGCGTGCCGTCCACGGGCCGGTCGCCGCCGGACAGCAGCGCGAGCCCGACGCCCGCGAGCAGCACGAACAGCGCCGACGGGCGCCCGTCGGCGAGCTGCGACCAGCCGCCCGGCGGCGTCGTGCGCCACGCGTCGTCGGGGCCCACGTGCGCCGTGACCATGCCCAGCACCGCGAGCCCCCTGGCGGTGTCCACCCCCACGATGCGTCGCACCCGCGCAGCCTATGCGGACGGTGCCGGGGCGTCCGCGAGCGGCGCCGTCGACGGCGCCCACGACCGGGTGAGGCGTTCTCAGCATGTGAGTCGATCGGTCCCGCGTTGTGGTTACCGCCCGGAAGGCGCGCCTACAGTGCCCTGGTGACCACCCGCACTCCCGACGTCTACACGCACGGCCACCACGAGAGCGTGCTGCGCTCCCACCGCTGGCGCACGGCCGAGAACTCGGCCGGCTACCTGCTGCCCGCGCTCGCCCCGGGCCAGCGCGTGCTCGACGTGGGCTGCGGCCCGGGCACCGTCACGGTGGACCTCGCGTCGCGCGTCGCGCCCGGCGAGGTGATCGGCGTCGACCGCTCGGCGAAGGTCCTCGAGGCGGCCGTCGAGCACGCGCAGGAGGCGGGCGCCGACAACGTCACGTTCCAGGTGGGCGACGCGTACGCGCTCGACTTCCCGGACGACTCCTTCGACGTCGTGCACGCGCACCAGGTGCTCCAGCACCTCACCGACCCCGTCGCCGCGCTGCGCGAGATGCGCCGCGTCACGCGCCCGGGCGGCGTGGTCGCCGTGCGCGACGCCGACTACGCGGCCATGACCTGGTACCCCGAGCACCACGGGCTCGACGAGTGGCAGGCCCTCTACCACGAGGTCACCGAGGCGAACGGCGCCGAGGCCGACGCGGGCCGCCGCCTGCTGTCGTGGGTGCGCGACGCGGGCTTCGACCCCGCCGGCATCGCGCCCGGCGCGGGCATCTGGTGCTACGCGACGCCCGAGGACCGTGCCTGGTGGGCCGGGCTGTGGGCCGACCGCTGCGTCGCGTCGAACTTCGCGGTGCAGGCCATGGCGCACAAGCTCGCCGACGAGGTCGGCCTCGAGCTGCTCGCCGACGCGTGGCGCGAGTGGGGCCAGTCCCTCGACGGCTGGTTCGCGGTGCCGCACGGCGAGGTGCTCGCGCGCGTCTGACCTAGGGTGGGCCCGTGCGCATCGCCAGGTTCACCACCGGTTCCGACCCCCGCTACGCGCTCGTCGAGGGCGAGCCCGGCCGTGAGGAGCTCGTCGTCATCACGGGCGACCCGATCTACACGCCCGTGCAGCCCACGGGCGAGCGGGTCCGCCTCGACGACGACGGCGTGCGGCTGCTCGCCCCCGTGATCCCGCGGTCCAAGATCGTCGGCGTCGGGCGCAACTACGCCGACCACGCGGCCGAGCACGGCAACGACGTGCCGACGCAGCCGCTGCTGTTCCTCAAGCCGAACACGTCGGTGATCGGCCCCGACGACCCGATCGTGCTGCCCGACTGGACCGAGCACGTCGAGCACGAGGCCGAGCTCGCGGTCGTCATCGGCAAGGTCACCAAGGACGTCCCGCCGGAGCGCGCGCTGCAGCACGTCTTCGGCTACACGGTCGCCAACGACGTCACGGCACGCGACGTGCAGCGCTCCGACGCGCAGTGGACGCGCGGCAAGGGCTTCGACTCGTCGTGCCCGCTCGGCCCGTGGGTCGTGCCGGGGCTCGAGGTCGACGACCTCGCGGTGACCGCGCGCGTCAACGGCGAGACGCGCCAGGACGGCCGCACGTCGCAGATGGTGTTCGACGTCGCGTACCTCGTGTCCTACGCGTCCGAGGTGTTCACGCTGCTGCCGGGCGACGTCATCCTCACCGGCACGCCCGCGGGCGTCGGCCGCATCGACCACCGCGACGTCGTCGAGGTCGAGGTCGAGGAGATCGGCGTGCTGCGCAACCCGGTGCTGCGCCGCACGCCCTGACGGCGGCGACCCGACGGCCCCGCCGGGGTCAGGCCGGACGCGTGTCGGTCCCCGGCGGGGTGCCCGTCGCGCCTTCCGCGCCCAGGTCCCGGACCTCGGCGCGCAGCCGCCCCATGCGCGCGTCGAGCTCGGCGCCCGTCACCGCGGCGTCGAGCAGCTCGGTGCGCAGGTCCTCGGGCAGCACGCCGTGGTACTTGTACGACAGCTTGTGCTCGACGCTCGCCCAGAAGTCCATCGCGATGGTGCGGATCTGCACCTCCACGGGCACGTGCTCGGTGCGGTCCGACAGGAACACCGGGATCCGCACGATGAGGTGCAGCGACCGGTAGCCGTTGGGCTTCGGCTCCGCGATGTAGTCCTTGCGCCGCACGACCTCGACGTCGGGCTGCGACGCGAGCATGTCCGCGACCCAGTACGCGTCGGACACGAAGCTGCACGTGATGCGGATGCCCGCGATGTCGAGGATGCGCTCGCGGATCGTCTCCGGGTCGGCCGCGCAGCCGTAGCGCGTCGTCTTCTCCAGGATCGAGTCGATCGACTTCAGGCGTGACGTCACGTGCTCGATCGGGTTGTGGTCGTGCGTCTGGCGGAACTCCGAGCGCAGGATCCGGATCTTGGTGAGCATCTCCTCGATGCCGAACTCGTAGCCCATGCGGAACCGGGCGAGCTCGCGCTGCGCGTCACGCACGGTCGTGATGACGCCGGTGCCGAGGCCCGGCTCGAGGTGGGTCACCACCTGGTCCCGCACGGTGCGGGCGAGACCTCCCGGCGTCGCGTCGGTCTGCTGCGTGGAGGTCGTACCCGGTGCCATGCCCAGCCCAACGTCCGTGCACGTCGTCGCGTTCCGCGATCGGTAGGCTGACGTCGATCCCACCGCCGCCAGACCCGAGGTGTCCCGTGCCCGCCAGCACCCCCGTGCGCGTCCGTTTCTGCCCGTCCCCGACCGGCACGCCCCACGTCGGCCTCATCCGGACGGCGCTGTTCAACTGGGCGTACGCCCGCCACGTGGGCGGCACGTTCGTGTTCCGCATCGAGGACACCGACCCGGCGCGCGACTCGCAGGAGTCGTACGAGCAGCTGCTCGACGCGCTGCGCTGGCTCGGCATGGACTGGGACGAGGGAGTCGAGGTCGGCGGCCCGCACGAGCCGTACCGGCAGTCGCAGCGGTACGACCTGTACCGCGACGTCGTGCGCCGCCTGCTCGAGGGCGGGTACGCGTACGAGTCGTTCTCGACCCCCGAGGAGGTCGAGGCCCGGCACCGCGCCGCGGGCCGGGACCCCAAGCTCGGGTACGACGGCTTCGACCGCGACCTCACCGACGAGCAGAAGGCCGCGTACCGCGCCGAGGGCCGCGAGGCCGTGATCCGGATGCGCATGCCTGACGAGGACGTGACGTTCACCGACCTCGTGCGCGGCGACGTGACGTTCAAGGCCGGCTCGGTGCCGGACTACGTGATCGTGCGCGGCAACGGGCACCCGCTGTACACGCTGGTCAACCCGGTCGACGACGCGCTCATGGGCATCACGCACGTGCTGCGCGGCGAGGACCTGCTGTCGTCGACCCCGCGCCAGGTCGTGCTGTACCGCGCGCTGCTCGAGCTGGGCGTCGCGAGCGTGCTGCCGCAGTTCGGCCACCTGCCGTACGTCATGGGCGAGGGCAACAAGAAGCTCTCGAAGCGGGACCCCGAGTCGAACCTGTTCCTGCACCGCGAGCGCGGCTTCACGCCCGAGGGCCTGCTCAACTACCTCGCGCTGCTCGGCTGGTCCATCGCGCCCGACCGCGACATCTTCTCCGTCGCCGAGATGGTCGAGAAGTTCGACGTCGCCGACGTCAACCCGAACCCGGCGCGGTTCGACCTCAAGAAGGCCGAGGCGATCAACGCCGCGCACGTGCGCCTGCTCGCGCCCGAGGACTTCCGCGACCGGCTCGTGCCCTACCTGCACGCCGCCGGCCTGGTCCCCGCGGACTCGTACACGGACCTCGCACCCGAGCACCGCGCGCTGCTCGACGCGGGCGCGCCGCTCGTGCAGGAGCGCATGACGCTGCTGGGCGAGGCCGTCGGCATGCTCGGCTTCCTGTTCGTCGCGGACGACGCGGTCGAGGTCGTCGAGGACGCGCGCGCCGCGCTGCGCCCCGAGGCCGCCGACGTGCTCGACGCCGCCGCGCGCGTGCTGGGCGACCTGCCCGCCGACGGGTTCACCACCGAGGCCACGCAGACCGCGCTGGCCGCCGCGCTCGTGGCCCCGGCCGAGGAGGGCGGGCTCGGCATCAAGGCGCGGTTCGCCTACACGCCGCTGCGCGTCGCCCTCACCGGACGTCGCGTGTCGCCGCCGCTGTTCGAGTCGATGGAGATCCTCGGCAAGGACGCGACGCTCGCGCGGCTCGCGCGCCTGCGCGCGGGCCTGTGACGCGGGAGGCGGCGGGGGCGTCGGGGATCGACGGGGTCCTGCTCGACGTCGACGACACGCTCGTCGCGACGCGGGACGCGTTCCGCGGCGCGCTCGCGGCCGTGCTCGACCGGTACGCGCCGGGGGCCGACCTCGACGCCGCTCTCGCGCTGTGGCGCGCCGACCCGGGCGGTCACTACCGCGCGTACACGCGCGGCGAGCAGACGTTCCGGCAGCAGCGCATGACGCGCGCCAACGAGCTGCACGCGGCCGTGGGCGGCCCGGTGCTCGACGACGCGGCCTACGACGCGTGGGACGCGGTGTTCGACGCCGCGTTCGCCGACGGCTGGGCCGCGCACGACGACGCCGTCCCCGCGCTCGACGTGCTGCTGGCCGCCGGTGTGCGCGTGGGCGCGCTGACCAACGCGCGCGTCGGCTACCAGACCGACAAGCTCACGCGCGCCGGGCTGGCGGACCGCATCGAGGTGCTCGTGGGCGTCGACACGCTCGGCGTCGGCAAGCCCGACCCGCGCGTCTTCCTCGAGGGCTGCGCGCGGCTGGGCACCGACCCGGCCCGCACGGCGTACGTGGGCGACGAGCTCGACGTCGACGCCACCGCCGCGCGCGCCGCGGGGCTCGTCGGTGTGTGGCTCGACCGGCCCGGACCGCGCCGCGTGCCGGTCACCGAGGCCGACGTCGCCGCCGCGGGCGTCCACGTGATCCACGACCTCGCCGAGCTGCCGGCCGTCCTCGGGCTGACGTCGCACCGCTGACGTCGGCGCGACGGCCACTGCCTGCCCGCCGACCAGTGGTCACCTCGTCGCGCCCGGGAGCGACCACTGGTCGGTTCGTCGGCACGTCCGACGACCACTGGTCACTTCGGAGTGCCTGTTCGGGTGGTCGTGCGTCCGAGGTGACCAGTGGTCGGTCGGATGGTTCGTGGGGTGACCACTGGTCACTTCGGAGTGCCTGTTCGGGTGGTCGTGCGTCCGAGGTGACCAGTGGTCGGTCGGGTGGCTCGTGGGGTGAGCACTGGTCGTCGCCGTGTTCGGGTTCAGGGCGGGGCGCCGGGCGCGGGACGTCGTCGTCGTTCGCGTGTGCGCTCGCCTCGCGTCGAGATCAGCGGCGGCGGGCCGTGTAGACGCGGGTCACGTAGGGGACCGGGACGCGGGGGCGGCCGGCCAGGTCGGGGTGCGTCGTCACGAGCGTGCGCACGCGGTCGAGCAGGGCCGCGCGCTCGTCGGGCGGCAGCACGATCGCGTACGAGCGCGTGCCGGCGAGGCGCACGAGCTCGTCGGGCGTCAGCACGTGGTCCCAGCGCACGTCGGTGCGCAGGACGTCCGTGAACGCGTCGCCGGGCTCGGGGTGCGTGTCGCGCGCGAGCTGCGGGCCCGCGGCCTCGTGCAGCAGCGCACCGTACGCGCCGACCCACGGCACGTCCTCGTCGCGGTCGTTCCACACGATCCCGAGGGTCCCGCCCGGGCGCAGCACGCGCGCGACCTCGGCGGCCGCGGCGGGCTCGTCGAACCAGTGCCACGCCTGCGCGACGGTCACGACGTCGACCGACGCGTCCGGCAGCGGGATCGCCTCGGCGCTGCCGTCGTGCAGCTCGACGCCGGGCAGCGCGGCCGCGAGCTGCTCGCGCATGCCCGCCGCGGGCTCGACCGCGACCACCCGCAGCCCCCGCTCCACGAGCGCCGCCGTGAGCTTGCCGGTGCCCGCGGCGAGGTCCAGCACGTCCCGGGCCCCGGCGGGAACCAGCAGGTCGACGGCCGCGGGCGGGTAGCCCGGGCGGACCGCCGCGTACTCGTCGGCGTGGTGCGTGAACGACGCCGCGTGCGCGGCGTGGCGGTCGTCCCTGCTGCCGGTCACGGCGCCTCCTCGCGGGTCGACGGTGTCGGGGTCTCCTCGGATCGGGTCCGACGGGATCAGGGCGTGAGCGCCGCCAGCGCGTCGTCGTGCAGCAGCCCGTTGGTCACCAGCGCGTCGCCGCCGTGCGGGCCGTCGACGCCGCGCAGCGACGTGAACCGCCCGCCCGCCTCGGTGACGACCGGCACGAGCGCGGCCATGTCGTACAGCTCGAGCTCGGGCTCCGCGGCGACGTCGACCGCGCCCTCGGCGACCAGCACGTACGACCAGAAGTCGCCGTACGCGCGCGTGCGCCACACGCGCCGCTGCAGGTCCATGAACTGCGGGAGGCGGCCGTGCTCCTCCCAGCCGGTGAGGCTCGAGTACGAGAACGACGCGTCCTCGAGCGACGCGACCTTCGACACGTGCAGGCGCGTGGCCGCCGCGAGCGACCGCCCCGTCCAGGCGCCCGTGCCCTGCGCGGCCCACCAGCGCCGTCCCAGCGCCGGGGCGGACACCACGCCGACGACGACCTCGTCGCCGTCCATGAGGGCCAGCAGCGTCGCCCACACCGGCACGCCGCGCACGAAGTTCTTGGTCCCGTCGATCGGGTCGACCACCCACCGGCGCGGGCCGTGGCCCGTGTCGTGCCGTTCCTCGCCGTGCACCGCGTCGCGCGGACGCGCGCGGGACAGCTGCGCGCGGATGAGGTCCTCGGCGGCGCGGTCGGCGTCGGAGACCGGGGTGAGGTCCGGCTTCGTCTCGACCTGCAGGTCCATGGCCTTGAACCGCGACATCGTCAGCGCGTCGACCTGGTCGGCGATCACGTGCGCGAGCCGCAGGTCGTCGTCGTACGCCATCGTCGCTCCCTCGTCGGTCCCCGGGCCGGTCACGGCGCGGCCGGTCCGCGCGTCAACCTACCCAAGCGCGCCGTCCGCGTGGGGGAGGGTCCGCCCGCGCGGGCGCGTGCCGCCGTCAGGGACGCGTGTCGTCGGCGTCCGCGGTGCCCAGGCGGCTCACCAGCAGGCGACGGAAGGAGTCCAGCCGTGCGGCCCGCGCCGCACGCGTCGCGTCGTCGGCGGCGTCGGCCACCCACTCGTCGAGCGCGCAGTCCGGCGCGTCGCCCAGGTGCGTGCAGCCGCGCGGGCACTCCCGCGCCACCTCGTCGAGGTCCGCGAACGCGTGCAGCAGGTGCGCGGGGTCCACGTGCGCGAGCCCGAACGACCGCACGCCCGGGGTGTCGATCACCCAGGTCGGCGCGCCCGCGTCCGGGACCTCGAGCGCGACCGCCGACGTCGAGGTGTGGCGCCCGCGCCCGGTGACGTCGTTGACGACGCCCGTCGCGCGCCGGGCGTCGGGGACGAGCGCGTTCACGAGCGTCGACTTGCCGACGCCCGAGTGCCCCACCAGCACGGAGATCTCGCCCCGCAGCGCGTCGCGCAACGCGTCCAGGCCCTCGATCGTCGTCGTGCCCGTGACGGGGTCGGTCACGCGCCGCGTCGCGACCACCTCGACGCCGATCGGCGCGTACAGCGCCGTGAGCTCGGCGGGGTCCGCGAGGTCGGCCTTGGTGAGCGCGAGCAGCACCTCCATGCCGGCGTCGTCCGCGGCGGCGACGCAGCGGTCGATCATGCGCGTGCGCGGCTCCGGGTCGGCCAGCGCGGTGACGACGACGAGCCGGTCGGCGTTGGCGACGATCACGCGCTCGACCGGGTCGGTGTCGTCGGCCGTGCGCCGCAGCACCGTGCGCCGCTCGCCGATCCGCACGATGCGCGCGAGCGTGCCGTCCTCGCCGGTCGTGTCGCCGACGACGTCGACGCGGTCGCCCGGGACCACGCGCTCGCGGCCCAGCTCGCGTGCCTTCATCGCCAGCACGCGCGTCTCGTCCGGGCCGCCGGGGTCGACGAGCACGGTGTAGCGCCCGCGGTCGACCGCGACGACCATCGCGGACAACGCGTCGGCGTGCTCGGGGCGCTGCTTGGTGCGGGGGCGCGAGCCGCGGCCGGGACGGATCCGCACGTCCCGCTCGTCGTAGCGCCGCTGCGCCATCAGGCCGTCGGCCCCGTCGCGCCAGCCGGCGTCGTGCCCGCGAGCATGCCCGCCCACAGGTCGACGAACCCGGGCAGCGTCTTGGCGGTCGTGGCGACGTCCTCGACCGCGACGCCCGGCACGCGCAGGCCCACGAGCGCACCCGCGGTCGCCATGCGGTGGTCGGCGTACGTGCGCCACGTGCCGCCGTGCAGCGGCCGCGGCGTGATCACCAGGCCGTCGGACGTCTGCTCGGCCTGCCCGCCCAGCCGCGTGATCTCGGCCGCGAGGGCCGCGAGCCGGTCGGTCTCGTGACCCCGCAGGTGCGCGATGCCGCGCAGGCGCGTGGGGGAGTCCGCGAGGGCCGCGAGCGCCGCGATCGTGGGTGCGAGCTCGCCGGCCGCGCGCAGGTCGAGGTCGACGCCGCGCACCTCGCCCGTGCCGGTGACGGTCAGCACGTCGCCGTCGAGCGTCGCGGACGCGCCCATGCGCGTGAGGATCCCGGGCAGCAGGCCGCCGGGCTGCGTCGTGCGCGCGGGCCACCCCGGCACGCGCACCGAGCCCCCCGCGACCATCGCGGCGCACAGGAACGGCGCGGCGTTCGACAGGTCGGGCTCGACCTGCACGTCGCGCCCCGCGACCGTGCCGGGCTCGACGTGCCAGATCTCCGGGCGCGAGTCGTCGACGACGACGCCCGCGGCGCGCATCACGTCGACCGTCATCTCGATGTGCGGCAGGCTCGGCAGCGTCGGCCCGGTGTGGCGCAGCGTCAGGCCCTGGTCGAACCGTGCCGCGGCGAGCAGCAGACCCGAGACGAACTGGCTCGAGCCCGACGCGTCGACGTCGACGCTGCCGCCACGGACCGTGCCGCGGCCGTGCACCGTGAACGGCAGGTGGCCGGGCTCGCCCTCGTCGTCGACGCGCACGTCGAGCGCGCGCAGGGCCCGCAGCAGCGGACCCATGGGGCGGACGAGCGCCTCGGCGTCGCCCGTGAACCGGACCGGGCCGTCGGCGAGCGCCGCGACGGGCGGCAGGAAGCGCATGACGGTGCCCGCGAGGCCGCAGTCGACGGTGACGGCCCCGCGCAGCTCCCCGGGCGTCACGTGCACGGCGTCGTCACCGAGCTCGACGCCGACCCCGAGCGCACGCAGCGCGTCCGCCATGAGACGCGTGTCCCGCGACACGAGCAGCGAGCGCAGCGTGCTCGGGCCGTCGGCGAGCGCCGCGAGCACGAGGTAGCGGTTGCTCAGCGACTTCGAGCCCGGCACCGCGACGGTCGCGTCGATCGGCCCGTCGGCGACGGGGGCGGACCACGGGTCGGCGTGCAGGCTCGTCATGCCGTTCAGGCTAGCGGCGACCGGTGTCGCGGCCCTGCGGCGTCCACCCTCAGTCGGTCGTGTGCCGGGCGGCCTCGGCCGCGCGCGCCGCCTTCAGCGCCGCGCGGTCGGTGCGCGCGTGCTGCACGCGCCACGCGACGCCCGGGCGCCCCTCGAGGTCGATGCCCGCGAGCACCGCACCCCCGGTGAACGACAGCGCGCGCACGAACCGCTCGGAGCGCTCGCGGCGCTCGTCCTTCGTCAGCGTGCCGGAGCGGCCCACCGGCAGGTTGACCGCGACGACCGGCAGCGTCAGTCCGGCGAGCGCCAGCGCGGCGGCGCGCGGTGCGCGCCCGACCGCGAGCATCGCACCCGCGACGACCATCGCGGCGCCGTGCGCCTGCGCGAGCGTCGCGAGCTCCTTGTCGGAGATCTCGCCCGCCAGCGCGCGGCCGAGGGGGCCGGGGGCGCGTCGCCGCGCGGACGCGGGCACGCGTCCGCGCAGGCCGTCGACGCCGTCGCGCACGACCTGCGCGTGCGCCGCGGGGTGCCGCAGCGCGTCCACCCCCTGGCTGACGAACCACGAGGCGAACAGGGGTCGGGCGATGCGGCGCAGCAGCACGGGCTCCTCCTCCGGGACTTCCACCGCGGACGCGCGGTGCCTCCCACGCTAGTGCCGGACCCGGGAGGCGGCGCGCCCACGCACGGTGCGCCGTGCGCACCGTGCGACGCCGCACGGGAATGCGCACGCCGCGCGTCGCTGTTGGGGGTGGCATGAGCTGTGCAGTCGCCACCCCCGAGGCCACCGCGGTCGCCGCCGTCCCGACGGGCGGGACCGTGCCGGTCGTCACACCGTGGGGTCTCACCGTCTCCTCAGGTGACGTCCAGGTCGGAGCACTAGGCTCGTGGGCGATGAGCGAGCACCCTGAGAGCCCTGCGGGCCTCGACGACGAGGGCACGACGCGTGCCCCGGTCGGCGAGGACGACGCCGCCCGCAGCGACCGGTTCGAGGCGGAGGCGCTGGTCCACCTGGACCAGCTCTACGGCGCGGCGCTGCGCATGACGCGCAACCCCGCGGACGCCGAGGACCTGGTCCAGGAGACCTTCACCAAGGCGTTCGCCGCGTTCCACCAGTACCGCCCGGGCACGAACCTCAAGGCGTGGCTGTACCGCATCCTCACCAACACGTACATCAACTCCTACCGCAAGAAGCAGCGCGAGCCGCAGCAGTCGCGGTCGGAGGAGGTGGAGGACTGGCAGCTCGCGCGCGCCGAGTCGCACACGTCGCGCGGGCTGCGCTCGGCCGAGGCCGAGGCGCTCGACCACCTGCCCGACTCCGACGTCAAGGACGCGCTGCAGCAGATCCCCGAGGACTTCCGCATCGCGGTGTACCTCGCGGACGTGGAGGGCTTCGCGTACAAGGAGATCGCCGAGATCATGGGGACGCCGATCGGGACGGTGATGTCCCGGCTGCACCGTGGCCGCGCGCAGCTGCGCGACCTGCTGTCGGACTACGCACGCGGACGTGGGCTCACCGCGGGCGGTGCGCGATGAGCGCGGTCGGCGACGGCCCGGAGGACGGCGTCCGGCCGGGTGCGGACCTACGCCGCGCGGCGCCCGGCTCGCCGTGCGGGTGCGACGAGGCCGTGGACCGGCTGTGGGAGTACGTCGACTCCGAGCTCGGCGTGCTCGACCGCGACCGCGTCGAGGCGCACCTGCACGAGTGCTCCGACTGCTTCGAGGAGGAGCAGGTCGAGCTCGTCATGAAGCAGCTCGTGAGGCGCTGCTGCCAGGAGGAGGCGCCCGCGGAGCTGCGCGTGCGCATCCGCGAGCAGATCACGGTGCTGCGGCTGCGCGCCGCGACCGGTCAGGACTCCTGACCACCGACCCGTGACCGTGGCGGCCCGCGGCCGCCGGGCGGGACGCACGAGGGCCCCGGAGCCGATGCTCCGGGGCCCTCGTGACGTCACGGCGTCGAACGCTCAGGCGTTGGGACGCTTGCCGTGGTTGGCGGCGTTCCCCTTGCGGGAGCGACGCTTGCGGCCACGCTTGCTCATCGCTGCTTCTCCTCGGGTCGCGGCGCGCGCCTACGGGGGCACGCGCCGGGGATGTCGCACCATGGTCCCACACACCGCGCGCGCCGCGCGCCGCTCAAGTGCGGGAGCCGCGCTCCCGATATCCCCCGGGTGAGCCAGCAGCCCCAGTCCGTCGTCCCCTTCCTGCACGCCCTCGCCTCGACCGGGGGCTCCGACCTGCACTGCAAGGTCGGCTCGGCGCCGCGCGTGCGGGTGGACGGCCGGCTGCGCAAGCTGCAGGCCGCGGAGCTGCGCCCGGTCGACACCGAGCGCATGCTCGAGGAGGTGCTGCCGGACGACCTCGTGGAGGAGTTCCGGCGCACCAAGGAGGCGGATTTCGCGTACTCGCTGTCGGGCGTGGGGCGCTTCCGCGTCAACGCCTACCAGGCGCGCGGCACGTTCGGGCTGGTGTTCCGGCGGGTCGCGATCGGTGCGCAGGCGCTGGGCGAGCTGGGCCTGCCGGAGGTGGTCGGGGAGCTCGCGCTGGAGCCCCGGGGGCTGGTGCTCGTGACGGGGCCGACGGGTGCGGGCAAGACGACGACGCTCGCGGCGATGGTCGACCTCGTGAACTCGTACCGCGAGGTCAACATCGTCACGATCGAGGACCCGATCGAGGTGCTGCACTCCGACAAGAAGGCGATCGTGTCGCAGCGCGAGGTGCGGCAGGACACGGCCGACTTCACGGTCGCGCTGCGCGCCGCGATGCGGCAGGACCCGGACGTGATCCTCGTGGGGGAGATGCGCGACGTCGAGACCGTGCGCGCGGTGCTGTCCGCGGCCGAGACCGGGCACCTCGTGCTCTCGACGCTGCACACGATCGACGCGGCCGAGTCCGTGAACCGCATCGTCGACTTCTTCCCGCCGCACGAGCAGAAGCAGGTGCGGATCGCGCTCGCGCAGACGCTGCGCGGGATCGTGTCGCAGCGCCTCGTGCGGCGCGCCGACGGCGCGGGCCGCTGCGCGGTCATCGAGGTCATGGTGAACACGGGCCGCACGGCCGAGGCGATCGTCGAGCCGCAGGAGAACCCGCCGCTGACCGACCTCATCAAGGACGGCGACTTCTACAAGATGCAGACGTTCGACCAGCACCTGTTCGCGCTCGTGCGCGACGTGGTCGTGACGTACGAGGAGGCGCTGTCGGTGGCGTCGAACCCGCACGACCTGACGGTCGAGCTGCGCGCCGCCGGCGTCGTCGCCTGACGGGACGCGTGCCGCGGCAGGGGGTTGCCGGCACCCAGAACGCGATATAGCGTGTCGCTTGCACACGACATATCGCGTTGGAGGAACCATGTCGACGGAGTCCTGGGTCGTCGCCGGCCCGCAGGTGATCGAGGTCGAGGACCTGCGCGCGCTGCGCGTGGGGCTGGTCGGCGGGCGCGTCGACGTGGTCGCGCACGACGACCCCGACGCGCGCGGTGCGCGCCTCGAGGTGCACCGCGTGGACGGCCGGCCGCTCGAGGTCACGCTGTCCGACGGCGAGCTGCGCATCGGGTACAGCTTCACGCTCGGCGGCTGGGAGGGCTTCGTCGAGAAGTTCCGCAACTTCCAGGACAAGGACCGCGCGGACGTGCACGTCGCCGTGCCGCGCGACGTGCTCGCCAAGGTCGGCACCGTGAGCGCCGACGGGCTCGTCGCGGGGCTGCGGCAGGACGCCTCGGTGTCGACCGTCTCGGGCTCGATCGTCGTCGACGACCTGCACGGGCGGCTCTCGACCCACAGCGTCTCGGGTGAGGTCGTGGCGCGCGGCCTCGACGGCGACCTGCGCTTCAACACGGTCTCGGGCGAGCTGTCCGCGTCGGGTCAGCTCACGCTCGTGCAGGGCAACTCGGTCTCCGGCGCCGTCTCGCTCGACGTCGGCAGCGGCACGTCCTCGCTCACCGTCACGACCGTCTCGGGCGACCTCACGGTGCGCATCCCGGCCGGCGCCGGGCTGCGGGCGCGCGCGCAGTCGGTCTCGGGCCGGCTCGTCGTGGACGGGCAGGAGCACAAGGGGTCGTCGCCCGGCCAGCGCACGGTCGAGGTCGACGCGGGCGACGGCGGGACGTTCCTGTCGGCCACGACCGTCACCGGTCACGTCACGGTGCTGCGCGCCGGGCCGGTGCAGGACGCGCCGGTCCAGGACGCACCGGTCCAGGACGCGCCGGTGCAGGACGAGGCCGTCTGATGGTGAAGGTCTTCGCGCACGGCCAGCTCCGCCTGTACCTGCTCGCGCTGCTCGAGGACGGGCCGCGGCACGGCTACGAGCTCATCACGGCCCTCACGGACCGGTTCGGCGGCACGTACCGCCCGAGCGCCGGCACGGTCTACCCGCGGCTCGCGCGGCTCGAGGAGGAGGGGCTCGTCGAGCGGTCCGACGAGGGGCGCAAGGCGACGTACACGCTGACGGCCGCGGGTCGCGCGGAGCTCGACGAGCGGCGCGGCGAGCTCGCGCACCTCGAGGCGGAGATCGCCGAGACCGTGCGGGAGCACGCCACGCAGGTGCGCGACGACGTCCGTGCGGCCATGCGCGGGCTGCGCGCCGACCTCGCGTCGGCGGCCCAGCGCGCCCGGGACGCGGCGGTGCCGCAGCCCGGCGCGCCCGACCGTGAGCGCGCCGCGTCGCACGGACGGCGCGTCGAGGCGGAGGCGATGGTCCGCCGGTTCGGCGACGAGGTCCGTGCGGACCTGCGCCGCGCGGACGCCGCGGGCGGGGTGGACGCGCTCACCGTCGAGACGTTGCGCACCGTGCTCGACACGGCGCTGCGCACGATGCGCGCGACGCTGCGCTGAGGCCCGCCGGACCGCGCCGTCAGGGCGACGGCAGCGGCGGCACCGGCGGCGACGCGCGACGTCGCCGCCGGTGCGCTCGGCCGGCCCAGGCGCGGGC